>SXPK01000138.1 GCA_005776365.1 Planctomycetia bacterium
AAGCTGCAGAAGTGGATCCGCGAGGAGTCGAAGTCGTGGGTCAACCGTCCTGAGGCGCCGCGATTCCTAAAGGACGGTTCCTTCCTCTGGCTGTCGGAGCGCACGGGATACCAGCATGTCTACCACTACGAGAAAGGCGGCAAGCTGCTCGCGGCGGTGACGAGCGGCGACTGGCAGGTGCGCGAACTGGCGCGCGTCGACGACAAAGCCAAGCTGGTCTGGTTCGAGGCCACGAAGGACGGGGCGACGGGTCGTCACCTCTATCGTTGCGCATTCGACGGCTCCGGCCTCGTCTGCCTCACGCCCGGCGTCGGCACGCATCAGCCAGAACTGTCGGCGGACGGCTCCTTCGCAATCGACCGCTGGTCGGCGATGGACCAACTCACGGTCGCGCGCGTGGTCGATGACCAAGGCAAAGAACTCACGCGCATCGGCGAAGCTGCGATGGGCGAGACTGCGGAGCAGCGCGGCTTCGTCGGCAAGACGCGGCTCTCGATTCCGGCGCGCGACGGTTACCAGCTCGATGCGAGCCTGATGCTGCCGCCTTCACGCCAGCAGGGCGAGAAGGCGCCGATCTACCTGCCGACCTACAGTGGCCCCGATGCGCCATCGGTTCGCGATGCATGGGCGCCGAGCAGCTATCAGATCTTTGCGGCGCAGCAGGGCTTCTTGGTGCTGCAAGTCAACGTGCGCACCGCGAGCGGTCGCGGCCACGCCCATATCAGCGAGTGCTACAAGCAACTCGGCGTGCAAGAGCTGAAGGACCTCGAGGATGCGGTCGCGTTCGTCTGCAAGGAGCACGGCGGCGACTCTTCGCGGGTTGCGATCGAGGGCTGGAGTTACGGCGGCTTCATGGCGGCCTACGCGCTCACGCACAGCGACTCGTTCCAGCTCGGCCTTGCCGGCGCCGGCGTCTACGACTGGCGGCTCTACGACACGATATACACCGAGCGCTACATGGCCTTGCCCGAGACCAACAAGGACGGCTACGACGCAACCTCGGTGATCAAGGCGGCGAAGCACCTCCGTGGCCACCTCGTGTTGCAGCACGGCTCGATGGACGACAACGTGCACTTGCAGAACACGATGCAGCTGATCTGGGAGCTGCAGAAGGCGGGCAAGCAGAACTTCGAGCTGATGGTGTATCCGCGCAGTCAGCACGGACCGAATCAGCAGGTCGCGGCGCACGTGAAGGCCTTTCAGTGGCGCGCGCTCAAGAAACTGCTAGATCCGACGTGGAAGGCGGAGTGATCGACCGCGCGAGCAGCGACGGCACGCGCGGGATCACTGGCGTCACGGGATCGCGTGAAAGGTCGCGGCTTCCCAACGCTTTTGCGACGGATTGAACACGTAGCGCGACGTCGTCATCGAGCCGTCTGCGTGGCGATACCACTCGAGCCCTGAGTCATCGACGACGATCGCGACGACGACTGGCAGCACGCCCTTGTTGTGCGGGCGGTCGATCGGGCTCGAGACCACGACGCCGTTCAACGCCGGCAGGAAGCCGCCGCCAGGGAGCGGAATGCCGCGCCCCGCTTTCGGCTCGCGCTGCAGCTCAATCGTCGTGCCTCGATCGAATCGAGAGCGCACGTTGGGCTTCGCCCCGGCGTCGGTGGCAGAAAACGATGCGATGGGTTGCGCCGGTTGCCAGCGCACGTCTTCGTCGCGCACGGTCGTCGGCGTGGCGCCGCACGCGGCGATGGCGACCAAGGCCGCAAGCGCGGCGAGTCGGAGTTTGGCCTGCGTCATGGTTCTGGGCCGTCGTAGCAGCTGCGGCCGGGTTGGCAATCCTTGGGATGCACGTGTGCGTCGTCGGGACCAATGCACGTGCACGTCTTGGCGCACCAGTAGTGCCCGTCGCCGGGCCATTGCCTGCCGTCGCGCACGACGTCGTCCATGCCATGCGTGAGCAATGGCTTCATCAGCATCGCCGGGCACAGGTGCTTTGGCGTCAGATCGCGGTGGGTGACTTCCTTGTTGTTGCTCATCGCATCACCTCGTCACCGCGTGGAGGACTTCGCGCACGACGGCCATCCCGACTTGCGGCTTGTAGCCGTTGTGGCTGAGCGGGCGCGCGTCGACAAATGCGCGCTGCGCCGCGCGGACGAACAACTCGTCAGACGGTTTCTCGCCGACGAGCATTTTCGCAGCGTCCGGGCGATCGAGTGGCACCGGCGCGACGGCGCCGAGCACGAGCGAGGCTTCTTTGATCACGCCGCCCTCGATCACCACGCGGGCTGCGGCGGCGGTCGTCGCCCAGTCAAAGCTGAGCTTCTCGCGGCTCTCGCGGTATGCAGAACGCGCGCCCATGGGCTGCGGGGGCACGTGGAATGCGGTCAGGATCTCGCCCGGCAACAGGGTGTGTTCGTCGGCCTCGGCCTTCGGTTCGGTCGGGAAGAGGTCGCGCAACGGACGCCGCGTCGTCTTGCCTGCGAGCTCGGTCGAGTAGTCGCAGCCGAGCGCGAGCAGCGCTGGCGCGAGGTTGCTCGGATGAACGCGCACGCAATCGAGGTAGCCGAGCACCGAGTGGTAGCGGTTGTCGCCGACCATCGCGAGGCACGAGGTGCCGTCCCGCCCGTGCAAGCACTGCAAGTCGGAACTGCGAAGGTACCAGCAGCGCGCCAGTTGCAGCACGTTGCCTGCCGCGGTCGCGCGGTTGCGCACCTGCGGAGTTGCGGCGATGCCCGCGGACTCACGCAGCGCGGCGAACGCGGCGTTCGCGAGGTCCTTGCTGTCGGCGATCTGAGCCAGCGTCGCGAGCGCGCCGATGCGCACGCCGAGGCCGTCGCTCGCGATGGTCGCGAGTCGGTCCTTCAGCGGCAGCAAGCTCACGAGCTCGGTTGCGTCGTGCTTGCGTTCCTTCATGCGATCGACGACGTCGATGCCGGCGGCCTTCAGCAGCGCGCCTGGCTTCTTCGCGGCGATCGACGCCTCGCTGAGCGTGCGCGGGACAATGTAGGAAAAGGGTCGCATGGCTTCGGTCGGTTCACTTCCCGCCGCGCTGATGCAGCGCAGCCAGGACCTTGTCTGGGGTGATCGGCAACCGGCGCACAGGATGCCCGATCGCATGGAATACCGCGTTTGCGATCGCCGCAGCGCTTGCGCAGGTCGGGGCCTCGCCGAGGCCCGCTGCGCTGCAGTTGCTGTGGCCGTTGGCGACCGATTGCATGATCACTTCCATCGGCGGCACGTCGAGGGCGCCCGGCACCTTGTAGCGCAGGAAGTCGCCGTTCAGCATGCGTCCCGACTGACGATCGAGGATGCGCTGCTCGTGCAACGCAAACCCGATGCCTTGGATCATCGCGCCGAGCACCTGGCTCTCGGCTGGCTTCTGCGCAACGACGATGCCGCAATCCTGGATCGCGAGCATTCGTAGGACGCGCACGATCCCGGTCCATGTGTCGACCTCGACTTCGGCGAACTGCGCGCCGCAGACGCCGCGTTCGAAGACCTTGCCCTTGTAGTTCGGAAAGCGCTCGCCGCGCATCTCGATCGGGTTCGGGCCGATGAGCTTGCAAGCATCGCCAAAGGACATCGACGTGTCGCCAGCGGACAACCTGCCGGCGGCGAACACGATCGAGTCGGCGGCGACGCCGAGATGTTCGGCCGCCTTCTTCGCGAGTTCCTGCTTGCACAAGAAGGCCGCGTGCCGGATCACCGGCGCGAGGCTCGCCGTCGTCGTGCTGCCGCCAGCCGCAGGGCCCGATGGATCGGTGGTGTGTCCCGCCGTCGCGCGCACCTGCTCGGCGCGGATGCCGAGTTCCTCCGCGGTCAAGTTCGTGAGCACGCTCTTGAAGCCGGTGCCGACGTCTTGAGCGCCGCTCCGAGCCTCGACCGAGCCGTCCTGGTGAATGCGGCACACGGCGCCGTGGCCCGGCCCGTCGCCGCGGCCTCTGCCATCGTTGCCGAGGTTGCCCCAGCGCGCGCTCGCGCAACCGACGCCGCGAAGGTAGCGGGCATGTTGGTCCTGCTTCGCTTCGGCCGCGGCAGCCCGGGCCTGCTCCCAGCCAAACCGTTCGGCGCCGAGTTCGTACTGTTGCAGACGCAGCGGTTGCGCGTCGTTCTGCTTCCTCAGCGCCAGCGGATCGATGCCGGCCGCGGCCGCGAGTTCGTCGATGCAGAGTTCTGCGCCAAAGAAGCCTTGCGGGTGCGCCGGCGCACGCATCGGCCGCGCGGGATCGGCGTCGGTCGCAAGGTCTTGATGCGCGCGTTCCCGTCGGCGTGCGGCCTTGGCGAGCAAGTGGTCAGGGATCGCGATGCCGCCACCCTGGCCGTTGTGGCCGCAGCCGCCCCAGGAGCGTTGGTCCCACGCGATGATGGCGCCCTGCTCGTCGACCGCGGCGCGGAACTGCATCAAGGCCGCGGGCCGATTGCCGGTGCAGGTGTGTTCTTCGAAGCGATTGAGCACGAGTTTGACCGGCGCGTTCGCTGCGTGCGCGAGCAGTGCGACGGCGCGGCCTTCTGCTCCCGCAGTGAACTTGCTGCCGAAGCCGCCGCCGACGAACTCGGCGTGAATGGTCACCGACTTGCACTGCAGCCCGGCGGCGCGCATCGCCTGCGACAGTTCGCCGCGCACGCCGAACGTCGCCTGCGTGCTCATGTAGACGTCGAGGTCCGCATCGGTCCACTTCGCCACGGCGCCGTGCGACTCCATCGATGCATGGGTCTGGACTTCGGTGCGGTAGGTGCCGGTGACGGTGGTCTTCGCTTTGGCAAATGCGGCAGTGAGTTCTTCTCCCGCGTCTGGCCATGGATCCGTGATGTCGCCCTGCTCGTCGAGCACGGGCGCACCATCTGCAAACAGGAAGTCGACGGTGTGCCCCTCCTGTGCATATTCGGCGACGATCGCCTCCAAAGCGTCGCGGCACAGGTCCAGCGTCGGCGCCGCGACCGCGGCAATCTCGTCGCCGACGAAGCGCACTCGCTTGCCGACCTCCTTCAGCGCGATCACCGCGGCGACGCCGGGCATCGAGCGTGCCTTCTCGAGGTCGAGATTCTGCAGCAATCCACGGGCGATCGGCGCGCGCAGGATCGCGGCCTGCAGCATCCCGGGGAAAGCAATGTCGTGCGTGTACTTCGCGCGGCCCGAGGCCTTGTCGCGACCGTCGGCCCGGTCCGCGTCGGAGCCGACGACCGATAGCTTCGTCGTTGCATCCCACGGCGGTGCATCGCCGGCTGGGACCTCGAAGGTGCGCGTCTCGATGAGCGAGCCGAAGCCGACCTTGAGTTCCTTCTCGGGCGGAGTGCGGTCGCGCGAGTTCATCGCTTCTCTCCCTGCATGCGCTTTGCGGCACCCGCGACGGCCTCGCAAATGCGGCCGTAGGTTCCGCAGCGGCAGATGTTGCCGGAGATCGCGCGCTGCACAGAAGCCCGATCGGGGTTGGCGTTCGTCTGCAGGCAGTGGAGTGAACTCATCACCATGCCGGGCGTGCAGACGCCGCACTGCATCGCGTCACAGCGGGCGAACTCCAGGACCAAGGGGTGGTCGTGTCCGGGTCTGCCGATGCCTTCGACGGTCGTGATCTGCGTCGCCTGCGCGTCCAGCGCCAACATCAGGCACGCATTCACCGGCAGGCCGTCGACGTGCACCGTGCAGCCGCCGCACGCGCCGCGATCACAACCCTTCTTTGCGCCCGTCAAGTCGAGCGTGTCGCGCAACGCGTCGAGCAACGTGGTGCGCGTCTCGACTTGCAGTCGGTGCTCCTTGCCGTTCACGGTGAGCGCGATTGCATGCGCGCCTTGGGCGTAGGACTTCGGGCCGTCTTGGTGCGCGTCGGCGTTCGCGTGCAGCGCCGCGGAGCCGACAGCTGCCGCCGACGCGCCTTTGAGGAAGGAACGGCGTGAGAACGCGCCGCCGTCGTGGAGGTCCTTGGTCATGAACTGCCTTGGATGCTGGATCGAGGAGCGTAGCTAGGTGCGCGAGCCTTCGCGTCACGTTCCTGTCGTGTGATCATGGAGGATCACGACGCGGCCGTGCTGGCGTGTGAGCACGAGCGTGAAGACGCCGTGCGAGGGGACCTCGCCGTCGATTCGATACTCGCCGAGCAGCAGGGCATTGCCGCCGTGCAGGCCGCGGAAGTCGACGACTTCGAAGGCGAGGTGGCCGCGTTCCTTGGCGGTGGGGTAGTTGCGCCGGTAGGTCGCGAGGAGATCGCGGCGCCCGCGTGCCAGGCCCGACTTGCCATAGAACGTCAACTCTGGCCCGTCCCAATAGGTCGCGACGAAGGCTTCGAGGTTGCCCGCGTTCCACTGCTCGGCTTGCGCCGTCAGCACTTCTATGACTTCTTCGCGTTGGATCGCTTCGACCGCCGGCGCTTGCAGGCTGCTACAGCCGGCAAGCATCAGCGAGAGCATGGCGAGGGCGCGTGGGCGAGTCCGGCACACGGTGGCATTCGGCATCGGCGCATGATGGCCAGGCCGCAGCCAAAGGGAAGCGACTCGCGCGGCGCTTTCTGCTGCTACGCTGCGCGGCTCCCCGAGGGACCATGCGCGAACTCCCCACTGCCAGCCGCATTCTCGTTTCGTTGCTCGCAGTCGCGCTTGCAGCTGCGGCGCCAGCGCAGCGCGACAAGTTCGAGAACCTCGCCGAGGGCTATCGCATCTTCGTGCACAAGTCGATCAAGGCGGTGCCGACGGAGCCCAACGAACGCCAGGCGATTGCGAAGTGGAGCGGGTCGATCGAGTTCAAGGACAAGCTCTACCGCGGCAACGCGGACTGCACTGCGTTGCTGGTGCGCATCAAGAAGCAAAAGGGGCCTGCGACCGGTGGCCAAGCGGAGGGCGGTGTCGCCGGGGACCAAGCAGGCGGCGGCGACAGTTCGACGGTGCGCGACGATGCGATCCTTGCCCGCAACAGCGGCACGACACTCGACGACTTCCTGAAGCTGCGCGGGCTGCCCTCCGCGGTGCAAGCTGCCAGCGACGACAAGCCGCTGCGGAGCAAGGACGGCGTCACATACACCCAGAGCCAGGTGGCGGGCGAGGTGTTCGACGACCGCAAGCGCGTCATGAACGCGGTGCCGATGGTGCGCGCCTACCTGCTCGAAGACGAGCAGGAGCTGTTCGGCATCGTCGCAATCGGACCGTGGATCGATCCGTGGAAGGACGTCGTCGAGGACATGGCCAAGAGCTTGCAGCGCACGCAACTCGGCGCCGAAGACACAGACCCGGCGGCAGTCTCGAAGTTCGGCAATCAGGAGTTTCGTGACGCCGTGCGCAAGAAGCTCGTGAAGGGCTGGCGTGCGTTCGACACCGAGCACTTCGTGTTCGCGACGAACAGCAAGGACTCCGCCCTGATCCAACAGATCCTCGTCGATCTGGAGCTGATGCGGCTCAACTACATCGAGCGTTTTCCTCCCGTCGAGGGTGTCGATCTCGACACGGTGATCTCCGCGGTGCGGTTCTGCTCGACCTACGACGACTACGAGGCCTACGGCGGTCCGCCCGGGACCGGCGGCTACTGGAACTTCGTCGACGAAGAACTCGTGCTCGTCGACATGCAGACGCTCGACCCGCGGGCCTACAAGAAGAACCCGAGCCTCAAGGACATCCAGGTCCTCGACATCCTCTACCACGAGGCGATGCATCAGTATTTCTTCTACGCGAACGGCAACCTCGCGCCGGCGTCATGGTTCAACGAAGGCTATGGCGAAGTCTTCGCCGGGGCGGTGCCGGACCGTCGCAAGAACGAGATCCGCAAGATCGACAAGAACAAGTTCCGACTCGCGGTCATCAAGCAGGCGCAGAGGACCGGGACTTGGCCCGACCTTCGTCGACTGCTGCACATGACGCAGCAGGAGTTCTATGGCCAGGGGGTGCTGCTCAACTACGCGTTCGGTTGGGCCTTCTGCTACTTCCTCGACGAGCAGCGGAAAGACTCCAAGGGCAACAAGCAATGGGCGTCGATCCCGGACCTCTATCTCGACAACCTGCGCCGGGCGACGCAGAAGAAGAAGAAGGAGTTGAAGGTCGACGACAAGGACAAGAAGTGGCTCCTGCCGTTGCAGGACGAGTTGCAGAAGGCGGCCTTCGAATCGACGTTCTCGAAGATGGACCTTTCCGCGCTGCAGCAGGCTTGGATCGAAGAGATGAAGAGTTGGCGGCGCTGATCGCTCGCCCCGGCTTCACTTGTCCTGCGGCGCGGACTGCTCCGCGGCAAGCAGCGCCGCGGCGCACGCGGAACGGATCGCGTCGCCCATCGCGCGCTTGTGCTGTTTCGCCTCGCGCATCGCCGAGAAGCTCTCTGGCAGCGTGATCGCGCGCTCGTCGAGTTGCGCGAGCAGTTCTGCGCGATCGGATTCGGTGAGCTTCTTCGCGAACGAATCGGGATCGTGACCGTGCTCGGACCACATCAACTGCATGCGGTCGACGAGCGGCTGGTAGGTTGGGTCGAGTTCCGGCTCCGCCGCGACGAAGGCGGCGGCCGCACTCTCGCACAGCGTGCGGTATTCGCGGTGCTTCTTCAGCGTCGCGCGGATCTGGTCGTAGAGGCGTTCGCGCCGGCGCCCTTCGGGGATCGGGCTGACGAAGCTGTCGGTCAACAGGATGCGGCGGGCGAATGCGATCGCGTCGACATCCGGCACTTCCACTGTGCGGCCTGAATACCACGCCTCGTAGAGCGAGACGCCGTCGAACACGCGGCCATCGCGGTCCGCGTAGGAGTGTTCGCTCCATGCCGCGATCGTGCGCTGGTCGGCGTCGCGGTCGAGCAACCAGAGCAAGCGGGCGACGGCGCGGTCCGCGGCTGGCGGATAGCCCGCACAGAGGTTGGCGAAGCGTTCGCGCACGGACAAGGGCCTGGATGCGGTCGCAGCCTCGCCATGGAGCCAGTCGTAGGCGACGTGCGGGATCAGGTCGCGCAGCAGCTGCACCGTAGGGAATTCGGCGCGAACCTTCTTGTTGCGCGGGTCGTCGGCGTCGATGCGCTTGCGCGCGGGCGCGACGGGCGCGAACTCGGCCGGGGAGTGGTGGCTGCGCTCTTTGCGCGGCGGGAACGACGCTGCTCCACCGTAGGCCTCGACGCGCAGCAAGGTCTCGTCTTGCAGCGCGCTGACGCGGAGCAGCGCGCCTTCGAGCGCGGACTGCATCGCCGACAAGGGCAGCGCGTCGAAGCGCTGGCGCAAGGACGTCGCGCCGACTTGTGCGACGGTGCACGCGCAGATGCAGGCGCTGGCCATCAGCACGGCCAAACCAGCAAGGAGTGCGCGTGGCGCCTGCATCTGGAAGTGGCGCGGCGCCGCAATCAGCGGCGCTGCACCTCGCGAATGGCGGACGCAGGGAAGGCGCGGATCATGCCACTGAGGTCGCGGATCTTGACCCATTCGCTCAGGCCCGAGAGCAGCGTGCCCTCGATGACGTAGTGGCTGCGCTCATCGTTCACGAGCAAACGCACCGCGACTCCGGCGGCAAATGCCTCGTCGCTGCGCGCGCGCGGTGTCTGTGCCTTGACGTCGGTGGCCGCTTCTTGCTGCGAGCGTGCGCTGGCCGGAAGCCGATGCTCGCGCTTGCCACGCGAGAAGGTTGCCTGCGGGTCGTCGTCGCCGCCGTTTGTCAGCGAGACGGTGACTGGATAGTGGTCGCTGTGCGTCTTGCGCCAGGCTGCTTTGTCAGGCAGGGCAGCTTCGCTGTGCGAGTCGAACGAGTTGGCCTGCACCTCGAGGAAGCGCGGTGACGGCGCGATCTGATCGATCGGCTCGTCGAAGTGCATGATCGTCGGTTCGCTCTTGAGCTGCGGCAGGTAGCGCGCGACGCCGCTCGCCTCCAGCGTCTGTTGCACTTCGGTCCCGTAGGTGCTGTTGAAGTCCCCGAGCACGACGATGTCCTGGTCTTCGTCGCTCGATGACTGCAGCGTGACGAGCCAGTCGCGGATGCCTTGGGCCTCGAAGGCGCGCTTCTTCTTGTCGTCTGCCTTGTCGCCGGCCTTCAGGTGCAGCACGACGGCGCGGAAGTCGAGCCCGGTTTGACGATCCTTGAAGCAGGCTGTGACCGGGACCCGGTGGAAGATCGGCAACCCGTCCTTCTCGCGCGGAAAGTCGAGCATCTCCTCTGCCCACAGCAGATCGACCCGGGCGTCGTCGTAGCAGAAGCCGACCGCCTGCAGGGTCTTGCCCTCAGCAAAGCCGCCGGTGGTGCCGAGAACGACATTCCACTTTGGACCGATCTGCTTCGCCATCTTGCGCAGCGCGTCCTCGCTGCCGATCTCCTGCACCGCGAGGACCGCGACGCCGAGTTCGCGCACGAACCTCGCCATCTCCGCGAGGTCCTGTTCGTCGCGCGGCGGCAGTTCGCTTCGCTTGCCGCCTTCGAGGTGGACGCTGCGCATCGCCGGTGGACCGCCGAACCACTCGAGGTTCCATGAGCCGATGCGCAAGTGCGGTGCTTCTTGTGCTGCGAGCGACAGGCTCAGCAGCGAAGCGGCAAGAATGTGGAAGACGTTCATCATGCGAGTCCTTCGGCGCGTCTGCGGATCCTGCGCATCAGATCCTGCAGGAAGTGGATGTTGTGGATCGACAGCAGGATGCCCGCAAGCATCTCGTTGGCCACCGCGAGGTGGCGGATGTAGGCGCGACAGTACTTGCTACAGCAGTAGCAGCCGCAGCCCTCGACCAGCGGCTTGGGATCGTCCTTGTATTGCTCGTTTCGCAACTTGAGCACCGCGCCATCGGGCGCGAATGCCTGATGATTGCGGCCGTGTCGCGTTGGCACCACGCAGTCGAACATGTCGACGCCGCTTGCGGTCGCGGCGAGCAGATCCTCGGGCATGCCGACGCCCATCATGTAGCGGACCTTGTTTGGCGGCAGTTCGTCGACGGCCGCTTCCAGAGCGACTGCCATCTGCGCCTTGGTCTCGCCGACGCTCAGGCCGCCGATCGCGTAGCCATCAAAGTCCATCGCCGCGAGCGCCTGCGCGCTTTCTGCACGCAGCTGGGAGTCGGTGCCGCCTTGGACGATGCCGAAGACCGCCTGCCCGCGCGCGCTGCCGCCCCAGCGATCGTGCAGATCGCGCGCGCGCCTGGCCCAACTCAGCGTGCGTTCGTGCGCCTGCCGCTGGTAGTTCGCGTCGGCGTCTCCGGGCGGGCAGTGGTCGAGCACCATCGCGATGTCCGGACCGAGTTGGCGCTGAAAGGTCAGCACCGACTCCGGCGTGCAGCGATGTGAACTGCCGTCGATCACCGACTGAAAGGTCACGCCTTCGTCGTCGATCGCGACCTTGCCGCCGAGCGAGAACACCTGGTAGCCGCCGCTGTCGGTGAGGATCGGTCCATCCCAGCCCATGAAGCGATGCAGTCCACCAAGTCGCTCGATGCGTTCGGCGCCGGGCCGCACGTGCAGGTGGTAGCTGTTGGCGAGGATCAACTCGGCGCCGGTCGCTTTGACCTGTTCTGGCGTCAGGCCCTTCAGCGTCGCGTAGGTGCCGACTGGCGCGAAGCACGGGGTCTCGAAGGTGCCGTGCGGAGTGTGGCAGCGGCCTCGACGCAGCGAGCCCCGTTGGTCGAGCAGTTCGAAGCGGAATGCGGTCACAGGGGGCGACTCGAGAGGTTCATTGCGAGAACGGCAACTCGCCACTTCGCCCGCCGGCGGATCTGCCGATGTGCTCGAGCCCCCGCTCCGTCACGACGCGGCCTCGCGGCGTGCGCGCGACCAGTCCGCAGCGCAAGAGGTGCGGTTCGAGCACTTCTTCGATGGTGTCCTCGGCTTCGTCGACCATGGCAGCCAGCGTCTTCAGCCCGATCGGTTCGCCGCGGTCGGCCAGCGCGCGCAGGACCCGACGGTCGACTTCTTCGAGTCCGAGCCCGTCGATGCGCAATCGGTCGAGCGCTTCTTGTGCGACCGCGATGTCGATCGACGCATTGCCTTGCACCTGCGCGAGGTCGCGCACGCGACGAAGGATGCGAAGCGCCATGCGCGGCGTGCCTCGGCTGCGCTCGGCGAGCCAGCGCGCGGAAGGCGCATCGATGGCGACGGCAAGCTTGATCGCGGCGCGCCGCAAGATCTCTTCGAGGTGTTCGGGGGGATAGGGCTCGAGGCGCTCGACGATGCCAAAGCGCGACCGGAAGGCTGCGGTGAGCAGCCCCTCGCGTGTCGTTGCGCCGACCAACGTGAAGGGTTGCACGCCCAAACGCACACTGCGGCCGCCTGGCCCGCTGTCGAGCACGACGTCGATCGCGTGGTCCTCCATCGCGGAGTAGAGGTATTCCTCGAGCACGCGCGGCAGCCGGTGGATCTCGTCGACGAAGAGCACTTCGTTGCGTTGCAGTCGCGTCAGCATGCCGGCGAGATCGCGCGGCGCCGCGAGCGCCGGGCCCGACGTGATCACCAGGTTGGTCCCCATGCCGTGCGCGACCAAGTGTGCGAGCGTCGTCTTGCCAAGACCGGGCGGGCCGCACAGCAGCACGTGATCGAGTGGCTCAGCGCGCGCGCGCGCGGCTGCGATCGCGATGCCGAGGTTGTCGCGGATCTGATGCTGGCCGACGAAGTCCTGAAACGTCGCCGGGCGCAGGCTCCGGTCAAACTCGGCTTCCGGGCCGACATCCTGATCGTGGAAGATCATCGCAGGGGAGGGGGATGGTAGAAGCCCACGCGCGCCGCACAACGATTCGCGGCTGCCGTGGCGCATCGTTGCGTTCGGGTGGTGGGACGCGATGCTGGCACGGGTGAGCGATGACGCAGAGTTGCCTGTCTACGACCTCGTTGGCGGCGAACGCATCGCGGCCATGGTCGCGGCTTTCTACCAGCGCGTGCCGGCGGACCCGATCCTTGGGCCGATGTATCCAAGGAGCGACCTGCCGATGGCCGAGCAGCGGCTGCGGAGTTTCCTCACCTACCGGCTCGGTGGCCCTGCCGATTACCTGCGCGAGCGCGGGCATCCCCGGCTTCGCATGCGGCATGCATCCTTCCAAATCGACCTCGCGGCGCGGGACCGTTGGATGCTGCTGATGCGGGCGGCGATGGTGGAGGTGCAGATGCCGGCGGAGATCCAGGCCTATCTCGAGGGCTTCCTCGGCGACATCGCGACCTTCTTGAAGAACCGGTCTGACTGAGCGCAGCGGGGTGAGCGTGCGGTGGCGTGTGCGCCTTCGCGCACGCGTGCGATGCCGCTCGCAGCCCGGCCAACCGCGGGCCTCCTGCGTCCGTTTCGTCGCCGGACCTTAGTCGGACCTTGCGGCAGGCCGTCGGCGCCGCGGATCGCAGCGGCACCGTTCTTGCGGACAGGAAAGTCAAGGACCCAAAGCCGGACTTGCCGGGATGGTCGCAATGTCCGCTGCGCCGCCTTGATCCAGAACTCGGTCGCAGTAGCTTCTCGCGACCCCTCGGTAGCCTGGAACGGCCCTCGTTCCAAACCCATGCCCACCGTTCGGGCGCATTCGAACATGACCAACCCCTTCGCTCGTATGTCCTTGCGGACTGCACTCGCAGGCGGCTCGCTGGCCGTCCTTGCTCTGATCAGCGGTTGTCAAGGCGGTTCGCCTGGCGACCCTGACAACCGCGGCGACTTCAAGGTCACCTCGATCTCCACCGGTCGCGGCACGATCTATCCGTATCGCATTCGCGCCGCTGACTCGTTCGGCAACCCGACCACCACGGTGCTGAACATCGAGAGCGAAACCGTCATGAAGCAGAACGTGACGGGAAATAACGGCGTGCTGCCCGTGGCGACCTTCGACACGACGGCCACGCTGCCAGATGGCAGCCCCGGCAACCAGTTCGTGCAGTTCCAGTTCAGCCACAAGCTCGATGTCGATTCGATCCTCAGCAACTTGCTGGCGAATCAGAACAACTCGGGCCTGACCGGCAGCTTGAACGTCATCGCCTACGATCCCGCCACGGAGACCGGCAACATGGTCCGCGGCCGTGGGTTCGTGAACGGCTACACCTACTACAACGAGAGCGGCGTATTGGTGAAGCGGCAGGCCGTGCGGGCCGACGCCGCGACCTCGGGCGTCGAGATCCTCGATGCGCGCGCGGTCGGCTTCCCGAACTACCTTGGTGCTGCCGACCTGGTGGGCCTCAAGTCGTTCATCTTCATCCCGGATGCGGACGACAACCTCGCGACGCTCGAAGCCTTTCAGGCCGACCGTCTGATTCGCTTGGTGGTGACGTCCGCCGTGCTGGACTCCGAAGGCCACCTGCTCGAACAAGAAGTCTGCACCGCGACCACGGTCGGTGCCGATCCGAATCCGCCGCAGGTCCTCGGCTACCTGACCTTGCCCTCGATCAATCCGGGCAACAACCAGACGGGGATCGATCCGACGACGACGATTCAGGTCCGGTTCAACAAGCCGGTCCAACCGGGCGACGTCGGGTCCTTCTTCAATTCGCAGCAACTGACGCCGCCTTCGGGCGGGCTCGTGCTCTCGGTCACCGCTTCCGCCGCCACGTTTCAGATCATCTATCACGCCGATCCGTTCAGCTACGGCGACATGTGCAACTTCGTGGTGACCCCGGCTTACAACCTGCCGGGTGAATCGAGCGTGGACGTCACCGTCCAAAACACCGCGATCCGCAGCCTCACGGGATCGTTGATCGGCCAGCCGGTCACGACCCAGTTCAGCACCGCGCAGGGCCCGGGCATCGTCAATGCGCCAGTCGCACCCGAAGTGATGTACATCGGCATCGGCGGATCGACGCCGGGCGTCTCGGCGATCGACCTCAACGGCATCGGCCAGGGCACTGGCGATCTCGCCACCACGCGGTTCAAGCAAGGTCTCCAGCCCAACATCGGTTCGCCTGGCGTCGATCCGGCGCTCGCCGAGGGCCGCACGACGCTCGACGCCGGCAGTTCTGGCGCATTGACGTTGGTGCAAGACTCCAACCTCAACACGCGGCTCTTGCGCGAGCCCATCGTCGGCGCCATCAACGACATCCACGTCGGCGCGCCGCTGGACCTCGTCTTCAACAACGAGAACATCAACGTCAACGCGACGCGCGCCAATCAGATGAACCCAGTGATGGGCGCCCAGATGCCGGGCAATACCATCTCGCAGCCGCCGCACCCAAATCCGCCGAAGCTGCGCTACCCGCCGCCGAATCCAGGCCGTGGGATCTTTGGCGAGGAGCCGACCGTCAACTCGAGCTCTGGGCCTCCCGGCAACATCCTGACCGGTGGACCACCGGCGGGCTGCGCCACCTCGCCGCTCAACCGGCTGGTCGCTGGCAATCCCTTCGCTTCGGCGGGCAATGGTTCGTTCGGCCTCTACGGCACGACCTTCATGGGCACCTTCTACGGCCCACAGCGTCCGCCGCTCTCGCCGCCGCCGCCGCCGCCCTTCTGCCCCTTCAGCTCGCGCCAGCAAGTCGGCCACTTCCTCTACGTGCTCGACCGTGACAATCGGCAGGTGTTGGTCGTCAACAGCAACCGGTTCACGGTGCTCGACACCATCCGCCTGACCGACCCGGTCAGCATGGCGATGGCGCCGAACATGACCCGTCTCGCAGTTTCGAACTTCTCGAGCGCGACGGTCAGCTTCATCGACATCGACCCGACCAGCACAACCTTCCATCAGGTGGTCGCCGAGACTCGCGTCGAGCGCGGCCCGACGGGCATCTGCTGGCAGCCGGACGGCGAGGACATCCTCGTCGTGAGCACGGACTCGAACTTCATGAGCATCATTCGCGCCCAGGACTTCACGGTCCGTCGCGCGGTGTCCGGCTTCCTCAACGCCCCGATCGAGGTCGTTGCCACGGAGCGCTTCGTCCAATCCGGCTTCCAGCAGGGCGTCTACTTCGCCTACATCCTGAACTCGAACGGCACGGTCGCCGTCTATGAGTCGGGTCCTGACGGCGTCAACGGCTTCGGCTTCAACGACATCGTCTCGACGATCCCGAACGCGACATTCACTCGCGCGCGGTCGATGGTCTACGACTTCCTGTCGTCCAACGGCGGCGTGCTGATCGGGCACGTCGACGCCAGTGGTCTTGGTCAGATCTCGCGTCTGACGATGACTGCGTCGCCCGTCGGACAGATCCCGCTGAACCCGAACTCAGGCGGTTTCATCCAGCCGCCGACCTTCCGCCAGAAGGAATGGAACGTGGTCCAGCGCTACGGCGGCCTGAACGCCACGACGCCGATCCGAGACCTGTTCTCGGGCAACTCGATCACCGACATCGCCACGGATGAGATGATCAACTACGGCGGCGGCACCGGGCAGGTCACGCAGTTCAATGCCGGCTACCAGCGCACGCCCTACACCCACTCGGGCAAGCACACGCTCAAGGTCGTCGGTGGCGCGACGGTGTTCGCGACGCAGCCCAAGCTCTTGTTTGCAGTGCTTTCCGACGCGGGCCGGGTCGATGTTCTCGAAGTCACGACGGGTCGGCGCATCTCCACGATCGTCGTTCCAGGCGTGCGAGTGATTTCGTCCTACTGGCGCCAGTGAGCGAACGCAGGCCGGCTCAAAGGCGGCCTGATGGAACGCAGAAGGAGGGCCCCCCGCGGGCCCTTCTTCGTTTTGGGGCCGTTCACGAATCCTGGCAGCAGGCACGGGACATCGCGCAGGACTCGGCCCAGAATGCGCCCATGCCGGAAGGGCTCGTGATCCAACGCATGTTTGCCGAAGTAGCCGACGGCTACGACCGTGCGAACCGCGTGCTATCGCTCGGCATCGACGTGCTGTGGCGGCGCCGGGCCGCAAAGGTGGCTGAGGTCCGCGCCGGCGAACGGGTGCTGGACGTGTGCTCGGGCACCGGCGACCTCGCGCTGCACTTGGCTCGCATGGGGGCCAAGGTCGTCGGCGCTGACTTCTGCGCGCCGATGCTGCGTCATGCGGAGCGCAAGGCCGAGGGCCGCGACATTCGGCCGCGTTTCGTCTGCTCCGATGCGCAGCAGCTGCCGTTCCAGGACGGCTCGTTTGACCTCGCGACGGTTGCGTTTGGCATCCGCAACGTCGAGAGCCCGGTCGCGGCGCTGCGGGAGATGGCGCGCGTCGTCCGCAAGGGTGGTCGAATCGTCGTGCTGGAGTTTTGCAAGCCGTCGCTGCCGATGTTTGGCGCCGCCTACCTGTTCTATTTCCGTCGCGTGTTGCCGAGGTTGGGCAAGTGGGTGTCCGGCGCGAGCAACGACGCCTACCAGTATCTGCCCGATTCGGTGATGAAGTTTCCCGAACGCGGCGCGTTCACCAATCTGATGGCGCAGGCCGGACTCGCGTCGCCGCGTCATGTCGTTTTGAGCGGCGGCATTGCCGCCGTCTACCGTGGCGAAGTCCAACACTGAAGCGCCTGCTGCACTGCCCGCGAGGGACGGTTACTTCGCATGGTCGAAGGATCCGGCCGTCAGCATGTTCGCGGTATTGCCACTGTGGCTTGCCTACGAAGGGCTGCGGCTCAATCTCGCCCCGTCCGAGCGCAACCTCTCCGAGTGGATTCTCCTCGACCTGATTACCCGGCAGGCGCCCGCGATCTCTTCGGTGATCTACGTTGCCATGGGCATCGGCCTCTTCGTCGCAATGCGCAGCGTCATCCAGCGCAATGTGCCGTGGGGTCGCGTCTCCCTGGTCGTCGTGCTCGAAGGCACGGTCTATGGGCTGATGCTCGGCCCGTTGGCCGCGGCGCTGGCCGATCCAGCAGTCCGTTATCTCGCGACCTTCTCGACGCACCCGCGTTTGGTGCAGGACCTTGTCGGCTCGCTGGGGGCTGGCATCTTCGAGGAACTCGTGTTCCGGCTCGGACTGATGTCACTGCTGGCCTGGATGTGGGCTCGCGCGACGTCCGCCTTCCGGTTGCCGCGCGCGCTCGGCGGCATCCTCGCCGTGGTCGTCAGCGCCTTGTTGTTCTCGCTGCACCATCATCTGCGCGAGGACTTTCACCGCGGCGTGTTCTTGTTCCGCACGATGGCAGGTCTGCTGCTCGGCTTCCTGTTCTGGTTCCGTGGCTTCGGTGTCTGCGTCTACACCCACGCGATGTACGACGTCTACTACTTCCTCACGCACGACCCGCGATGACGAGGGCAGAGCGTGCGTTTGCAGTCGGCTTCTGCGGCGGCTCGGGCATCGCGTATGGCCTGCGGTTCGTGTCCGTGTTGCTGGAGGCAGGGCACCGCGTGCACCTCACGGCGACCAACGCATCGCTGCGCGTGATCCGGCACGAAGCGGGCATCGAGATCGACTTGGCGAAGCCGGACCTCGCGGCGCTGTTTCCTGCCGCCCTTCGCCAGAAGTTGGCGACGCACGATCTCGTTGCGGTGGAGGCCGCGCCAAGTTCTGGCAGCGCCAAGATCGAGGCGACCGTGCTGATCCCGTGCAGCATGGGAACTCTTGCGCGGATCGCGCATGGCTTCTCCAGCAACCTGGTCGAGCGCATGGCGGACGTCGCGATCAAGGAAGGCCGACCGCTGCTCGTCGTGCCGCGTGAGACGCCGCTGTCGGTGATCCACCTCGAGAACATGCTCAAGCTTGCTCGAGCCGGCGCGATCCTCCTGCCTGCGATGCCGGGCTTCTACACGCGGCCAGAGACGGTGCAGGAGATGGTGGACTTCGTCGTCGGCAAGGCGCTCGATCGGCTGGGCATCGAGCATGCGCTGTTCCGTCGCTGGAGCACGCCAACTGTGGAGCCGCGCGTCGGGAGCGTTTCGCCTTGGAACGAAGGCGAGGATTGCCCGTGAGCGCCAAGGACTACGCAGCGCTGATCAAACTCTCGCACTCGGTGTTCGCGCTGCCGTTTGCGCTGCTGGCGTTGTTCGCCGCCGACCGATCTCCAACGTGGGCGACGGTGGGGCTGTGTGTCCTGGCGGTGGTTGCGGCGCGCACCTCGGCCATGTCCTACAACCGCTACGTCGATCGCGACCTCGACGCCGAGAACCCGAGAACGAAGCAGCGCGAGATCCCACGAGGCGCCGTGTCGCCGCGCAGCGCGCTGATGCTGGCTGTGCTTTCCGGCCTCGTATTCCTTTGTGCCTGCGCGGTGCTCGGTTCGGTGTGCGCGTGGCTCGGAGCGCCAGTCTTGCTCTGGCTCCTGCTCTACAGCCATACGAAGCGATACACGTCGTGGTGCCATCTTTGGCTCGGCGTCGCACTCGGTCTTGCACCGCTGGCCGCGTGGGTCGCGGCGCGTGGCTCCTTCGAGGGCTTCGCGATCCCGCTGCAGCTTGCGTCCGGCGTTGTGCTGTGGGTCGCTGGTTTCGATGTGTGCTACGCCTGCCAGGACGAGGCCTTCGACACTTCGCGCGGGCTGCACTCGATTCCGGCGCGACTTGGCGTCGTGCGGGCCTTGTGGATGAGCCGCGCGATGCACGCTTGCGCCGTGGTCCTGTTCTGGTCCTTCGGTCGCGCAGCAGGGCTCGGCGATGCGTATGCCGTGGGTGTCGTGGTCGCTGCGGCCTTGATGGTCTGGCAGCATTGGTTGCTCCGTCGCTCCGATCTCTCGCACATCCACACCGCGTTTTTCACCGCGAACGGCATGCTGAGCGTCGCCATGCTTGCGGCCGGGCTCGCGGACATCTACCTGTTTGCCTGACATGGCCGGCCCGCATCCCGAAAAGGAGTCCGAACGGCTGCGCGCCGCGTGCAAGCAAGGCCTGCCGTCGGTCGTCGCGCTCGTCGGCACAGGCACGTGGTTTCGAGAGCAGGCGCTCGGCGAGGTCCTCGCGTCATTACCCAAGGAACTCGAAGTCCTGACGGTCGAAGGCCAGGACGTGGAGTTGCGAGGCGTCAAGCAGTCGGCAGAGTCCGAGGACGGGGGCGACCGAGACGACGTGGACTTGGACGAAGGCGACGATGGCAAGCAGGCGCAGTGCAAGGATCTGCAGCCGCTCGCCGGCGGTGGCCTGTTCTCGCAGTCGACGGCGTTGGTGGTGCGCCGCGCCGATCGGTGGCTGCAGAAGTATGCGACTGCGGTCGCCGCCTTTGCGCCCCGGATTCAGAAGGGATCGCTGCTCCTGTTCGAGTCGCAGAAACTCGATCGGCGCACCAAATGGGCCAAGCAACTGGTCGCCAGCGGCGCGGTCTTCGAGTTTCGCGAACTCTACGAGACTCCATTTGGCCGCCCCGACCAGCCGCTGCAGGGCGAACTCGTGCAGTGGGTCGTCGCGCACTCCAAGCGGCTGCGCGTGCCGCTCACGCCAGAGTCCGCGCTCTTGCTGACGGCGCAGGTGGGAAAGGAGCCGTCCCAGTTGGCGGCGGAACTCGAGCAGTTGGTGGATCAGTTCGACAAGAAGGGCAGCAAGAAAGCCCTCGCGCCCGAAGACCTCCGCGGCAAGCTGACTTGCAGCTTCGAGTCGACGCCGTTCGAACTCGCCGAGGCGGTGCTCGATGGCGACCGCCAGCGCGCGCTCCGTTCGCTGCACGCATTGTTTGCGCGCGGCGTGAAGCAGAAGGACGGCAAGCGCATGGAGCAGGGCGGGCTGTTCCCGTTTGCGACGAGCTGGATGTTCACGGCGATGGCGCAGGTCTACGAAGGGCGGTTGATGCTCGACCAAGGGACGTCGATGCGCGACTTGCCGCAGAAAGCAGGCGTCTACAAGTTCCAGGAGCGCTTCGTCGCGCAGGTCCAGAAGAACTCCGTGCAGAAGCTGGAGCACGGGCTGCTCGCGCTCCTGCATTGCCAACGCGAACGTCGTTCGCTGGGCGAGGAGGACGACATTCTCCTCGAGAGGTTCCTGGCGCGGTGGTTCGACGGCGTTGTCACGCCCGGCCCGGAGGATCTCGAGTGGTGATCCGCGTGCTGCGCAAAGAAGTCCAGGACCAGATTGCCGCAGG
>SXPK01000011.1 GCA_005776365.1 Planctomycetia bacterium
CGCGCGTGCGCCAGCAGTGCGGGTAGTTGTGCTCGTAAGTGACGTGGCGCAGCAGCACGCCGCGGTCCTTCAACGTCTTGATGATGTCCTTGTTGGCATCGAACACGAGCGTGCCCTGCCACTGCGCTACCTCGCTGGTGTAGCGGCCGCGGTCGTCGACCGGGCACACGAGCTCGATGCCATTTGCCTCGCAGACCTTCTGGTCGTCCTCGCCAAAGCCTGGCGCCATGTGCACGACGCCGGTGCCTTCTGCGGTGTCGACGAAGTCGCCCGCCAGCACGACGAAGCAGTTCGTGCGCGAAGCGAAGTATGGAAACATCGGCTCGTAGGCGCGGCCGACGAGGTCTTTGCCCAGCAGCGTTCCGACTTCCTCGAAGCCTTCGAGCTCCTTCTTGTAGTTGGCGACCGTGGCCTTGCCGATCACGTAGCGCACGTCGCCCTTCTGCAGGATCGCGTAGTCGATGTCCTTGCCCACCGCGAGCGCGAGGTTGCTCGGCAAGGTCCACGGCGTCGTCGTCCACACCAGCATCGACATCGGTCCCTGGTCGCCTGCCTTGGGCAGCAGTCGGAACGCGACCGTGATCGCCGGGTCCTGACGCGGACGCGTCGCGTCGTCGATGCGCGTCTCGAAGTTGCTGACCGGCGTCTGCATCGCCCACGAGTAGGGCATCACGCGCTGGCCTTCGTAGACGAGGCCCTTGTCGTGCATCGTCTTGAATGCCCACAGGACGCTCTCCATGTACGAGAGGTCCATGGTTTTGTAGTCGCGGTCGAAGTCGACCCAGCGCGCCTGGCGCGTGACGTAGCTGCGCCACTCGCTCGCATACTTCTGCACGCTCTTGCGGCACGCGTCGTTGTAGGTGTCGATGCCGAGTTGCAGGATCTGCTCCTTGCCGGAGACCTTCAGCTCCTTCTCGGCCTCCATCTCGGCGGGCAAACCGTGGCAGTCCCAGCCAAAGCGCCGCTCGACGCGGCGGCCCTTCATCGTCTGGTAGCGCGGCACGACGTCCTTGACGAATCCCGTCAGCAAGTGCCCGTAGTGCGGCAGGCCGTTCGCGAAGGGCGGGCCGTCGTAGAACACAAACTCGTTGTCCAGAGCCGCGCGCTGGTCGACGGACCGCTGGAACGTGCCGTAGTGCTGCCAACGCTGCAGGATCTCGGCCTCGATGGCCGGGAAGTTCGCTTGCGCGGGGACCTCGGGGTAGTGCGCTTTCTTGCAGGACGGCTCGGTCATGAGTGGGAGCAGTGTGGCAACTGCGTGCGCCTTGGGCAAATGCGCCTTGCGGCACGGCGCGGAAGCAGCGGCTCGAGTGGCTAGCATGCTGCGCCATGTCGCTTCGCCATCTGCTGCCGCTGTTGTTGGTCCTGCTCGCCCCGACGCTGCGCGCGCAGCAGTCAGAAGCGCTCGCCGATCTCGCGGATGCGGAGGCGGCAGTCGCCGACAAGCGCGCCGAGGACGCGGCATTGCTGCTGCGCTCGGCGGCACGTCGCGTGTTGTTGGCGGAAGACCCGGCCGTGCGCGCCGAACTGGAACCACGCATCGCGGCGCTTCGAGCCAAGACCGATCCTTCAGCAAAGGCAGCCGACGACGCCTGCCTCGAGGCCGCGAACGCGATCGTCAAGGTCGCACTTCGCTACGAAGAGCGCGGTTGGCTGCGCACCTCGCGCGACCTCCTGGTGCGCGCCGTCGAAATCGCGCCCATGGCGGCGCAGGATGCGCTGCGACGCGTGCGCGAGAGGCTCACCGGACAACGCGTCGAAACCACTGGCAGCGCGGCATCGTGGTTTCAAGACGGCGAGACGCTCGATGGCCCCGATGGCTGGATCGCGACCGCGGACACGCTCACGGTCATCGCCCCCACCGCGCAGCAGAAGGTCACGCGACACGTCTCATCGCGACGCGCAAAGCCAGAGAGACTGCGCTGGTCGTGCGAGGTGCAGCGCCAGTGCGTGCACGGCATCGGGCTCATGTTCGCCTACCGGCACGCGCAGGACTTCCACGTCGCGATGCTGCGGCCGAGTGAAGGCAAATGGTTTGCGCGCATCGCGCGCGCCAGCGGTGGTCAATACGACTACCTCGCCGAGGGCTGGCTGCCAGAGCCCGCGGCACCAGGGGCGAATGGGAGCGGGGCAGCAGTCAGCAAGGCGGACACGAGCCTCATGATGCGACTCGAGGTCGACGACGGGAGGATCCGGTTCGCAGTCGGTGGACTCGAACTCAAGGCAGACGCGCCTGCGTCACTGCGTTCTGGATTCCTTGGCCTGCAAGTCGAACACACCGGCGTGGAGGGACCGGCGACGATGCTCACAGCCATCGGGATCGAGGCGGAGTCGAAGCGATGAACGCCAAGTCCTTGCGATGGGCGCCTGCGTTGACAACAGCGCTCGGGATCCTGTTGGTGGCGCCGCTCGCCAGGGCGCAGGACGAGATCGCCCTCAAGCAACTCGCCGCGGGCCGCGCGTTGCAGGCCCAAGGTCAGGACGAGGACGCGGCGATTGCATTGCGCGCCGCGCGTGCGGCGGCCGAATCCGTGACCGACGCCAACGTGCGCAAGTCGCTGCTCAAGCCAATCGAGCAAGCGCTCAACGAAACCGACGCTCTCGCAGTCGAGACCCGCAAGGCCGAAGACGCCGCCGCCCGCGCGTTGCTGCGTGCGGCGAAGGCCTACCAGGCCCGCAAGTGGCATCGCGCGGCCTTGCCTTACTTCCAGCTCGCCAAAGACCTCAGCGTCGCCGTGGCCGGCAAGGCGCTCGAACTCGCCGACGCAGCAAGCTCGACGACCGACGCGATTCGAACGTGGTTTGGCGACGGCAAGAACTTCGCAGGCGGCGGCATCTGGCGGGTCGCGGCGAACTCCATTGAGAGCCCCAGGCTCGCGGGCGCTTCTGTTGGGTTGCGCAGCGAGAAGACCACCAAGGGCAAGACACGCATTGCGATAGAGACGCGCGCCACGGACGCACCGAGCAAGTCGTCGATCGTGTTCTCTCTGAAGCCCGACAAGAACGGTGACTCCTACTACATCGTTGAACTGCGGCACTATCGCGGCGGCTCGCAGCTCCGGCTGCTGCACAACCCGAAGGAGGGCGCCATCGTCGAGATCGCCAATCAGCCGCTGACGCTGTCGCGAAGCGAACGCGCGGACTGGATCGAGATCTGGATCGAACTCGCGGGCGACCGGATCCGAGTCGGCGTTGGAGAATGGGAGACGCTCGAGGCAAACGCGGTGACGCCCGACCTCGACGGCTGCATCGGCATGTTCGTCTCCGGTGACTCGCCGTTCCTGGCTCCCATCGCGTTCAAGAACCTCCGAGTCGAGCCGCTCTGAACCGCAGCCGACCATGACGATGCTCTTCGTGCTTTGGCCGCCGGAACGCTCGACCGACGAACTGTGGTCCACCTTGTCCGACGAAGCGCGTCGATCCGTCTTGCTGCGGGTCTACCCCGTCGCCACCGAACGAGCGCACTTGTTGAGCCTCGTGCGCGATGGCCGCGACCGTGGCGCGACGAGATGGAGGCGCGGGTTCATGCGCTGCGTGCTCGCCGGCTTGGTCATCGGCTGTGCGACGGCAACGACGCTCGCGCTGTTCTTCGACATGTTCGCCGGACTGGTCGGCGTGGCGTTCGGATTCGGCAGCGCAGTCGGCGCGTTCTTGGGCGCGTTCACCGCGGCGATGACCGGCACCGAACGGCCGCGGGATGAGTTGCTCCTGCTGATCAAACAAGCAACCTACCCCTGCCGACTGCTGCAGTATGGGCCGCTGCCAGCGGGCGACACGCGGCTGCTCGCGATCCAAGCGCGCTGCGATGAAATCGACGCACCGCGGTGTTCCTGCGACTAGCGGGATCCCCACTCACCGCGCGCGCGGCGAAAACGCAGGCAGCACGATGCGCTCGGGCGCGCCTTTGCCTTCGACGAGGCGATAGGCAGCGCCCGATTCCATCGCCGCAAAGGTCTCGACCACGCCACTGCACGGCCAATGCGCCTCGACGCGGATCACTCGGTCGGCGCGGCCGATGCCGACGGTCATCCGCAAGGGATTGCAGCCAAAGCTGCCGCCCGTTCCGACCACGCGCCAGATCGAGCGTTCGACGCCGTCTTGTGCGACGACGATGCGCACGCGCGTCCCCATGGCGGCGCGATTCTCCTTCGTGCCGACGAACTGGAGCGTGATGTGCTGGTTGCCGAAGCCGGGGTTTTCGAACACCGTGCTGACGAACGCGTCGCCCAAGAACGCGCCGCCGATGCGCGCAAAGAGGTCAAGGTCGCCGTCGTGGTCGAAGTCCGCGAACGCAACGCCATGCCCCTTTTGCAGGTGGCCTGTTCCGCTCTGCATCGTGACGTCGGCGAACCTCTTGCCCGCTACGTTCTGGTAGAGCACATTCGGCATCAGGCTGTAGACGTGCGGGTCGCCAGTGCCGAGGTAGCAGTCAAGGTAGCCATCGCCATCGACGTCGCCGTAGTTGCTGCCCATCGGCATCGCCGGATGCGTCATGCCGGACGATTCGGCAACGTCGACGAAGGCGCCCTTCCCGTCGTTGCGATAGAGACGATTGAGTTCCCAGTCGCGCGGCATCGACAGCGCGTGCGCGGCGAGATGGCCGACTCCAGTCGCGTAAGCAGACACCCACAGGTCGAGCGCGCCGTCGTTGTCGTAGTCCCAGAACCAGCACGGGAAGCTCGCCTCGGGGCCAATGACGCCGCGCGCATTGGCTTCGTCGACGAACGTGCCAAGGCCGCGATTGACGTAGAGGCGGTTGTCGCCGGTCAGGTTGCTGACGTAGAGATCGGGATCGCGGTCGCCGTCGAAGTCGCCCCACGACACGCCCTTCGCATAGCCGAAGTTCTCGACGCCCGCCTGCTTCGCGACATCGACGAAGGTGCCATCGCCTTCGTTGCGGAACAGTTGGCTCGCGCAGGTGATCTTGCTGCTCGACTCGTTGCCGATGTAGAGATCCAGATCGCCGTCCAGGTCGTAGTCGGCAAAGGCAGCTGCCTGCGTCGGCCACATCCCTTCGCCCAGCCCAGCATCAAAGGTCACGTCCGTGAAGGTCGCGTCGCCGCGATTCTGCAGCAAGGAGTTGGGATAGCGGCCCTTGTCGAGCAACCACGCGCCGCGCAGCACCAGCACGTCGACGTCGCCGTCGTTGTCGTAGTCCGCAGTCACGAGGTTGAGGCCGCCCGTGATGCCCGCGAGCCCGTTTGCGTCGCAACGCTCAAAGAACGCGCCGTCGTCATTGCGCGTGAACAGGCGCAGTGCGCCGTTCGTGTTCCAGTCGGACATCATCACGTCGAGGCGCATGTCGCCGTCGAAGTCTTCGACCACCATGCCGCCCGCGAGTCCTTCGACGTCGAGACCCAGGCGCTCACCGACATTCGAAAATCGAGGGAACGCGCCGCGCTGCTCGAACGCAGTCGCCGGGAGGCGCCACGCTTGGGGCACGAGTTCTGGCCATTTGCCAAGAGTCATCGCCGCGACGTTGCAGAGCCAGCGGTTGGCGAGGTGCCAATAGTCCCCTTCCTTCGAGTTCTGCAGCACGAACGTGAAGTGCTCGATTGCGCGCGTCGAACCCTCGGGCTTGTCGTGCAACGCAGTGCCTTGCAGCGGCAGGATGCAACTCTCCTCGGTGCGCGAATGGCAGCAGTTCTCGGTCTCGCCGACCCGCAACCACGCAACGCCAAGATGAAAGTGCAGCGCCAACTGCGCATCCATGCCGCCCGCGACCACCTTCGACTCGACTGCTGCGAGCGTCGCTTCGAACTCAGCGATCGCCTCGCGCTCCTTGCCCAGTCGTAGCAGCGAATAGCCGAGGTCCTGGCGCGTTTGCCATTTCGGCTTCTCGCCCTGCTGCATCAATTCGCTGCGCGCGGCACGCACGGCGACCTCGCCGACGAAGACGTTGTCCTCGTTGCGACGGACATGCAGGTCCGCAAGCAACTGGACCATCCGAAGGTGACCTGCCGGCTGCGCTGGAGCCACGTCGCGCGGCGCGTCGTCACCGCAGGCAGCAAGCAGCGCGCAGGCGACGAACGAAGTGATCCGTTTCGCCATCGATCGCGCGCGGCGCCGTCGTTCCGTCATGTCGAGGACTGTCGAGGCCCGGCATCGGGTCGTCAACGCGGCGCGAGTGCCGGCGGTCATCGCGCTGATTCTCGCGCGACGACGATGGCGGATTCCGATGCGGCGATTTCCTGCTCGGTGACCGCGCCATCGGGCCAGGTCACGCGCGCGATCACTCGACCCTCTGGCGCGTGGAAGAACGCGACCGGCGCTGCGTGCGTCAGGTAACCCGAGCCCGCGAGGATCCGGCGCGTCTGCGCCATGCCGTCCGGCCCCACCAGCGCGACGACCGCGCCGACGCCCTGCGGGTTGCCCTTTTGGCCGCGCAGCCGCACTGCAATCGGTCGACTGCCACGACGCCCCGCCAATACGCGCACCGGCCCATCGTTCTGAGTCAGCACCAGGTCGGGCTGCGCGTCCCCGTCAAGGTCCGCGCACGCCAACGCCTTCTGGTCGCCGCCGAGCAGGATGCCGGATTCGGATGGCTCGACCGCCTCGAATTGCATCCCACCGCGGCCGCGCAGCAGCAAGCCGAGCCCGCCGTCGAAGCGCCCGGTCTCCGGCTCGGGCGCGAACGAGTTCTGCGCGAGCACGAGATCGAGCACGCCATCGCCATCGAAATCGTTTGCGACGCAACCCTGGAGCGGCGCGATCTGCGCCATGCGCGGCAAGGGCAGCGCGAACAGGCGTCCGGCGCGGTTCTCGAACACGAGGCTTTGCAGTTCATCGCAGACGAGTTCCTTTGCCGCCGCGAGCGCCTTCGTGCCATAAATCTCGGACAGCGTCGCGCGCGCGAAACGATCGTAGGTCGGGAACGCGGTTCGGATCGCCGGGATCGCGTCGCTGCTGCAACTGAGCCCGCGCACCGGCAACAACGCGCCTGCCCCACTTTCCTTCGCCTCGATGACGTCCAACGTGCCGCTGCGGTCGAAGTCCGCTGCGTAGATCCGCAAGAGATGGTCGCGCGTGGCGTGATACTTGGTGTTGAGGCCGATGTTGCCGGCCACGAGATCCGCGTCGCCGTCGCCGTCGAGGTCCTCCAGCAGCAGGCTCTGCCACTGGCCCTTTGGTGCGTCGGCGAACATCACGTCGGTTGCATCGACACATCGGCCGGACTCGAACTTCCAGGCACGGACGCGATCCCACTGCGCGGCGACGACGAGTTCGGGCTTCCGGTCGCCGTCGAGGTCGCAGAAGGTTGCGGCTGCGACCATGCCGACGTCACGCAGCGGACCGAGCACTTCGTCACTCGCGTCGACGAACCGCCCACCATCGTTGCGCAACAACGCGCTTGGTTGCGACTCGGGGAAGCGACCTGGCTTCACGCGCGCGCCGACGAAGAGGTCGAGGTCGCCGTCGCCGTCATAGTCGCCCGCAGCGACCGGGCCCGTGCTGATGCGAAGGTCCGGCAAGGCGCCATCGGGCGCGCGCGAAAACGCGGCGTTACCGTCATTCACGTAGAGACGGTCGCGCAGCAACTCCGTGCGTTCTATTGCTTCGACGCCGCCGCTGCCGACGAACAAGTCGAGGTCGCCGTCGCTGTCGAAGTCGAGGAACACGGCGCCCATGTCCTCGCATTCGGCGTCGTCGCGCCAGGGCCCTGCGATCTCGTCGAAGCGGCCGCCCTCGCGCGCATGCAGCAGCGCGTCCGACTGCCCCGCTGCGCCGCCGACGAAGACCTCGTCACGACCATCGCCGTCGACGTCGCCGAACGCGAGCGAAGGGCCGAGTTGCGACAAGCGATGCGGCAGCAGCGGCTGCACGGCGTAGTCGTCGAACGCGCGTTCGCGATGCAGAAACGGCAGATCTGGCTGCGGCTCGAACCACGGCGCCGACAGCGCCGTGCGACCCTCGCAGGGCACCGCCCTCGCAGCATCGTCTGGCTCGCGCACGAAGTAGCTGCGATCCGCGTCGAGGCCCGCGAAGTTCTGCACGACACCCGACGGCCAGCGCACGACGAGCGTGTCGATGCGCGCGTTCGAACCAAGCCCGAAGTGTTCGACCGCTTCGTTGCCGCTCATGTAGCCGCGCACGGGCGACACGAGCCGCGACTGCGTGACACTTCCCGCAGTCAGCTCGATGCGCGCGCCAATGCCGTGACGGTTCTTGCCACGACCCTGCAGCGACACGAGCACGCGATGCGTCCCCACAGTGCGGTTCTCGAACACGCTCGCTTGCTGGTTGAGGTTGTTGGTCACGCAGTCGAGGTCGCCGTCGCGATCGAGGTCGCAGAACACCGCGCCGTGGCTGACGCCGACCTCGTCGAGACCCCACTCCGCGCCGACATCCGCGAACGCGAAGCCACCGAGGTTCTTCTTGCAGACGTTGGGCTCGTCGACGCGTTGCATGCGACGCGCGAGGTCGAGCGCCTCGTTCTTGCGTCCTGCCTGCACGAGTCGTTTGAAGGAATCGATCGTGTCGGGGTTGTCCTCGAACACGGAGATCCCGTTCGTCGCGTGCGCATCGAGCAGACCGTCCTCGTCGAGATCGACGAGCCGCACCGACCAGGTCCAGTCCGTGCTCGCGAGCATCGCCATGTGCGCAAGTTCGGTGAACTTGCCCCCGCCGACGTTGCGATACAGCGCGTTGCGCATGTATTGCGGCGGCTCTGCATTCATCAAGAACCAGCGATGATTGCCCATGCTGCCCATGAGCATCTTGCCCATGTAGTGCGAGCGGCTCGACATGTCCGCGACCCACAGGTCGAAGCGGCCGTCGTTGTCGAGGTCGCCAAAATCGCAGCCCATGCCGAAGAAGGCCGTGTGCGGCAACGCTGCCTTCGCGACGTCCTCGAAGGTGCCATCGCCGCGGTTGCGCCACAGCCGGTCCTTGCTGTGAATGTCGTTGCTGACGTAGAGGTCGAGCCTGCCGTCGTCATCGAAGTCCCACCAGACGCAACCGAGCCCATTGCCGACAACGCCCACACCAGATGCAGCACTGACGTCGACGAATCCAACGGGCCCATCATTGCGCAGCAGGCGATCGCGCTGGCCCGTGGGAAAGACGCGGCCGTGCTGGATCTCGAACAGTTCTTCGTGGCCAGGCGGAATGACCGGCGCGCCGTCCTTGGTGGTGAACTCTGGGAACGGCGGGAAGAGTTCTTGGCGCGAAGCCGTGATCGCGGACGGCAAGGTCACATCGGCGACGAGTTCGAGCGGTAGGTTTGGGCCAAACACCCGATTCGTCAGCACGAACGCGTCGAGGTCGCCGTCGTTGTCATAGTCCGCGAACGCAGCGCCCGTGCTTGCCGAAGTGCTCGCGAGGCCGAGCGCGGCCGCCCGCTCGACAAACGTGCCGTCGCCCTGATTTTGGTAGAGCAGGTTCTTCGACTGCGTGTTGCAGACGTAGAGATCCAAGTCGTTGTCGCCGTCGATGTCGACGAACGTGGCGGCCTTGCCCCAGGCGTCGCCGCCATCGACGTCGCCCGCCGTCTTGGTGACGTCTTCGAAACGGAAGGGCGCGACCTGACGGAAGAGGCGGTTCCTGCCGTCCTGACTGACCAGGTAGAGGTCCGGCAACCCGTCGTTGTCGTAGTCGCCGACAGCGAGTCCCGCCCCGCTGTAGACGTAGGCGATCACGTTTTCGCGGCGCAGTTCGTTGCGAAAGTCGATGCCGGAGTCCGCACCGGAGACCCGGCGAAAGCGAGGGCCCGTGCTCTCAGCACGAACGGCCAACGGCGTCGAAGCAATCGGATCAGTAGGCGCGACTCCGCCGCGCGAGCACGATGCCGCGGCGAGCAGGGCGAGGCAGGCGGATCGGCGCATGGGGTTGGCATCTTGGGTCGCAACCGCGAGGAGTCAACGCGGCGCACGCGGCGCGGGAGAATTGGCCCTGCCACTGCCAGCGCTCGCACGCACCTTCGTTTCGCGCCACATGCTCCCCGCATTGCACGGTGACTTGACGATCCTCGCTGTCGCCATCGAAGGCTGGCACCATCAAAGCGTCCTTCTCCTGCGTCGATGACGCTTGCCGCGTTTTCGGTGCGTGACTCGCCGAAGCAAAACAACGAGGCCGCGCGCCGGATCGCTCCGACGCGCGGCCTCGCCGCATGGCGCGCATTGCGCGCCTAAAGAGCCAGCGCGATCAGTTGCCGATCAGGCCGACCGATGCATCCGTGAACGTTCCGCCAAGTGCGTTGACGCCGTCGAAGGAGAAGCCCTGGATGTAGAGGCGCACGCCGACGAACACCGGGTCGAGCGGGATGCCGATCGCCCAGTTCGAGACGCCGCCGACCGCGAACGCGAGGCCGCCGTTGATGTCCGCGCTGGTGCGGATGAAGCAGCCAGGCGCATTCAGCAAGGCGCCGTCGATCGGGAGCGGGAAGCCCTGGAACAGCGTGTTGCTGAACCCGATGAACGGGATCACGCCGGCTGGCGTGTTCGTGAAGTCGACAACCATGTTGTTGCCGACGACCGGCCGCGTGACGCCGACGTTGCCGGGGACGCCCAGCGTGCCAGCGCAGCCCGTGCCATAGGTGTAGTAGCCGGCCATCCCGAGCGACGAGTCCTTGTAGTTCAGGCGCGCATTGATGACGCGCGGCGTGAACAACGTGCTCGTCGCGCTGAACAGCGCCGTGCGAACCTGGCCCGCGGTGATCGTGACATCCGCGTTGGTGTAGGTCTGGTTTGCGCCCGTACCGTTGGTGTAGGCGAGACCCGCCCCGGCCAGCACGACCGTGAAGCCGTGGATGCCAGGAGTGAGGTAGACCGACGAGGCCAGGGGGATGAAGGTCTCTTCGCCGATGACCTTCGCCGTGCCGACGCCGGACACGAGACCCCAACCCACTGGGGAAAGGTCACTGCCGACATAGGTGCCGTTGCGCGTGTAGACGTCGCACGTGAGCGCAGCGCCTGCCGTTGCGAGGTTGACGTTGAGGTGCAAGCCGCACAGTTCGATGCCGTCCGGGTTCGTGACGTTGGCGTCGAAGTTGACGGCGTATCCCGTCGCTCCAGCGTTGTTCGCGACCCAGGTCGTCTGGATCGAGTCCGTCGGGGCGACGTCCATCGTGCGCGTCACCGTGCGGCAGGAGTTGGTGACGGTCAGCGAGACCGCCTGCGGGCCACAGCCCGGAGCGAACGACCAAGCCGGGTTCGCGACCGTGGAGTCAGTCAGCGTGTCGCCGTCGAAGTCCCAGGCGTAGCCCGTTGCCGACGTGGATGCGACGGAGGTGAACTGGAACAGCGCTGGTTCGCCGATCTTGTCCCATGTGAAGTTCTGGCCCAACGTGTCCACGTTGATGTAGTTCGTGCGGGTCAGCGGGAACGCGCCCGTGGCATCCACTGCCGTGAGGCGCACCGAGTGGTCGCCACACGCGTAGGTATGCGACACGCTGGGGCCGAAGGCATCGTCGATCCCGTCCCCGTCCAGGTCCCAGGAGAAGAGGAAGAAGCCCGCAAGGTCCATCGAGACGCAGCCCTCGGTGAAGGTCACGGCCAGCGGGCCATTGCCGGTGCGCGGCGTCGCCGAGAAGCTCACCGCGCTCGTCGACTGGTAGTGGAGTTGGAGATTGGGAGTGCGGACCGCCGACTGCCCGCCAGAGAATGGAGCCGCAGCCGTCGAGTTCTGGATCACCGATGTCGTGCAGTCGAGCATCATGTCGGCGTTCGAGAACTGCAGGGCCAGGGGCGGCACCTGCGTCGTTCCATTCGTGTAGACGTGACGGAACGCCTTGCAGTGGAGCGCGAGTCCGTAGGTGCCAGGCGCGATGAAGATGCCGCGGTTCAGCGTCAGCACGGTTGGGTTAGCTGCAGCAAAGCCGCTGCAAGTCCCCATGAGGGTCCAGACCGCCGCATTCGCGTGGTTTGCCACATGCGTGCCGCCCGCTGCGGTGAGGTAGACGTCGAAGCTAGACGTCGCCGCCGCGGCATCCTGTGCACGCATGTTGATCTGCGTGAGGATCAAGCCGGTCGGTGCTGTAACGGTCAGGTCGGCGTAGATCGTGTTCGAATACGGCGCCGTTGCCGTGAGCACGAGCCCGCCGATCAACGTGGTCGTCAGCGGCGATTGCGCAACTGCGACTGGGGCCAACGCGACGAGAGATGCGAGGAGCAGGGATCTCATGAAGGAGTGCCTCTGGAACTGTCGTGGAGAAACTGGGAGGCAAGAAAACCTATCGGCTCCACGAATCGGTGTCGCGGGGGGCCTTCGGATCGTCCCGCGATGGGATTTCCCCCTCGACGAAATGCATGCAGCAACGGATCTTCGTCGCGCGCCATGCCTCCTCCTGCGAATCCAGAAGACTCCCTGACGATCCTGGTCGCCGAAGCCGACGCCGGCACCCGCCTCGACGCCGCCGTTCGACAGCTGTGCGAGGGCGTCTCCTTGCAGCGAGCGCGCGAGGCCTGCCGGCTCGGTTGCGTCGCGGTGGACGGCGTTCGCGGCGACGCGGCCCAGCGGCTGCGCGTGGGCGAATTGGTGGCGCTCCGACCCGGCCTGCTCGACCTGTCGCTCGCGATCGGAACTGCCATCGTCTGCGATCGCGGCGGGGTGCTCGTGCTGCAGAAACTGCCCGGTGACGCAGTCCACGCCGGGCCCTTGGTCCACAACTCGATCGCCTTTCGGCTGCAGCGCGTATTGCCGGACGCTTCTTTGTGCCAGCGCCTCGATCGACCGGCCTCGGGCCTCCTCTTGTGCGGCCGCGACGCGAGCGCCGTGGCTGCGATTTCGCAAGCGATGGAACGCGGCGAGATCGAACGCGAATACCTCGGCATCGCGCATGGTCAGATCGAGCGCGACGAAGGGACCATCGACCTGCCGCTGCGGATCACCGACGAACCGCGTGGCGACCGCCCAAAGGTCGTGATCGACCGGGAGCAAGGACAGCGCGCCGTCACCCACGTGACCCTGCTCGCCACGAACAAGTCTTGCAGCCTCGTTCGCCTCCGGCTCGAGACCGGCCGCACGCACCAGATCCGGGCGCACTTGCGCGCGATCGGTCACCCCTTGCTCGGCGACCCGCGTTACGGCGACCCAGAAGCAAACGCGATCGCGCATCGCACGCACGGCATCGCGCGCACCATGCTGCATTGTGAGCGCCTTTCGCTGGCACTTCCTGCAACCGGAGAGCGCGTCGAGATCGCGTCGATTCATGAGCCCGACATCGCGCGCATGTTCCCAATGCTGCGACGACGCTGACTCCTTGGCTCAGAAGGCGATCGCGAACTGCACGACCTGCCAGCCGTAGTAGGTCTCCTCGCCAGCGAGTTCCTCTGGCAGCATGTAGAGATTGAGCTCGCTGCTGAGCACGCCGTGCGTCGAGGTCTTGACCCGCAGGCCGCAACCGACGCTGAACAGCAAGCCCCAGTCTTCGTCGACGCGCGCCTTGTCGACCATGCCAAAGCCGCCGCCAGCGCTCACGAATGCCTGCACGGACTCGTGGAAGGGCGCAAAGTAGAACTTGCCCTTGGCCTCGCCGCCAAGCAGCTCCACGTCCTCGCCATAGCCCACGTGCAACGCAGGGCCGAACGTGATGCTCGAGTGCAGCGGGATGTCATACGAGGCCGCAAACAACGTCGACACCGGCGAGTCGGTGATGCCCAGCCCTGCGTTCAACTCGGCGCGCTTTGGCGCGTGGTCCGCCTGAGCGAGCGTTGCCGCAGCGATGCTTGAAGCACCAGCGGGCTTCGCTTCTGCGACCGGCAGCACAGGGCCGAGGCCAGCAGGCTCCATCGCCTCGCGCGGCGGCGGTGAGGCGCAGGCGGCAAGCAGCGCGAGCGAATAGAGCGACGGATGGAGCAGGAGAAGCGAGTTGCGGTTCATCAGATGAGTAGGAGACATCAAAACGTGATGGTCATCGAGGCGAGCGCAAAGGACCCGTAGGCCTCGGTTTCGCCAGGATGCCCGTAAACCATGCCGCCGCCGCCGAGGCCCAACGCAAGGCCGCGCAACGGAGTGAACTCGAACAGAATGCGCAGCTGCGCTGCCCCCTCGGTCACCGCATCGGCGCCGAGCAGCCCTGAGTCGAATCGGGCCAGGCCGAAGCCACCGCCGACGACGAGCGTGAGCCAACCGCCTCCCTCCTGCACCGGCACGCGCACGTCGAAGTCGGCAAGCGCCGCGTGGACGGAGCCATCGCCGAGGTCCCCAGAGAAGTCGATCCCTTGGTAGAGCAAGCCGATGCTCTGGTCGCGATTGCCGACCGCCAGCCTGCCGCCGAAACCTGAGCCATCGGCCACTTGGGATCCGGCGGATGCGTCGTCGACGTCGATGCGCATCCATGCTGCCGGCACCACAGCCGCTTCTGCCAGCAAGCGCTCGCCCCAGTGACCTTGGCCAGCACGCGGCCGCATGCCGTAGGCAGACTGGTCCATCCGCGAAACCGGGTCCTGCGGGGTCGACAGCGTCGCCACGCTGGTGCAACCCGCTGCCAGCAACACGAACGCCGATGCGCCGCGACTAAGGAGCTTGGGAAGCGGGCAAGCAACGCAACAACGTGCAGCGAACATGGCGGCGAGAGATCAGAGCGAAGCGTCGCACACAATCCAGCGCGCCGAGATGGCGACCAGACGTCTCTGCCGCGAGGGACCCGAGCATCCTTCGAAGTTCCGGGCAACGAGTGCAGAACACCAGAAGCGAAGCGATCGGTCCAGCAAGCTGAGGGCGACGCCGCATGCAGCATGCGGATTCCACGAAAGGTCGCTCTCGGTGCTCGGGCGAAGCGGACCTGAGTTCGTCGCGCGAAGGCAGGCACGATCGGCGAGGCGGCGAACCCAGGGCGCAACGACACGGAGCAAGGCCGATGCACTGGCCGGATCAGACCTGCCTAGTCGTCCAACTCCCCGCGCGCCGATCCGCGTCTCGCCGCGCCGCGTCGACACGCATCTTCGCCATAGCGGTCGCGGATCGCATCCATCGCGCGCAGCACCTTCATCCCCTTCTGCTTGCCAGCGTCCCCGGGTTCGAACAACGATTGTTGTGCACGACTTGCGTTTGCGACCAACTGCGTGGCAGTCACGCCGAGCAAGCGGATGCCCGAGGTCCCATTCCATTCCAGGCGCAGGAGATCGCGCACGACGGCATGCAGCGCCAGATCATCCTGCGTCGCTGGGATCGCCCGCTGCCGCGTGCAGGTCGAAAAGTCGAAGAGCCGCAGCTTCAGCCGCACGCAACGCGTCGAGCGGCCATCCTTGCGCAAACGCCGCCCGACCCGCTCGCACAACTGCAGCAGGGTGGACTCCGCTGCTTCCTTGGTGCAGAGATCCTTCTCAAAGGTCAGCTCATTGCCGATCGACTTCGCTTCGCGCTCCGACTCGACAGCGCGCGGATCCTGGCCGTGGGCGAGCAGGTGGACGTGATTGCCGAAGTTGTCGCCGAGCCAGCGGACGAGATCTTCGCGGGACGCGCGTTGCACATCGCCAATCGTGCGCAACGACCGCGCGTGCAGGAGTGGGAGAGCCTTGTCGCCGACGCCCCACAACAAAGACACCGGCAAGGGGGCCAAGAACTCGCGCTCGCAACCGCTTGCGACGACGACGAGCCCGTCAGGTTTGCGCAGATCGCTCGCGACCTTGGCGACAAACTTCGACGTCGCGACACCGACCGAAACCGTCAGCGATGTCGCTGCGCGCACTTCGTCCTTGATGCGGGAAGCGATCGTCGCACCATCGCCAAAGAGCGCCTCGCAACCCGACACATCGAGGAAGGCCTCGTCGAGCGACAGCGGTTCGATCCGATCTGTGAACCGCGAGAAGACCGCATGGATCTGCCGGCTGACCGCTGCATAGACTTCTATGCGCGGAGGGACGAACACCGCGTGCGGGCACAAGCGCCTTGCTTGCGTCCCCGGCATCGCCGAGCGCACGCCAAATCTGCGCGCCTCGTAGCTGCACGTTGCGACGACTTGCCTGGGTCCGTCGCCGCCGACGACCACCGGCA
>SXPK01000139.1 GCA_005776365.1 Planctomycetia bacterium
CCCTTCCAGTTCCCGGAGAAGCTCATCCCGCTGATGGTCGCCAACGCATTGGAGGGCAAGCAGCTGCCCGTTTATGGCGACGGCAAGAACGTCCGCGATTGGATCTATGTCACGGACCACTGCGAGGGCATCCGCGCGGCAATGGAGCGCGGCAAGAGTGGCGAGGTCTACAACTTTGGCGGCAACGCCGAGCGCGAGAACATCTACGTGATCAAGGAGATCCTGCGGTTGCTCGGCAAGACCGAGAGCTCGATCCATTACGTGAAGGATCGGCCCGGCCACGACCGCCGTTATGCGATGGACTCGTCGAAGGCGCGCGCCACGCTCGGATGGGAGCCGCGGCACACCTTTGAGCAAGGCCTGCGCCAGACGCTCGATTGGTATGTCCAGAACCGCCAGTGGTGGGAGCGCGTCAGGAGCGGCGCCTACCAGGACTACTACAAGCTGCAGTACGCGACCCGCTGAGCGCTCGCAGACAGAGGAATCGGTCGGCGGCCAGCGACGGGCACGGCCGTTGGACTGCGGTTGATGCGCTTTGCCGCTGCATCCAGTCCACGGATCTCGGGTCGAGCGACCTGAACTCCCGACGCCATCGGAATCTGCAAGCAGCAGGACGATTGCGCCTGACAGTCAGCGACCTACGATGAACTGGGCGGTCATCTCGCGCGGCCCACCAAAACTTCATGCGTTCGACTCCCAACTGGAATCCCCCGCTGATCGTCTGGCTGCTAGCCGTCGCCTGCGCAGCATTCGCGTCGTGCAGCGGCTACGAGGAGAAGCAGATCCGCGAGATGTTCCATGAAAAGGGATTCGGCTCACGTGCCCAAGGCGACGCGACCGTCGAGAACTATGTGGCGGGCGGCGACAGCGTGGCCTTCCTGATTCCACCGATTGCCTACCAAGACCCGGCTGCCTCCGAACTCGCGCGCCTTGGCCTGCCGCAGACGCTGTCGATCGACGGACGCATCGTGGTCCCCTATGTGGGCACGGTCCAAGTATTGGGCCTCACCGAGGCGCAGCTCGCCACCTTGGTCAAGGGTCTGCTGCGCGGGGTGTTTCCCTACGAGATCGACGTCCAGGCGCGCATCGTCGGCGAGAGCAAGAACATCTATGCCATCGGCGAATCGTCCCGCAAGGGCGTGGTGCAGTTGGCGCTCCTCGGCGCCGACCTCACCTTCCTCAAAGCCTGCATGTCGATTGGATGGACACCGCTCGCCAATCTGAGTCGAGTGCAGCTGATTCGGCCAGACGCCGAACACCCGGTGGTCGTCGAAGTCGACCTCTATCGGATGATGACCAGCGGCTACACCAGTCGAAACATCAGGATTCGGGAGAACGACATCATCTACTTCCCGCCGACCTTCCTCGGCATGCTCGCTCGCATCCTCGAGCGCGCCTTGCAGCCGGTGAACGTCGCGGTCCAGACGATGCTCGGACTCGCCAACATCCGATGGGGCTGGGACGTCGCGACCGGCCAGACCAACCAGAGTTTCTACCGGTTCTGACGCAGAAGACTTTCGGGCGAGCGAAGGTGCAGGGCCAGAAATGGCCGATATCCGAGGCGTGGACAAGGTCATGACAGAGCCCACGATCGAACTGCCGCAGTTGTCGCTGGCGCACTACTTCGAACTGCTGAAGCGTCGGCGTTGGCAGGTCATCCCCATCTCGCTGCTCGGGTTGGTGATCGGCGGCATCGTCGCCTTCTTCGTTCCTCGCTACTACGTCGCAGAGACCTACGTCGACTACTACCGGCTGCCGTCCGGCGTCGCCGATGCTCCTGCGAAGGACCCATTCAAGTTCGTCGTCGACAACGCGCAAATCCTCATCCCGCAAGCCGTCGCTCCGACGGCGAAGAAACTCGGTTGGGCAGAGAGCGTGATTTTGGATCCTGCCGACCGGCGGGAGGCGGAGCGCGATGTCGAGTCCCGCATCGCGGTGCGCGACATGAATCCGGCCGAGGGTCGCACCTACGCACGCATCGTCGTGTCGTATCGGGATCGCGACGGACACCGTTCGGCTGACTTCTTGAACACGTTGGTCGCCACCTGGATGGAGGATCAGGTCGCGGACATGCGGCGCACCATCTCCCTGCAATCCACGCACGCGAACCAAAGGGCGATTGCGGCCCTCGGTGAATACAACAGCATCAATCGCGACGTCACGCATCTGAGCCTGCAACACGGCTTCGAACGGATGTGGGATCCTGCGTTGCAGCGCGAAGACATGCGGGCCCGCGAGGAGGCGATTACCGGCCAGCAGCAGCGGCTCGCGGAGATGGAAAGCGAGATCGCAACGGTTCGCAGCAAGCTGGCCGTCGCGCAACGAGCCCTGCAATCCACCCCTCGCGAGTTGTCAGCTACGGTCGACGGCCTCGAAGGTCTGTTCGCTCCGGATTCACAGGAAGCAAAGTGGCTGCTCGAACTGCGCGTGAGGACGCAGAGCCTGGAGAGTTCCATGGGCGAGGCGCATCCTTGGCGGGCAAGCACCCAGCGCCGGATCGCCTGGCTGGAAGGGCAACTTCGCTCGCGCTTGACGGGCGACGCAGTTGCGGAGAACCCGCGGATCGCGGACCTGCGCGCTGCGACCGCTGGATTCGAGACGACCATTGCCGGAGCGGTCGCGGCTCGTGATTCGCTGCAGGCCTCGCTGGAAGCGGGCAAGCTCGCGCAGAAGGATCGCGCGGATGCGATGGAGATCTACGTCGGCAAGCTGCGTGCGCTCGACGAAGCGCAGTCGGTGCGCGACGAAGCTCGTAAGCAGCTCGATGCAGCCTTGAATCTGCAGCAGCAACTCGACTCGAAGCCACCGATCAAGCAGGTCTACCAAGCCTTCGTCCCCAAGCGGCCCACGGAACCGAACATCCTGCTCGTGGCGGGCCTCGGTTGTGTGCTGGGTCTCGGCGGCGCCATCCTGCTGATCCTGCTGCACGACATGCTGCGCGGGACGTTCAAGACGGTCGACGACGCGCTGCGTGGTTTGCCGGTGCCGATGCTCGGCGGAGTCAGCTATCTCGAAACCCAGGAGGAGCGGATTCACACCGCTTCGACGCGTCGTCGCGTCTCGTTGCTGACCGCCGGCATCCTGGTCGGAATGGTGGTCATCGTCACTGCCTACTACATCGCACCTCACCGGCTGCCTCCGTTCGCCCGTGACCTGCTGGCGATCGTCCTAGGCGGCTAACAGTGGGATCGTTTCGCGATCTCCTGGTATTCGGGATCGTGTTGCTGTCCTTGCCGGTCAGCTTCCGCCGGCCATTCGTCGGCTTGCTCGTGTTCAGCTGGCTGGCCTACATGCGTCCGCAGGACATGTGCTGGTCCTTCGCGCGCGACATGCGGCTCTCGTTCTACGTCGGCATGGCGATGATTGCGGGCTGGTGGGCAAACGAACGCGGCCGGCGGCCGTTCGCAACCTGGGATGCCAGGACCAGGATGATGATCGCGCTCGGGTGCTTGGTGCTTGTGAGTTATGCGCAAGCGAAGGACCAAGCGGAATACGTCACTAGGTATCTCTTCGAGTTCCTGAAGATCCTGGTCATCGCGCTGTTCACGAGCGGGCAAGTCAACACCCGGGAGCGCTTCCGCGGCCTGGTCGTGCTGATCGCCGTGTGCCTGGCCTTCTTCGGCATCAAGGGCGGGGTGTTCGGCGTGCTGACGGGCGGCGCAACGATCTTGCGCGGGCCAGGCGGAATGCTGGAGGACAACAACGACTTCGCCTTGGCTTTGGTGATGAACGTGCCGCTGCTGTTCTACCTAGGCAACAGCGAACGGGCCCGGCCGTACGTGCTGGCAGCCTCGCGAGTCGCGATCGTCTTGACCGTGCTGACCGTCTTGCTGACGCACAGTCGCGGAGGCTTCCTGGCCTTGGTCGCGACCGCTGTTTGGATGGCATGGCGCACCGGCAACTTGATGCGCGCCGCAGGCGGGCTGTTCGTGAGTGCCATGGCATTCCTCGTCTTCGCTCCGCGCTCCGTCCTCGAGCGCATGGCGACGATCGGAGACACCACGGATTCGTCGGCCATGGCGCGTTTGCAATCGTGGAGCGTTGCCATGCGCATGATCGAAGCCAACCCGGTCTTCGGCGTCGGATTGCGCAACTTCCAGTCTAGCTATCTCAACTACGCCTACCTCGCTCGCGTGGATGCGAAGACGACCTACGTCGCGCACAACTCCTATCTGCAGATCTGGGCAGAAAGCGGGACGATCGCTTTCGCTATCTACATCCTGCTGCTGATGTCGGTCTTCGTCACCTGCAACCGCCTCTACAAGATGGGTCAGGTCCGCTCCGACTTGCGCTGGGTCATGGACTATGCGCGCATGATGGAGGCCACGACCATCGGCTTCATGGTGGGCGCAGTGTTCTTGAATCGTGGCCACTTCGACCTCGTCTACCACTGGATTGCTTTGGTCACGAGCCTCACCGCAATCGCTGGTTACCACTGGTTGCGTCGGCCTCGAGCTGAAGCCATCGCGCGGGGTGGCACTGCGATCTCGATTCGACGAACTCCGTCATTCGGTGTGGTGGGTGAGCTCAGAGGCGCGATTCCACGCTGGGGTCGCTGAGGATGTGCGGAATCGCGGGGATCTGGGACTCCGATCGCGCACGGACGCCCTCTGATCTGGAATTGCAGGCGATGGGGCAGGCGCTGCTGCACCGTGGCCCCGACGGCTTCGGAGTGCTCGCTCGGCCCGGCTTCGGCTTTGCGCATCTCCGGCTTGCGATCGTCGACTTGGCCGGAGGGCGCCAGCCGATGTGCACCGAAGACGGTGACTTCGCGGTGGTGTTCAACGGCGAGATCTACAACCACCTGGAACTGCGCAGCGAGCTGGAGAGGCTGGGCTACCGGTTTCGCACGAGCAGCGACACCGAAGTCCTGTTGCACGGGTATCGCGCCTGGGGCACGCAGTTGCCGTCGCGCCTGCGCGGAATGTTCGCCTTCGCGCTGCAAGACGTGCAGAAGCACGAGTTGTTCTGTGCCCGGGATCGTGTTGGCAAGAAGCCTTTCTATTGGACGGAGGCGGACGGCAGATTCGCCTTCGCGTCCGAGATCAAGGCGCTGCACGCGCTCGGCATCGACCGCGAATTGCGTCCCGATGCCGTCGCGCAGTTCTTTGCGCTTCGATACGTGCCCGATCCCCTGACGGTGTTCGCTGCCGTCCACAAACTGCCTCCTGCCACCTGGTGCCTGTTGGGTTCCAAGGGCAAGCGGATGCAACGCTACTGGGCCGCGCCCTTCGATGAACTCGACGACTCGCCGGACCACCGTTTGCAAGCGCGCTTCCTCGAGCTGCTCGATGAAAGCACGGCCATCCGCTTGATGGGCGAAGTGCCGCTCGCGCCCTTCCTGTCCGGTGGCATTGACAGCTATGCGATCACTGATTCGATGACTCGGAGTCAGGGACGCAGTGTGACGGCGTGCACGATTGGCTTCGAGGACCCCCGCTTCGACGAGCGCGCTGGCGCGAGGTTGTCGGCGAGGTCTTGCGGTGCCCGGTTGCTGGAAGAAACGCTGACCGAATCAGAGATGGCCGATGTGGATTGGCTTGCGTTCACCTTCGACGAACCATTCGCCGACAGCAGCGCAGTGCCGACACATCACGTGTGCCGACTCGCTCGCAAGCATGTGACCGTAGCTCTAGCCGGGGATGGCGGCGACGAGAACTTCTGTGGCTACCGTCGCTACGTATTCGACTGGCGAGAGAACCAAGCACGCGGATTGGTGTCCTCGGCGGCATGGAACAAGTTGTCGCGCCTCGTGCCCAAGGGCGACTGGTTGCCGCGGCCGCTGCGCTGGCGACGGACGCTCGAGAACCTCGCCCGACGTCCCTCGCTGGCTTATGCGCGCTCCGTCAGCGCGAGTCTGCCTGAAGAAGTCATAGCGATCTTGCAGCCGGACAAGGCTGCTGCAGCCGGCGATCCGCTGCTTCCGGTCATCGCGGCCTACGAAGAGGGCTCCGGCCGCGATCCGTTGCGACGTGCTGTTGCCGCCGACTTCGCAACCTGGTTGCCGGGCGACATCCTGGTGAAGGCCGATCGAGCCTCCATGGCGACTGCGTTGGAGGTGCGAGCGCCCTTCCTCGACCAGCAGATGGTGGAGTTCGCGGCCAGGATCCCGAGCCGGGCGAAGATCGACGGGCTGCGCACGAAGGCGTTCTTGCGTCGCGCGCTCGCGCGGCGCCTTGATCCGCGAGCACTGCGACGCAAGAAGCAGGGATTCTCGGTTCCGCTGCGTTCTTGGATGTCGGGCAAGCTCGGTTCCGCATTGGAGGAAACGCTGCACGATCGGCTGCTTTGTGACTGGATTCGACCCGAGACGATTTCTGGTCTGCTTGCTCGCCATCGTGGCGGCATGCACGACCACTCGGAATTGCTGTGGGCGACCTTCGTGTTCGCGCGCTTCTTGCGCAGGTGGTGCGCGTGAAGCCGCTGCTGCTCACCTTCACCAACCTGTTTCCCAACTCGGTGATGCCGACGCACGGGATCTTCGTGAAGGAACGCATGCAGCGAGTCCTCGCGGCCTTGGGCGACGTCGAGTGGCGCGTCGTGGCGCCGGTGCCGAAGGCTCCATGGTTCCTTCGCACCGCGCACTATCGACGCTGGCTCGAAGTTCCGGAGCGTGAGACCTTCGATGGCATCCTCGTCGACCATCCGCGGTATTCCCACTGGCCGGGTCTGTCGGTCCTGCATCAAGCCGATGCGATGGCTGCGGCTTGCCTCTCTTTGGTGCGTGGGTTTGCAAGGGACAGGCAGGTTGTGATCGACGCGCACTACATCTGGCCCGATGGCATCGCGGCAGCGGAAATCGCGGAACGGCTGCGCGTGCCATTCGTGCTCACGGCGCGGGGAACGGACGTCAATCTCCTGGCATCTCACCAGAGGATTCGACAGCGGATCGCTGCGCAGGCGCCGAAGGCTTGGAGACGGTTTGCCGTGAGTCGAGCGCTTGCCGATCGGTTCGCAGCGGCCGCCGACTTGCGACCAGAGGCTGTCGAGGTGGCTCGCAACGGGGTGGACATGCGGCGCTTCCATCCAGGGGATCCGGTTGCGGCACGGAAGGCGTTGGGCCTTCCCCTCGACACGCGCATCGTGCTGGGCGTTGGTCGGCAGGTGCCGAGCAAGGGGTTCGTGACAGCGGCGGCAGCGGTGGCCCGACTTGGCAGCGAGGTGCGCTTGGTGCTGATCGGCGAAGGATCTGAACGGTCCGCGATCGAAGCTGCTGGCGAAGGGCGCGTGATCTTCCTCGGCCCCAGATCCCCTGATGAAGTTGCGGAGGCCTGTCGTGCCGCCGATGTGCTGACCCTGCCAAGCGAACGAGAGGGTTGGCCCAATGTGGTGACGGAGGCGATTGCTTCCGGCCTGCGCGTGGTTGCGACCGCCGTCGGTGGAATCCCAGAGATCCTCGGCAACCCTCCGCCTGCTGACGGCTCACTTGGGTTCCTTGTGCCCGTCAACGACGTCCCGGCTTTGGCCCGGGCCTTGGCGACAACGCTCGCATCGCCCGCGGATTCGGCGCAAGTCCGTCGCTACGCGGAGCAGTTCGGTTGGGGGCCGCCGGTTTGCCAGTTGGCGGACGCCTTCCGCTCGGCCTTTGCTCTTGCACAAGGACATCCATGCGGAGCACCGGGGCGATGACTTTCCGCATCCTCTATCACCATCGGATTCGCGCCGATGACGGTCAGGGCGTGCACGTGCGCGAGCTGATCGAGGCCCTGCGCCGGCGCGGTCACGAGCTGAAGGAATGCGCCCTGGTGCCGAAGACTGAACCGCACTTGGATGCATCAGTGCCCGCACGAGGAGCCTTTTGGAAGAGCCTGCGGCTGCCGCGCATCGCCGTCGAGGCCATGGAGATCCTCTACAACCGCAAGGCATCGTCGATGCTCGCCGCGGCGGCGAAAGCGATGCGTCCTCACGTGGTCTACGAACGTCATGCGCTGCACTGCCGCGCGGGCCTCGACGCGGCGCGTCGGCTAGGCATCCCGTTGTTGCTCGAGGTCAACTCACCGATGACCGACGAAGTGGAGCGGCTCGGCCTCTTGCGCTTCCCAAGGTCAGCGCGAGCCACGGAGCGAGAGACGCTGCGCGGTGCCGATCGGGTTCTTGCCGTCACTGCGGTGCTTGGTGAGCGGCTCGTCGAACTCGGAGCCCGAAGGGAATCCGTGGTTGTGATCGCCAATGGCGCCCAGCCGGAGCGCTATGGCAAGTCCGCGAGCGAAGGGGCAGCAGCGCTGCGAGCGCGCTGGGGGCTGCCTTCGGACGCAGTGGTTCTCGGCTTCGTCGGGTTCATGCGGCAGTGGCACCGCCTCGAAATGGCAGTGGATTGCCTGGCGCAACCTGGCTTCGCCAATGCACGCCTGGTCCTGGTTGGCGAGGGTCCGGCGCTGCCTTCTCTGCTGCAGCGGGCTCGCGCCCTTTCCGTGCAAGATCGCGTGGTGTCGACGGGGCGCGTCAAAGGCGAACTCATTCCTGCCCATGTCTGCGCCTTCGACGTCGCCCTTGTGCCAGCAATCAATTCTTACGCGTCGCCGTTGAAGCTCTTCGACTCGATGGCAGCTGGTGTGGCAACGATTGCACCGGACCAAGCCAACCTGCGCGAGATCGTGGAAGACGGCGTGCACGCGGCGTTGTTCCAAGCCGACGACTCTTTGGCCTTCGCGAAACGACTGGTCACTCTGGTCGCGGACCGGTCGCTGCGGCAACGGATCGGAAAGGCGGCTGCCGCCCGCGTGGCTGAACGCGATCTGACGTGGGACGGCAATGCCGAGCGAGTCGAGGCAATCATCCGCTCGCTGGTTCCCGGGGGCGTGGCATGAACGCGCTGCTCTGGATCTTCATGCCGTTGTTGCTCGCGTACGCATCGCCATTGTGGTGGTGCGTGGAGCTTTGGTCGTTGCCAGAGGGCTACTTCGCCCACGGTCCCCTCGTCCCTGCCGTGATGGCGGTCGTGATCTGGTCGAAGCGTCAGCAGTGGCGTGCGACGCCGCCTTTGGTGGACCGGCGCGGCCTTTGGCTATTGGGCCCGGCGTTGTTGGTGCACCTGTGTGGCGCCGCGCTGTCGATCGATTCCTTGTCGGCTGCCAGCCTTGCATTGGCGGTGCCGGGCGCTGCATGGCTTGCTGTCGGCAAGGCGCGGCTTCGTGGCATGTGGCCAGCGCTGTGGATGGTCGCGTTTGCAGTGCCGCTGCCGATCTACCTCACGGACCGTATCGCGTTCGAGTTGAAGGAGATTGCGGTTCGCGGCGGCGTGTGGGCGGCGCAGGCCACGGGCCTTCTCGTCGAACGATCCGGCGCCTCGCTGCTGGTGGAAGGCCAGGCCCAGACGCTCGAAGTCGCGGATCCATGCGGCGGCCTTCGGTCGCTGCTTGCCATGGTGACGTTGGTCTACTGCGTCGCTTTCTTCATGGGGCCGCAAACGTCGTGGCGCAGGGCCTTGCTGATGGTCGCTGCCGCTCCAGTTGCAGTCTTCGTCAATCTCGTTCGCATCGCAACGATCTGCTGGCTGGCCAAGTGGGCGGGCGTTGAGTTTGCGAGCGGTGTCGGTCACGACACGCTCAACGCCGCTGCCTGGATCCTGGATCTGGCGATCGTGATGGGCTTCGACGTCGCGCTGACTCGAAGTCGTGCTGCCGCATCGGTCCCCGCTGCCGCTGCCCTTGCTTGCCCTGCAGCCAGCGCCACCGTGAGAACTTCGGCCTCCCGCGTTGGAGCCTGGTTGTGGCCGCTGTGCATCGCGCTCTGTTTCCTTTCGTTTACGCGAGCATCGCCCGCGGTGACCGGGCGCGCAGCGGCCTTGCCCTCGACTCTTCCGGAGTTCCACCAGCGCTCTGTCTGGGAAGTCACTCCGAGGATGCATCAACTGCTCGGCACCGACGATGCCACCTGGCGCACCTACGAGGACAAGAACGGCAATGCTCTCTACGTGGTCGCCGTGTTTCACGGCAGCACCTGGAAGAGCGTTCATCCACCGCACATCTGCCTGCTTGGTAGCGACATGGACATCGCGCAGGAAGGCGGCACGGATCTGGCGACCAAGGCCGGGGATCGCGCCGGCCAGATCCTGCTGCGAACGCGCAAGGAAGGTCGAGCCTATGTGTGCCTCTACGCCTATGGCGCGCAGGATCTGTGCACCGGGAGCTACCTGAACTTCTTTCTTCACCACGCGCCGCGCGCGCTGTTCCGCACGAGCAACGATGGGTTCTTGCTGCGTGTCGAAGCCTACGCGGATGGCCCGGGTGGGTTCGACGCAGCTGAGCTGCGATGCCGCTCCCTCTTGGAAAACCTGATCGTTGAGGCGCGTAGACTCCTGCCGTGATTGCCCACGCCTTGTCCGTAGACGTGGAGGACTGGTTCCAGGTCCTCAACATGTCAGGTCACATCGATCGCGGTCGGTGGGGCGAGTTCGAGTTGCGTTGCGTCGAGTCCTCGAAGCGACTGTTGGACTTGTTCGCGCGCCGCGATGCGAAGGCCACGTTCTTCTGCCTGGGCTGGGTCGCGGAGAGAGCGCCGGGCCTGGTTGCAGAGATCGCGGCTGCCGGTCACGAAATCGGCAGCCATGGCTATGACCACCGACTCCTGCACGAGCTTGGACGAGATGGGTTCCGCCAGGAACTGGAAGGCACGAATCGAATTCTGCTCGATGCTTGCGGGACCAGCCCGCGCGCGTTTCGGGCCTGCACCTGGTCAGTGACCTCAAAGACTCCGTGGGCATTCGAAGAGTTGGCCGCCGCAGGCTTCGAGGTCGACAGCTCGATCTACCCGATACGGCACCCAGACTATGGCGTGCGTGGCGCGCCCAGTTCGCCGTACCGCGTCGAGGTGGGCTCGCGAGACCTGCTGGAACTGCCGCCGCTGTGTTGGGACGTGTTGGGTCGCAGGATCCCGGTCGGCGGCGGCGGCTACTTGCGGTTGTTCCCGCTACAGATGCTACGGCAGGGATTGGCGCAGCAAGAGTCTCGGAACGCTCCTGGGTGCGTCTACCTGCATCCTTGGGAGGTTGACCCAGAGCAGCCGCGCCAGCAACTCGGCGGATTGCGCGGCTTCCGTCATTACGTCAATCTCGGGAAGACGATGAAGAAGCTCGATCGGTTGCTTGCCGATTTCCGCTTCACCACGGTCGCCGAAGCTCTTGCTCAGTTCGGCCCGAGTTGGCGCGCGAAGCTCCCAGCGTTTCGAGCCAACGAACTGCTCGGATAGCTGGCAACGAGTTCTTCGAACAGCGATTTGGCTGCAGCTCGCCCGCCGGGTTCGCGCCGCATGAGGTTGGCAAGCGCTCGGGCGTAGAGGAGCGTTGGGCTCTTGGTGTCGCAGGCTGCTAACGCAGTCTCGGCGCGTTCGACCTCGCAGACGCGAAGCGCCAAGAGGCCTTCGGCCAGTCGGCCCCGGGCACCGTTGCGCATGGACTCTGGCAATGCTTCGAAGAGTGCCTTGTCTGGTGTCGCCGTCTTGCGCAACTCGGCTGCAATGGTGATCAACTCGAGCGCAAAGTCTGGATCGCTGAAGCAGGCAAGCAGCGCCCGGGCATCGTCGAGCAATAGGTCGTCTTCGCCGAGTTCTGAACGCAACACCACACGCGCAGTCCAGAGCCTGGAAGCTGCCGGATGAAGGGTCAGTGCTTCGTTGACCAGCGAGAGTGCCTCGACCGGACCCATTCGAGTCTGAATCGACTTGAGGGCCAGTTCTGCGTCCGACCAAGCCGCATCGCCCTTGCAGGCGGAGAAGAGCACGGCGCGGGCCATGGCAACGGCCCGTTCCTCTGGTTCCTTGGCCAGCGTGTCGGCGCTCGAAGCCAAGAAGCGGAAGGCCACGCCAGGTGCAATACCAGCGAGGAGGTCTTGCATGGCCTGGGTGCGAAGTGCTTGTCCTGATGCCGGAGCCAGCTCACCTGCAACCGTGATGGCAGTTTCGTAGAGCGTCTTGGCCAAGAGCGTCCGGTTCTCTGCAGTGGCGCTTGGTTGCAAGGCATGCAGCAACTCAACGGCCGCAACCGCACGCCCGGCAGCGCGGAGACTCTCGGCGTCCTTCACCGTGGCCCGACTGGCGATGGGGTAGAAGCGGAAGGCATCCGCACGAATGCCGAGCGCAACGTCGGGCTGACCGAGTCGTTCCGCTTCGGCTGCGGCTCGCAGAGCAAGCATGGCCTGCACGTCGGCGCTCAGGCTCGATGGCGCCTTCTGCGCGACGACCTGCAGTTCGGCAAGGATCGCAGTTGGCGGCAGATAGCCCCCGGCCAACGCGCCGCGGGCAACCTCGCCCCAGAGCAATGGCGAACGACGACCTTCGTCGTAGAGCCGCGCATGGATCGCGGCGGCGCCAGTGCTGTCGCCTGCCGCCAGCATGGCGCGAGCATGCAGCATCGCGAAGACGAAACATCGTGGCGCCTGACTCGATGCCGCGGCGGCGCTTTCGCCCGCAGTCGATGCGAGCAGCGGGTCATCGAGGAGCGTGCATGCGGTCAATGCCTCCCGCTGCGCCGCAGGCGGCGCCGCCCGCAACTCATCCGCCAGTGGGTTTGACTTGGCGTCATTCAAGAGCAGGAATGGCGCAGCAACGAGCAGGTCATCAGGCGATTTCGCGATGCGCTCGCGAGCGATGCGCAGTGCGTCTGTCGATCCGAGCAACATCGCAAGCGCCGCGTCCGCAGTCGTCGCGGCGGTGGCATATGCTGCGACGGCACGGTGCGGCGCACCGGCGAGAAGTTCGAGGCGTGCGAGGCGTTCGGCCACGATGCCACCGTCTTCAAAGCTGACTGCGGCGGTGTAGGCATGCCGGGCGGTGGTGATGCGCCCTTGCGCGAGCGCAAGATCGCCGGCGAATGCGTGCGTCGAACCGTCACGGATCTCGATCGCATCCCCGGCCGCCAGGGCGGCATCCAGGAGTCGGGCCGCGGCCTGTCGACGATTCACTGTTTCGAGTTTGCGAGCTGCCGACACCATCTGGCGGGCAGCCCCTGGTCCGGCCCAGGATGCAGTTGCGAGGAATCGGTCGGTTGCCGCGGCCAGCAGTTCGTCGTCGACGAGGTGGGACTCGGCGACGAGACAATCGAGCTCCGCGGCGAGCAACGCTCGGGTGACGCGCGGCGCCGAACTGTCGGTCGAAGCGCGGGCGCGAGTCAGCGCGGCGCGGGCGGTCGTCACATCCTTGCGCTTGGCGAATGCGCTTGCAGCAAGCGCCAGGATCTCGGCTCCCGCATCGGCGGCAGCAAATGCCTGCTTGGCGATGGTCTCCAACGTCGGCCCATCATCTTCGAGCGCTGAACGGAGCAACTCAGTCAACACCAAGCGAGAACCCGCCATGGTCGCAACGGCTTGAGCGAGCAGTTGCCGGACCGGTAGGTCATTCTGGACTCGCAGTTCGAATGCGAGTTGGACTGCCGCTGACGCGTCCGGGTGTAGGTCCAGCAAGCGATCGAGCGTTTCGATTGCCAACTCGGGGCTTCCTAGCATTGCCTCAGCGCGCGCTTGCAGCAGCAATGGCCACGATGACCAGGGGAACTGGTCGAAAGCCAGCCTTGCGCAGGCCCTGGCGATCATCGGATGTTGCTGCACCAGCGCGGCCTCGGCGCAGAGCAGATAGCAAACTGGGTGCGGAGGGCTGTCGGGCCGGTCCGTGTTGCGCTGCAAGCAGTGCAAGACCAGTGAGGCCCCGTCTTGTTGCGAGGCCTTGTACGATTGGTCTGCGGCGGCTGCGAGCAGGCGCAGGGCATCTTCGTCGGTCGGACGATCCTGGAGGATGGCAGTCGCTGTCGCCATGGCGGCGGCGTCCTGCGACAAGCGAAGTTGCCAACGTGCGCGCGTCAGCAGTGGTGAAGCGTTGCCCGGCCTTGCCTGGCTCCACGCTTCGATCTTGGCGAACACGTCGGTTGCTGGCTTGCCGTCGGCCGACATGGAATCGAGCAGCACCGGCATCAGCAATTCCAGCGGATCCTGCCCGTCCTGAGGGGCCACCTCGCGCATCGAAATGTCGCAATACCACTGCAGGCTCAGGGTGGTGTTCTCTCGCCGCTTCGCCAGCGTGTTGGCGAGTCCCCAGGCGAGGCCTGGCAGCGCGTTGAGAGGGGGCGAGTTCTTCGAGGCTGTTTGGATGGCAGCCGCCAACTTCGTCAGCTCTTCGATTCGGGCGAGTCGGAACAACGACAGGCACCGGACCACGAGCAAGGAGCGGATGGCAGGCGTGAATCGGTTTGCAGCCAAGTCCTGCGTCAGGGATTCGACCGGCGCACAGCGCTCTGCGATGTCCACGACGGATTCGTAGAGCCCGTCGTTGTAGCGAACCGTCGCAGCTGCAACCGCAGCGTCGGTGCGCCAACGATGCGTATGGGCACCGAAGTAGATTTCGGCTTGCGCATCGAGGTCGTCGTTCCGCCCGCCTTGCTGCAGCCCATAGGCCACGCCATGGAAGGCCGCCGCGAAGAAGGAACCGCGTTGCGAACGATCCTGGCCGATGAGCTCCAGGGCCTGAAGAAAGAACAACGACGCGGTCTGAATGTCGGCACGAAGGTCTGCCAGTTCCTCATGGAAGCCCGGCCAAGCCTGCGCCAGCCGATTCTCCGCGAGATAGAGGGCGCGCAGTCGCCTTAGGGCGGCATCGACGGATGGGTCGCCTTCTGGGCGGTAGAGCATTTCGAGCAGGGCCGCAACAGCCTGTTGCTCGCGTTCGAAGCCAACATCGGAGCGAACGCGGGCCGCCGCCGCTCGGAGTCTTGGGGTGTAGGCAACCTTGCACGCTTCGCCCGCGAGTTCTTGGGCGCGAGCCAGAGTGGGGTTGGCCTTCGCTACCTCCACTCCTGCCTTGCGCGCCTCTTCGCCCTGGCCGAGCTTGGCCAAGTAATAGACTCGGTCCATGCGCAACGACACGGCAGTGTCGCCGTCCTGCATCAGGTTCTCCACGTCCTGCAACGCACGCGTCGGCACGTCGAGCGCCCGGTGTGCCTGCAAGCGCAGGCGCCACAACTGTCGGCGCAGATCGGCCGACTGCGCGAAGGCCGGAGCGGACTCGCTGCGATCGAGCAACTCCGCGGCGGCGAGATGTTCTCCTCGCGCAATCCATGCGCTTGCGTCGCGGAGAAGGTCCTCGGGCCCGCGGACAGGAAGCAGCGCATAGCCCGCTGTGAACGCGAGCGTGAGGATCGCGCCTGCCAGGAGGATGATCAGGCTACGGCGAAGCATCAGATGGAGCCTCTCATACTCAATAGGAAGCGGGGGCGACAGCTAGAAGCTCGCATCGCAGCAGCATCACACCATGCCGTTGTTGCTTTGGTGGCGTGCATCAACGGACCCCATGCCGCCGCAACTTTGCGAACAGCGTGCTGCGGTTGATGCCGAGCACCTTGGCGGCGCGTTCGCGGTTGCCGTTGCAACGGGCCAGTGTCTTCTCCAGGCAGTTTTTCTCAGCAACATCCATCGCAGCGCGCAGGGTGATGGGATCCTCAGGGCCGACTGTGGGCAACATGCTCGCGCTGGCTGCCGCCGCTGCTGCTGCATCGGCAACGCTGGGTGGGAGGTCGCGGAGTTCGATCACTGGCGAAGGCGCAAAGATCACCGCGCGTTCGATGACGTTTTCGAGTTGACGGACATTTCCAGGCCACCGTGCGCTGCGCAACGCTCCTAGTGCCGCGGGGGAGAACCGTTCGGCGCGCTTGCCGTGTTCCTTGGCAAAGCGGCGCAGGAAGTTCATTGCGAGCGAAGGAATGTCCTCGAGGCGTTGCCGCAGCGGCGGCATCTCGATCGAGACGACGTTGATTCGGTAGTAGAGATCCTCGCGGAACCGCCCCATGCGCACGGCTTCATCAAGGTCTACGTTGGTCGCAAGCACGATGCGGCAGTCGATCTCGATCGTCTTGTTGTCGCCGATGCGCTCGAGCACGCGGTCCTGCAAGACGCGCAGGAGCCGAACCTGGAACGCGGGGCTGCTGGTGCCGATTTCATCGAGGAAGATCGTGCCGCCGTGAGCAGTTTCGAACTTGCCTGGCTTGTCGCGAATGGCGCCGGGGAAGGCG
>SXPK01000140.1 GCA_005776365.1 Planctomycetia bacterium
ACTTCGGCTTCGTCGAGGTCGTATTGCGCTTTGCGCACCTTCTCCTGCACATAGGCCCAGTCCCACGGTTCGAGCTTCATGCCCGGCGACGTCGTCTGGCAGTGTTCGCGGAGCAACCGCGCCTCGTCGTCGGCCTTCTTGACGATTGCTGCGGCCATGCTGTCGAGCATCTTGCGCACGGCTTCGGGCGTCTTCGCCATCTGGTCATCGAGGACGTAGGCTGCGTGATTGGCGAATCCAAACAGCCCACTGCGCTCGGCACGCAGCGCAGCGATCTTTGCGCAGAGCGAGCGCGTGTCGTTGTCGCCGCCTCTGCTGCAGCGATCCATCGAGGCGCGGAAGACGCGTTCGCGCGTGGCTCGGACTTCGAGTTGCGACAGGATGCCCTGGGATGTCGGCAGTTGCAGCGTCAGCAGGAACTTGCCGTCCTTGCCTGCTGCCTTCGCAGCTGCGGCCGCTGCGGACACCGATGCGTCGTCGAGGCCCAGCAGTTCGTCCTTCGAGTCGACGACGACCGCGGAGGCCGCAGTGTCGGCGAGCAACATCTCTTGGAACTTCGTCGTCAGCGTCGACATCTCCTCGTTGATGGCGCGCAGGCGCTGCTGCGACTTCGCGTCGAGCTTGGCGCCGCCGCGGACGAAGTCGGTGCGATAGCGTTCGACCGTGCGCCGGGCTTCGGCGTCGAGCGCCGCGCGCGCCTCGTAGACGGCTTCGATGCGCGCGAACAACCTGGCGTCGAGCCGGATGGCGTCCGAGTGGCGCGCGAGCAAGGGCGCCAGGATGGCCTGCGTTTCCTGGATCGACTTGTTGGTCGTCGACTCGGTCAGGTTGAAGAACACCTTGCTGACGCGCGTCAGCAACGCGCCGCACTTCTCCATCGCCTCGATCGTGTTCGCGAAGGTCGGCGGCTCGGGGTTGTCGGCGATCTGCCTAACCTCAGCGAGTTGCTCCTTCATTCCTTGTTCGATCGCGGGCCGGTAGTGCTCGTCGCGGATGCGGTCGAATTCCGGCGCCAGGAATGGCAGCGAACTGGGACGGAAGAACGGATTGTCGGTGGCGGGGGACCCGTTGCCGGACTGGTCTTGGGCGGTCAGCATGGCGGCAGAGAAACAAAGGAGCAGCGCAGCAGCGGCGCGAGGGAGCCTCGTCAGGTGGCGGCGGTTGTCGTCGGTCGCTATCCTCCTTCGCCTTCCGTTTCGAACCGACGCTTCGCTGATGTCCAAGAACGACCTCGAGATCGCACGTTCCGTCCCGCTGCGCCCGCTGACCGAGGTCGCCCGCATCATGGGACTCGGCACGGACGACCTCGAGCCATACGGCACTACCAAGGCCAAAGTGAAACTGGACCTCCTGAACCAGGAGCCGGCGCGCAAGCAGGGGAAGTACATCGTGGTCACGGCGATCACACCGACCCCGCTGGGCGAGGGCAAGACTGTGCATACGGTCGGCATCAGTCAGGCGCTGAATCGCATCGGCAAGCGCGCCTGCTGCGTGATCCGGCAGCCGTCGATGGGTCCGGTCTTCGGGATCAAGGGCGGCGCCGCCGGCGGCGGCTGGTCGCAGGTGGTTCCGCCGGAGGAGCTGAATCTCCACCTGACGGGCGATTTCCACGCGGTCACCGCCGCGCACAACCTCTGCGCTGCGTTCCTCGATGCGCATCTGTTCCATGGCAATGAGCTGGGTCTCGACCCGGCCCAGATCACGTGGCGTCGCGTGCTCGACATGAATGACCGCGCGCTGCGCGAGGTCGAGGTCGCGCATGGCGGCGCAAAGAACGGCACGCCGCGCCGCACAGGCTTCGACATCACTTCGGCAAGCGAGATCATGGCCATCCTCGGGCTCGCGTCGGACATCCACGACCTGCGCAAGCGTCTTGGCGCGATCGTCGTCGGCTACCGAGCGGACGGGACGCCCGTCACCGCCGAGGACCTCAAGGTCGCAGGCGCGATGACCGCGATCCTCAAGGACGCGTTGAAGCCGACGCTGATGCAGACGCTGGAAGGAACCCCGGCGCTCGTGCACACCGGGCCGTTCGCGAACATCGCGCATGGCAACAGTTCGATCGTCGCTGACCGCATCGCGCTGCGTCTGCTCGACTACGTGGTGACCGAGGCTGGCTTCGGCGCGGACATGGGCGCTGAGAAGTTCGTCGACATCAAATGCCGCGCGTCGGGACTCAAGCCCGATGCAGCGCTGTTGGTCGCGACGGTGCGCGCATTGAAAATGCACAGCGGCCGGTTCGAGATCAAAGCGGGCAAGCCGCTGCCAGAGGGCCTGACCAAGGAGGACCTCGACGCGCTCACCGAAGGGATGGGCAATTTGCAGAAGCAGATCGAGAACGTCCGCCTGTTCGGGATCCCGGTCGTCGTTGCGATCAATCGATTCCCTGGCGACACCGAGGCCGAGATCGCCGCCGTGCAACAGGCCGCAATCGAAGCCGGCGCTTCCGCCGCGCACGTCTCGACGCTGTTCTCCGACGGCGGCAAGGGCGGTGAGGATCTTGCGCACGCGCTGGTGAAGGCGTGCGAGGAGCCCAAGAGCTTCCGCCTGCTCTACCCGGACCATCTCTCGCTCAAAGAGAAGATCGAGACGCTCGCCACCAAGATCTACGGCGCCGATGGCGTCGACTACGAGCCCGCTGCCGAGCGGGCGCTCGCGCAGTTCGAGGAGCGTGGTTTTGGCAAGTTCCCGATCTGCATGGCGAAGACCCAGTATTCGCTGTCGCACGACCCGGCCAAGAAGGGTCGCCCGACTGGCTATCGCTTTGTCGTGCGCGATGCGCGCGTGGCGGTCGGCGCGGGCTTCGTCTACCCGCTTGCAGGCGAGATCATGACCATGCCCGGACTCGGCAAGTCGCCGGGCGGCCAGGGCATCGATATCGACAAGAACGGCAACGTCGTCGGCATGCTGTGAGCACCAGGACCACATCGCGATGAAGCCCACGGAGTGGATCGGGCGCGACGGGGCAGTGGTGCTCTGGGCCGACGCACGGGTTCACGCCAGCACGTCCGCGTTGCATCACGGCATGCCGCTCTTGCCCGCCGTCGAAGGTCTGATGACGGCGTGCAAGGATGTGGTCCGACAGCACGAGTTGCCGCGCCCGCGGCAAACTGCGTTCTACGGACGTTGCGCCGGCGGCACGCAGGACCGTCGCGGTCGGCTCGAGCCGGTTGATGCCTGAGGCGCACATGGCAGCCGCAGACCTCTCGATCAGCACGGAGCAGCGCGACGGCAAGTCGACCGTCGTGCTGCTTGGGCGACTCACCTTGGCGGAGGGCCCCGGTTTCTGGGCCGAAGTGTCCGGCAGCGTCGCGCGTGTCGACGAGATAGACGTCGCCGGTCTGACGACGCTCGACGGCGGCGGCGCTTCGATGTTGCACGCGGCAGTGACGCGTCTGCGGCACGGCGGGTCTGCGCCTGAGATCGTCGGCGCGACCGGCGATGTCGCGCGGTTGCTCGAACTCTACCGCTGCGCGGACGGAGCCGACTGCGGCACATCAGCCGAACGAGGTCGATCCTTGCTCGCGCAAGTTGGCGACGCGGCCTACGACGCCTGGCGGCAGGTTCGCGACATCCTTGCGTTCACCGGCGACCTGGTGGTTGGCCTGATCGCCGCGCTGCGGCGGCCGCGCACGGTCCACTTGCGCGAACTCGGGCTCCTGATGGAACGAGCGGGCGCGAACAGCTTGCCGATCGTGGTCGTCATCCACTTCCTGATCGGCGCGATCCTCGGCTTGCAAGGCGCGGTGCAACTGCACCGGTTTGGCGCCGATGCCTTCCTCGCCAATCTCGTCGGCTTGTCTGTCGTGCGCGAACTGGGTCCGCTGATGACGGCGATCGTGGTCGCTGGCAGGTCCGGCGCGGCCTACGCGGCCGAACTCGGCTCGATGCAGGTTGGCGAAGAAGTCGACGCATTGCGCACGCTGGGTCAGGACCCGCAGCGGTTCCTCGTCTTCCCTCGTGTGCTCGCGCTATTCCTCGTGGTGCCGCTGCTGACCGCGTTCGCCGACTTCGTCGCCTGCATGGGCGGCATGTTCATCGGCGTCGTCGAACTCGGCATCCCGCCGGTCGCCTACCTGCGCCAACTGCAATCCGCAGTCTTGCTCAGCGACGTCGGCACCGGGTTGCTCAAGAGCGCGTTCTTCGCGGTGCTGATCGGACTGGTCGCTTGCCAACGCGGCCTGCAGACGCGAGGCGGCGCAGAGGGTGTCGGCTCGTCGACGACCTCGGCCGTGGTGATCGTCTTGTTCGGGCTCGTCTTTCTCGACGCGGTCTTCACCATGGTCTTTCGCCTGCTGGGTTGGTGATGCGACGCGTTCTCACCGTTCGCGACCTCGCGCTCAGTTACGGCCGTGAGCCGGTGCTGGAAGACGTCTCGTTCGACGTGCATCGCGGCGAAGTGTTCGCGATCCTTGGCGGCAGTGGCTGCGGCAAGTCGACGCTGCTGCGGGCATTGATCGGGCTGTTGCAGCCCAATCGCGGCCAGATCGTGTTGCACGGCCATGGCAGTCCACAGGACGCGCTCGAGCCGCCTGCCTTTGGCGTGCTGTTTCAGTCGGGCGCGTTGTTTGGTTCGATGACGCTGGTCGAGAACGTCGCGCTGCCGCTGCAGAAGTGGACCGATTTGCCAGAGGACGCCATCCTGGCGGTGGCGACGAGCCGCTTGCGCGTCGTCGGCCTCGCAGGGTTCGAGGGTCACCTGCCCAGCGAAGTGTCGGGCGGCATGAAGAAGCG
>SXPK01000141.1 GCA_005776365.1 Planctomycetia bacterium
CCGCCTTCCTTCAGCGTCTCGCCAGCCAACGGTCGAGGTGAGCCTTGAGCAACTGCTGGAAGTGCACCCGGTCCGGTCCGACGAGGCGGTGCGTCTGGTTTGGGTAGGGCATGTAGTCGATCTGCTTGCCGACCTCGATGCAGCGGTCGACGAACTGCAGCGAGTGGCTCCACATCACTGTCCGGTCGTCGGTGCCGTGCACGATCAGCAGGCGCGCGTCGATCTTCTCGGCCAGCGGGATGCAGGAACTCTGCTGGTAGCCGTCCGGGTTCTCGCCCGGAGCATCCATGTAGCGCTCGGTATAGCCCGTTTCGTACATCGCCCAGTCGGTCACTGGCGCGCCGCTGATGCCGCAGCGAAAGGTGCCTGGCATGAGCCCGAGCAGCCGCAGAGTCATGTAGCCGCCATAGGACCAGCCGTGCACGCCGATGCGCGTCGCGTCAGCGAAGGGCTGCTGCGTCAGCCACTCGACGGCGCGCAGCTGGTCTTTGACTTCGATCGTTCCCATGCGGCGATGGATCGCCTGCTCGAATGCGATGCCGCGGTGCGGAGTGCCGCGATTGTCGAGCCTGCAGACCACATACCCGTGGTTGGCGAGCGCGTGCAGCCACAGCGATGCCGAGCCAAGCCAGGAGTCGGTCACCTGTTGCAGGTGTGGGCCGCCGTAGACATAGAGCAGGACGGGCAGCTTCTCGCCGTCGGCGACTTCGCGGGGGAGCAGCACGTTGCCGTAGAGCACCGAGTCGTCCTCTGCCTTGACCTGGAACATCCGGCTGTGCGGCAACTCGTATTCGAGCAGCGGCAGCGCCGGCGCTGGCAGCAACTCGATCTCACCCGACGCGAGTTCGACGAAGCGCTGTTGCGGCGGCGTCTCGACGCTCGACCAAGCTGCGAATGCAAACGAGTGGTCTGGCGACAGCTCGCACTGGTGCGAGCCACGCTCGCGCGTGACCTGACGCACTTCGGTGCCGTCGAGCTTCGCGGTGAATAGGTGCTTCTGGCGCGGATCCTCGCCGGACGCGGTGAACCAGAGCAGGCCCTGGCCCGCGTCGACGTCGAGCAGTTCTTGCACGTCGAAAGCGCCGCGCGTCACCTGCAACGTCGTGTGAGCATCGCGATCGTAGAGGTAGAGGTGGCGATGACCGTCGCGCGGTGACCACCACAGAAAGCGGCCGTCGGGCAGGGACCTCGGCCCATGCTCTGGCTCGACCCATTCGGCATCCTTCTCTTCGAATAGGGTCGCCGCCCGTCGGCCGTTTGTTGCAGAGAAGCGTGCAAGTTCCATGCGGTCTTGCGCGCGCGCAACGAGGGCAACGAAGACCTCCTTGCTGTCGTGCGAGAAGGTGACGTTGGTCCAGTAGAGGTTGTTCGTGTCGTCGTGCTGCAGCCACTCGACCTCTTCCTCGTCGACGTTGTAGATGCCCACCGTCACGGCACTGTCTTCCCGACCCGCCATCGGGTAGCGACCGTGGCGTGGTCGCGGTGGGGTCTGCAGCGGATCTTGGTATGGGTAGACGTCGATCGGTCGTTGGTCGTCGCGATAGAAGGCGAGGAACTGGCCGTCTGGGCTCCAGAACAACCCTTGCCGGATGCCGAACTCCGCCCGATGCGCCGCGCCGCCGTAGACGATGTCAGGGCTGCCGTCTTTGGTGATGCGCTTTGGCTCGCCGTCGGCGCCGACAACGTGCAGATTGTGATCCTTCACGTAGGCGACCCGGCGGTCGCCGGCTGCGATCGCGAGCGGGACATGATCGTCGCGGACGTCGATCTGGCTCGGCCATCGGAGCGCAGCCTTGGCGGCGCCTTCGCCAAGCGGAACGTGCCACACGGTGCCGTCGAGTTCGACGCGCAGCGTCGTTGCGTCGTGGAACGAAAACGCGGGCACTCGCTTTGGCTTGCCTGCCTCCGGCGGCGCACCGAGCTTCGACCAGAGTGTGACCGCGTCGATCAGCGTCACCGGCTCTGGTTGGCGCGGGCTTCTGCGCACGATCGACTGGCCGTCTGGCGACGCAAACGCGCAGTCGTGGCCGCCTGGGATCCACACCGCTGAGACCGGCGTGCCGAGCAAGGCGCCGCCGCGTTCGACCAGCACCTCGTAGGTGAGCTTCGGCTTGGGCGCTGGCTTCTTCTCGGCGTCCTGGGCCGCGGCCGCTTGGGCGATGTGCGGCTCTTGAACGGCCGCTCCGCTGCGGGGCACCGCGGATTCTTGCGCAGGAACAATGGCAGCGAACGCAAGGACGGCGGACAACGCGGCGGGAGCCGGCGCGGCAAACATCGATGACATGCGGATTGTCGACGACCATGTCGCCGACGCGGGGGAACTGGCGGCGCGCATCATCGAAGGCGGTTGCGTGCAGTCAAGCGGATGGGCCACAAGCCCCTTGGCAGGGAGGACTTCGCGTCAAGTCGAGAAGCGCACATGGCCGATCTGGTGCGCATGATCCCGTCGGCGGCGCGATTGCATGTCGAGCGGGAAATGCAGCATCCGGTCGTGGCCGCGCACAACGGTCGCCGCCACACTGTACCAACGGCATGGCGTCAACGCAGACTCGCATCGCGCTGATCGGCAGCGGTTTCATCGCCGAAGTGCACCTCATGGCGCTGCGCTCGGTGCCAGGAGTGCTGGTGACCGCGCTCTGTGACACGGTGCGGGCGCGCGCCGAGCGCATGGCGAGGCGGCACGGGATCGAAGCAGTCTTCGACAACGTCGACGCCTTGTGCGACGCGCGCGTGGCCGACGTGGTGCATGTGCTGGTGCCGCCCGGCGCTCACTTCGCCGTCGCCCGGCGGTGCCTCGAACGCGGCCTGCACGTGCTGGTCGAGAAGCCGATGGCGCTCGTCGTGGAGCACGTCGACGAACTCGAGCGCGTCGCCAAGGCGCAACATCTGGTGCTCGGCGTCAATCACAACCAGTCCGCCAGCCCAGCGGTCGTGCGGCTCTGCGACCATCTCGCGGCGGGACGGCTGGGCCGGCTCGAGCATGTTGCCATCGTGCACAACGTGCCGTTGCGCCAACTGCAGACCGACGATGTCTCGCACTTCATGTTCCAGAGCGAGGCCAACATCCTGTTCGAGCAGGCGGTGCACCTGTTCTCGATCGTGCATCGACTGCTCGGCGATTGCCGCAGGCTCGCCGTAGTCACCGGCGAACCGCGCACGCTCGGCAACGGCGCGCGGTTTTTCGACGACTGGCAAATGCAGCTCGTTTGCGAGCGTGGCACCGCATCGGTGCGGATGGCGCTGGGCAGGACCATGCCGGAATCGACCGTGCACGCGATCGGCTCGGACGGCGCGGCGTTCGCAGATGTCCTGCGCAACGCGTGCTGGTTGCGGCGCAAGACTCGTTGGCTCGACTTCCTCGACGCGGGGCGCAATCTCGCGGGCGGTGGCCTGCACCTGCTGCGACGCGGCGCGATGGCGGTGCTCGGCTATGGGCTCGCGTTGTTCAAGTTGCGTGGGCCCGAGGATCCATTCTTGATGGGCATGCAGACGAGCCTCGGTGAGTTTCACGAAGCCGTCAGGACCAGGCGCACGCCCCGCAACTCGCCCGCTGCAGCGCGCGAGACGCTGCGGATGTGCACGCTTGCCGCCGAAGCGGCGGGCGCCAGCTCCGAGCCGGTGACGTTGGCTTCGGCGCCCCCCTCGCCATTTCCGGCGCGTCCTGGCGAAGTCGTGGTCCTTGGCGGCGCTGGCTTTCTTGGTCGCCACTGTGTTGCGCAACTGCGTGCGCTTGGCAAACCGATCACGCTGCTCGTTCGTCGCCCACGGTTGCTGCCCGCGGAACTCCAAGATCCGTCGATCCGGGTGTTCGCGGGCGATGCGAGCGATCCAGTCGCGTTGCAGCGCGCGTTCGCAGGCGCTGCATACGGGCTGCATCTCGCGACGGTTGCGGGCGACGACGCGAGACGCATCGAGTCGGCGATGCGCGATGGCGTCGCCGCGGCCGCGGCCGCAGCGCGGCAGGCAGGACTGAAGCGACTCGTCTATGCCAGCAGCACTGCGGCGCTGTATCTGGGCGGCGCCGAGCCACTCTGCGGCGGTTGCGGTCCTGATCCGCTGCCAGCGACGCGCGGCGCCTACAGCCGCGGCAAGATCGCCGCAGAGACGGCACTGCGCAGTGCGAGACAACAAGGGCTCGACGTCGTCATCGTGCGGCCTGCTGTCGTGCTCGGCAGCGCGTCGTCGCTGGAACACTCGGGCATCGGGTTGTGGGTGCGCGACAACCACTGTGTCGGCTGGGGTCGCGGCCGATCGCCGTTGCCGCTCGTGCTCGGCGACGAGTGCGCTCGCGGACTCGTCGCTGCGCTGTTTGCAGAAGCAGCCAAGAACCGGGACTACAACCTCGCTGGTCCGGTGCGGATCACTGCGAGCGACTTCGTGCAGGAGCTTCGCATCAAGACCGGCCGCGATTACCGATTCCATCCGACGCCGATCCTGTGGATGTGGTTGCAGGAGGTCGGCAAGCATCTGGTGAAGGCGCTCGCGCAAAAGCCCCGTGAGTTCCCGTCGCTTCGCGACCTTCGCTCGCGCAGTTTCTCGGCCCCGCTCGACTGCGCCGACGCCGAGCGCGACCTTGGATTCCGGCCGGAGCAGAATCGGTCGCAGTTTCTGCGTCGGTTGTTTGCGATGGTCGAAAGCGGCGGCGAGCCGCAGGTCGCGTCGCGCGAGCCAGCGCGTTCCGCAGTCGTTGCGCCATGACCGTTGTCGGCGCAACGTCGCCGCGTCGCGTGCTGCACGTGTTCGCGACCTTCGGCGTCGGCGGGCCGCAGATGCGCCAATGTGAGGTGATTGCGCGAATGGGGCCGGAATGGCGCCACGACATCGTCGCAATGGATGGAAACTTCGCGGCGCGAGACCGTGTCGATGCGTCGTTGCTCGGCGAGTTGATGGGGCCGCCTGGTGGCAAGTCGTTCTGCGGCAGCGTGCGTGCATTCGTGCGGATGTTGCGCGAGCGCGATCCCGATGTGCTGCTGACCTACAACTGGGGCTCGATCGAGGCATGCATGGCCGCGCGTGTCCTCGCCTTTTCGCGGCACGTGCATCACGAGGAAGGGTTCGGGCCGGCGGAGCAGTCGCGCAGGCTGGTGCGTCGCAACTGGATCCGGCGCATCGCCCTGGATCGAACTCACGCGACGCTCGTCGTCTCAGCCGGATTGCTGACGATTGCCCGTCGACAATGGCGCGTGCCGACGAGTCAGCTCATCTATCTGCCAAACGGCGTCGACGTCGCTCGATTTTCGCCGGGCGCGAACCGGGTCGAGAGTCGCGGCCCTTGCGTCATCGGTGCGGTTGGCGGCCTTCGTGCGGAGAAGGACCATGCGACCTTGCTGCGTGCGTTCGCGCAGATGCGCGAAGCGGCCAGGCTGGAGTTGACGGGTGATGGGCCCGAGCGGCAGTCGCTCGAATCCCTCGCGGCTTCGCTCGGTATTGCAGAGCGCGTGCGTTTTCTCGGCAACGCTGCTGACACCGCGCCGCGGTATCGCAGCATGGACGTGTTCGCGTTGTCGTCGCGCACGGAGCAGATGCCGATTTCGCTGCTCGAAGCCATGGCTTCGGGGTTGCCGGTTGCGAGCACGAGCGTCGGCGACGTTGCGACCATGTTGCCAGATGGCTCGCGCGGCGCGTTGGTCGGCGCTGGGGACGCAGCAGCGCTGGCGCGCGCGCTGGATGGGCTCTGCCGCGACGGCGATCGTCGCCGGCGAGAAGGCGCGCAGAACCGCGCGCACGTCATGAGCAACTTCGAAGCCGACGAGTGCCTGCGTCGATACACCGACTTGTACAGGCGCGCGGCCCGGTCGCAGCGTTGATCGCCGCGGCAGGGCCGCTACATGGCGCTGTTGGCGCCGACTTCAGGACGGCTCAGAACAGGATGCCGATCGACACGTCGAAGAAGAAGCACGGGTCGAGCGTGCCGTCGATGACCGGCGTGCTGGTGTCGCCATCGTCGAGGCTGTATTCGCCGACCAGCGCCGCGCCGGCGCGGGCGACGAGGCCGAAGTCGTCCGAGAACTGCCAGTGCACGCCGGTGTAGGCGAGCAGTTCTTGCACCTGCGTCGTCCCGGTGGTGCCGCTCGGTTGGCCGTTGCGCGGGCCGCGGACGTTGTATTCACCACCTTGGATCTCGGCGCCGAACAAGAAGCCGAAGTCCGGGCTCGGCCACAGCGACACTTCGAAGTAATCCGGCAGCATCACGTCGACGCGAACCGTCTCCCCGGCCCACGTGAGGCCGAGATTCGGCAGCACGTTGGCTTGCTCGTAGACCTCGTTGTAGCGCACGCCGAGCTTGAAGAAGAACTCCTGGCTGTAGCGCACGGTGCCGATCGCGCTGGCCCAGCAGTCGAAGTCGTCGGACTTGGTCGTGCCGTCCAGATCGGACCAGTAACCGGGCTTGGCCTTGGCCTCGATCAGCACATCCTTGTCGAAGAACCATCCGAACCCGACGTTGGCGCCGGTAGCGAACAGCGTCTCGGTGCGGAACCCAGGCATCTGGTTCGTGTCGTAGGTGCGCTGGTCGTAGAACGCGCCGAGCGTGACATAGGCGTTGTGCGCGACCGGCAGGCGGAAATCGAGATCGGCAGTGCCGCGCAGCAGATCAAAGTCACCGTCATCGCTGCCGACGCTGCCGTTCATCATCGAACCGCCGCGCAGCATCACTTGCGGATCAAACCGCTTGCGCTTCTGCATGAAGTCGCCGTGTTCTTGCTGGAACAGCGTGCGCATCGAGTAGTCGGTGCCCTCGTCCTGCGGCAGCGCGCCAAGGGTGCGCAGCACGAACGGGTCCGCAGAAGAACCACCGCCGGTGAGCGCGGACGCGTGCTCCGTTTGCGGTGTTTGGGAAACAGCGGGCGCCTGCGCAGCGAGTGCGACGTTGAGGCTGGCCGCGAACAAGATTCGGAGGTTGTTGGTAAGCATGCTCCCTGACCGATGGTGACCGGCGCGGAATGGTGGCCGCACGGCGCAGGGAATCAAGGCCGAAGCCAAGTCGCCCGATCGCGGTTGTGGAAAGTCATCCAGGCGCGAGGTGCCGACGAGCTTCAGCGTTGGAAGATCGGCAGATACTGCTGCGGCAGGGAGAGCAGCAGACAAGCCACCGCCGTCGCGAATTCGTCGCCCGGACCGACGTCGTTGCTCCAGCTTCCGTCCTTGCGTTGGGTCTCCAGCAAGTCGCGGCACAAGCGCTCGTAGAACCGATCGAAGCGCGCGCCGCCGGTCTGGAAGAAGGCTTGGCAGGCGTAGTAGTTGCCGTACCAGTAGAAGTAGTGGCTGCCGTAGTAGTCGGCGGTGGTGCGGTAGGCGCGTTCGAGGAAGTCCAGCGTCGGCTCGTGCAGTTCTTTGTCGTAGACGCCGGCGGAAGCCAGCGCGGTGAGTGCCGCGGCATTGATCGCGAACTCATCGGCCTTCTGGTAGGCCCCGCGGCCGGTGATCTTGTAGTAGAACTGGCCGCCGCCTGACGCCGCACTGCTGCCACGGCGGCCTTGGCGCGGTCGCTGCGGCCCGCGAACCTGGCTCTGTCGGACGTACGCGATCGCGCGGGCCACGGTGTCATCTGGCACCTTGATGCCGATGTTGCGCGCAGCTCGCAGCGCTTGCAGTTGGCAGACGGTCACTGACAGATCGACTTCGCGGTCGAAAGGGTTGTAGCGCCAGCCGCCATGCTGGTTCTGGCTGTCGACGATCAGATTGACAGCACGTTCGAGGGCGAGCTTGCAAGCGGCGCCGCCCGCCATGCCGTAGGCCTCCGCCAAGAACAGCGTCGCGAATGCGTGGCTGTACATGCGCGTGCCCGAGTCGGACAGGAAACCGTTCTCGTGCCCATGCGCGAGCACGTAGTCGAGCGTCCGCTGCACCACGTTGCCGTGATGGCCGCGATCCGGCAGATGGCCGGCTGCAAGGAATGCCATTCCGCACAGCGCGCTGACGCCAAGGTGCCCGCGTCCTGCCGCGCGTTGTTCGGCGATCGAGAGCGCCGTCTCGAGTTCGACATAGTCGTTCTCCATCTTGTGGCCGACGATGGCGACGAACGCACCGCCTTGCGACTGGCGTTGCGCCAGCCACGCGAGCCCGCGTTCGGTCGCCGATGCGGCGGCGCGAAGCGCATCGGGTTGCAATGCCAGCGCGGCATCAACGAGGAACGACCCATCTCTGGCGGTCGAGGCTTCGATGATGCCGGGAACTGCGCGATCGCCCGCCGCTGCTTCGCCTGGACCTTGCATGAAGGCGAGCAGCAGGGTTAGGGCGAGGCAGGGCATGGGGCGGGATGCTAGGCAGGGGTTCGGGATGGAACTGTCTCAGCCGCGCAAGAAGGAGTCCATCCGCGCAGCGACGTCCTTCAAGTAGGCGCGGTCGCCAGCTCGCATCTCGGCAGTGAACCAGCCGTCGTAGCCGATGGCGCGCAGTTGCTTCATCACCGACGGCCAGTCGGTGTCGCCCTCGTTGAGCGCGACGCCAAAGCCAGCTTTGCCGCGGCTGAAGTCCTTCACGTCGACCTTGCGGATGCGCGCACCCAGGATCGGCACCCAGTGCTCCGGGTGTCCGAACTTGACGAGGTTGCCCGGGTCGAAGTGGACGCCAACGCGCGGGTGCTCGAGCTCATCGACGTAGCGGGCGAGTTCCGTTGGTCCGAGCAGAAACCCATTCCAGACGTTCTCGATCAAGAGGTCGATCCCGAGTTCGTCGAGCAGCGGCAGGAGCTTGCGGATCTCTTTCTGGGATCGCGCCCAGGCGTCGCCGTAGTAGACGTCCTTCTTCACCACCGCCGGCACCAGCAGCGTCGACGTGCCACCGTAAGCCTTGCAGTCGCGCAAGGCCGTGCGCGCGGCTTCCAGACCCTCGGCGCGTATTGCTTCTTCGTTTGCCGAGAGCGGCTTGTTCCAGTGCACAGAATCGACAGTGCCAGGGATCTCAAGTCCGGTCTTGGTCTTGGCAGCAAGCACATCCGCGGTGGCAAGACCGTTGGGGCTGTCCATCTCGACGCCGTCGAATCCGCATTCGCGGAGGATCTCGAACTTCTCCAGCACGGTGGAGCCTTCCTCGACCATGCCGTACTTCACGGCTTTCATCGGCGTCCGTCGCGGGTTCGCGAACGCAGGCGGTGCAAATGCAGCGCGCGGCGTCGTCGCGAGGATGCCGGCAGTAGCGGTGGCAGAAAGGAACTCGCGGCGACTGGTCTTGCGCATGCGCGCCATCAACCACGAAGCGTCGGGAGGATTCCAGATCCTCGCGTGGCCCAGCAGCCCGCGGTAGCGAGCGGACTTTCGCATCGAACTTCCGAGCCGCATCCCTAGGCTCTGCCCGTCCCGTTGCGAATCCCATGACCAAGCACGACTCTCCTGGCATCGGCCGTCGGTCCTTCCTCGCGAATGCGGCTGCCTCGGCGGCCGCGCTCTCCATCCCCGCTGGTTCCGTCTCCGCGCTTTCCCTCGCGGGTCTCGTGCATCAAGGCGCTGGCGAGCCGCTCAAAGTCGGGCTCGTCGGCTGCGGTGGTCGCGGCACCGGCGCCGCGCGTCAGGCGCTGATGGCCAACGAGCAGAACGTGCTGTGGGCCGTTGGCGACGCGTTCTCAGATCGCGTGAGCGACGCGGTGGGCGAACTGCAGGAAGCCTTGGATGGCTCGCAGCGCGGTGCGCAGATGCAGGTCAGCAAGGAGCGCATGTTTGCTGGTCTGGACTGTATCGACCGCGTGCTCGATAGCGGCGTCGATGTGATCCTGCTTGCTTCGCCGCCCGGCTTCCGCCCGATGCAGATCGAGAAGGCGGTCAAGAAGGGCGTGCACATCTTCGCCGAGAAGCCGGTCGCGACCGATGCTCCGGGCTTGCGTCGCGTGCGCGCCGCGTGCGACGAGGCGCGGATCAAAGGGCTCAGCATCGTGTCAGGCCTCTGCTATCGCTATCACCACGGCCGCCGCGCGGTGGTGCAGCGACTGCAAGATGGCGCGATCGGCGAGATCCTCGCGATGCAGGGCAACTACCTCACCGGCGAACTGTGGCTGAAGCCCAGGCAGCCGTCGTGGACCGACATGGAGAACCAGTTGCGAAACTGGCTCTACCACACGTGGCTGTCCGGTGACCTGATCGCCGAGCAGCACATTCACACGCTCGATTTGATGGCGTGGATCAAGCAGGACGTCTACCCGACGCGAGCCTACTCGCTGGGCGGTCGCCAGAAGCGCACCGACGCCGACTACGGCTACGTCTACGATCACTTCGCGACGGTCTACGAGTGGAAGGACGGCACGCGCGGCTTCTCCTACTGCCGCCAACAGAACGGCTGCTTCCGTGATGTCGACGAGTACGTGATGGGGACGCAGGGCCAGAGCCGCGTGTTCCAGCATGCGATTTCAGGCAAGACGAGTTGGAATTACGACGGGCCGCAGTCGGACATGTACCAGAACGAGCACGACGAGATGTTCGCTGCCATCCGCGCCGGCAAGCGCATCGACAACAGCGACTACATGATCAACAGCACGATGATGGCAGTCCTCGGTCGCATGGCCGCCTACTCCGGCAAGGACGTCACCTGGCAGGAAGCGTGGGAGTCCAAAGAGCAACTGGTGCCAGACGTCCTGGCGATGGACTCCGTGCCGCCGACGGACGCGATCGCGATCCCGGGCGTCACGAGATTCCGCTGAACCGGCGATGGACAACCCTGGACTGCAGCGGCGGCTCGGACTGACGAGCGCGGTATCGATCACGGTCGGCGCGGTCATCGGCTCTGGCATTTTCCTGAAGCCACTGAAGGTGGCGCAGGGACTCCCTTCCGAAGAGTGGGTCTACTTGCTGTGGATCGGGCTGGGACTCGTCTGCTTGTTCGGCGCGTTCGCCTACGCAGAACTGGGCGCGATGTTTCCCGAAGCGGGCGGGCAGTATGCGTTCTTGCGTGAAGGGTGGGGGCCGTGCGTCGCCTTCCTCTACGGCTGGACCTTCTTCTGGGTCATCAACGCCGGAACGATGGCCGCGCTCGCCCTCGCCTTTGCCGAAAACCTATTGCCGCTGTTCGGCATCGACGTCGTCGCCGAGAAGCAGGACCCTGGCATTCTGCTCGCGATCGCGTGCGGCATGATCCTCGTGCTCGCGATCGTCAATCACTTCGGCGTCGGTCTTGGCGCGCTGATCCAGAATCTGTCGACCTTCGCGAAGCTCGCGTCGCTCGGCGCGATCGTGATGGGAGGCGTGTTGGCGGCAGGCATCGAGGCAGGGCCGTCGACTGCGCCGGCGGCTGTCGCGACGACGGCGCTCACGGTCACTGGCCTCGTCTCCGCCTTCATGGCGATCTTCTGGGCTTACGAAGGCTGGTATCAGCTGCCGTTCAACGCAGCGGAACTGAAGCGACCCGAGCGCGACCTGCCGCTCGGCCTCGTCGGCGGGATGTTGATCCTGATCGCGGTCTACTTGCTGGTGAACGTCATCTACCTCCGCGCGGTGCCCTTCGCGGAGATGCAGGCGATGTCGCCCGACACGCCGCCGACCCAGGTCGCGGCGCTGACCGTCGACCGAGTGCTGTCGCCTGGGCTTTCTGGTTACCTGACCCTGTTGATCGCGATCTCGATCTTTGGCGCGGCGAACCCGAACCTGCTGTCGTCGCCGCGGGCGTTCTATGCGATGGCGCAGGACGGGCTGATGCCGAGAGCGCTGACCAAGGTGCATCCGCGCTGGGGAACGCCGGTGGTGTCGATCTGGGTCCAAGCTGCGTGCGGCGTGCTGATCGTCACGGGGCTGCAGGGCTTTCACGACGTCACCGACTTCGTCGTGTTCGCCGCGTTTCTTTTCTACGCAATGACCGTCGCTGCGGTCTATCGCCTGCGTCGCGCGCGACCCGACGCGGTGCGGCCCTACCGTTGCTGGGGCTACCCGCTGACGCCGTTGTTATTCATCCTGGTCTCGTTCGCGTTCGTCGTTGCCGTGCTCCAGGACGAGGGCAACCGCAGCAATGCGTTGAAGGGACTCGCGATCATCGCCGGCGGGGCCTTGGCGTGGCTTCTCTTCCTGAGACCTCGGCGCGCGTGAGAACCTCAGCAACCTGCGACTGTCGCCGCTAGACTTCGAGCCTTCGCTTCATGGAAACCTGGCAGTTCAGCCTGTTCTTCGCCGCGTTCGCAATCGGCTTCGTGTTGGTGCACGTGCGCGTTGCGCGCTTCGAGGAGCACTTGCGCGGACTGTCGATGCTGCGGTCGATTGATGAGCGCATCCTGACGTTGCCAGAGAAGCTCCCGCGTGTCGATGTCGATCAACGGCTCGAGCGGATCGAGCAGCAGATGCTGCGCCTTCGCGAGGCGATCGAAGACTTGCGGGAGACGACCGAACAAGTCGGCGAGACCCTCGGTGCAGCGATCGTTCGCATCCCGCCACCGCAAGTCGCGATCGCGGCAGATGGCGCAGCCGCCGCGCCGAGTCCGTCGGCCGCGGACCGGGCCAAGGGCGCTGTCGAGGCGCGGCTGCTGCAGATGGGATTCTGCAACCTGCGCATCCTCAATGAGCCAAGCGCTCAAGAGTCCGATGCGGACATCGAAGTGCAGGTGGAATGCGAGCGACGGCACATGCCCTACAAAGGCCGCGTGCTCGTGCGCAACGGCGCGATCCGCGATGTTGCGCTGCAGAGCGTCGCGACTTCATTCCCCTAGCGTCGAGGCAGGCAGCTCGTCAGCTGGATCGGCAGGTCCTTGCAGCGTCAGCGCGAGAGCCAACTGTCAACGCGATCGGCGCAGGCGAGCATCGCGTCCCATGGAGCGTCGGTATCGAGGCCGAAGTCCTCGCCCGCGGCGTCGCGCAGCGCCTGCTGCAGCAGATAGCGTTCGTAGGCCCAGCGGGGACGTCGCGGCAAGCCGAGTTCGCGTTCCAACTCGCGCCCGTGCGGTGTTCCGGCGAGCAGGATGCCACGCACGAGGCTGCGGACTTCGCTGCGGATCCCGATTCGCAATAACGTCGCGCAGGCGGCCGCGCGCAGCGTCGGATCCGCGAGCCGATCGGTCGCAGTCAGGAGCAGTGGTTGCGCCGATGTGGCATCCGCGCAGTCGCCGATCGCCAATGCCGCGGCCGCGGCATATGGCGCACGGTCTTGCACGGTCTCCAGCAGCAACTCGCGCGCGCCGTCGCCGCCAAGTCGACCGAGAGTCGCTAGCGCGGCTTCTACGCCCGGCGCGTCTGGCTGCTCGCGCAATGCTGCGATGAGCGGCGTCGATGCAACCGGCCCGAGCGCCAGCACGATGGTCATCGAGTCAGCGAACTCGTGTGGCGCTGAAGCGACGAGGGCCCGACAGGCATCGGTCACCCTTTTGTCGTCGGCGACTGGATGTGCACAACTCGACGCGAAGGCGCCGAGCGCAATCCACAAGCAGGTTCGAGGCACGCCCGCATGCTACGCAGGCTGGATGCTTTGCTGCGAGGTGCTCAGTTCACTTCTGCTCGGTCTCGACCTTGACCGTCTGGCGCCGGCGGCGCATCAGCGCCGCGCCCGCCAAACCGGTGCCGACCAACAGCATCGTGCCTGGTTCGGGGACCGGCGAACCGCCGGGGCCGCCACCTTCACCGCCGCCGTCCACTGCCGAACCATCCGCCGCGCCATCGCCCGGGCTCGGCGTCGTGCCGCCAGCGCCGCCACCCGTGTTGCCACCGGTGCTACCTCCCGTGCTGCCGCCGCCGCCGACGGTGCTGCCATCGGAGGGTCCGATCGGTGGTTGGGTGCCCGTGTCGCCGGCGACGATGCGCGCAGCGTGGTCGGCACAGCCGGTGAATGCCAACGAGACGATCAAGGAAACAGTCAGCAGTTGGAGTCGCATAAGCCTCGCGGAGTGAGTGACCGCTTCAAAGCAACGCATGTGCCAACTCGATGTGCCGCAAGCGAGGGATGCTCCGATGTCACGCGCGAACGCGAATGAGGCCGGCGCCATCGGCGGCTCCGAGCGAAGTGTCGAGGTCGATTTCTGCCACAGGCTCCCTTCCATCGAGGCGGCCTTATTGCGTAGTGGTCGCGAGAATCGGACGGCGCTCGCTGATGGGTCGTGGCCCGCTCGCATGGCTTGCGCAACGAGCCGCGCGGTTGCGGCGATGCGAGCGACAGCTTGCGCGTTGACGCGTCGCAGCGCTGCGCGCGTCGCGGCGCCGAGACCCCGTCTGCATTCTGCGACGGGCGACTTGAGTCAAGGCATCTTGCGATAGGTCGCGATCCGCCGGCCCGATGCCTGCAGCACATTGACGCGACGATCCCCGGCGACCGCACTCGCGCGATCCGATGCCAACGCGAAGCGCGGCTTCTTCGAGTCGGGCGAGTAGACCAGCGTTTCATTGCTCCGTGTGGGCACCGCGATGAAGTCCCCGAGCACGGCAGCCGGTCCGGACCAACTGCCCGAAATCGCATCGAGCTGCATGGTTGTCTCGCCGGTTTCGAGCGACAGCACGCTCACGTGCTCGTCGAAGGTGATCACCAGGCATTCACGATTTGCCGCGGGCCGACCGATCGGAGTGCCGCGCAACTCGCGACGCCACCGCCTTGCCCCCGTCTGCAGGTCCAACAGTGCCACGACCCCGTCGTCATCGAGCGCGACAACTCCTCGCAGGGTCATCAGCAGCGTGCCGCCGCACTCGCCGGGCTCGGTGCTCCAGCGCTTCGTCATCGACTTTACGTCGAGCGCTGTCAGGATCCCGTCCGTCGATGCCGCGACCAGGGTCCTGGCATCGCTGACGATCTCCCCGTGCGCGTCGGCGGTCAGGCGCCAGACGCCGAGGTTCTTGCCGTCGCGCGGGTCGAGGATGGTGATTTCCGCCGACCCGACGCTCGTCGCGATGCGTCCATCCATGGCGACGGGCGCAACCTCGGTGGCGAGATCCTTCCGCTCCCACCGCGTCGCACCGCTCACTTGGTCTTGAGCGCGCAGCCCCTCGGGCGAAGCCGTGAGGACCAGGCCTTGGTAGAGCGTTGGTGGCGTGCGCGCCGAGGTCGCGTCGTCTGCCGTCGTGCGCCAGACTTGCGCTGCGGTTCGATTGTCGAATGCGACGACCGCGCCGTCGCGGTCCGAGGCAAAGGTGCGATCCGCAGTGGCCGCCATCGGCAGGTCGATGGGAGCGGCCAGCGGAGCTTCGGCGGATGGCCGCAGCGTCAGCAGCGCCTCGACCGATCCGTCATGGCGTTCGGGCAGCGCCATGCGGAGAGGGAGGAAGCCGTCGAGCTCGAGCTCGACGAGATTCGAAACCCCGGGCGCGTAGCTCGCGAGTTGCGGCGTCGTGCCGGACGGGACTCCGTTCCAGCGGACGGACGCGCCGGGCATCGACGAGGAGAGGCGCACCGGCAGCCTGACCACCTGCACGAACGGAATCGCGGGGAACGCGCGCGATAGCGCGTCCAGTTCGCGATGAGCAGTTGCGTAATCGCCCTGCTGCGTCGCGGCGCGGATGCCCTGGCAGACGCCGAGGATCCCTTCCAGCTCGGTCACCTTCTGCCGGAAGTGTTGCTTGAGTCCCTGGGTGTTCGCGTCGGTGCTCGCAAGCCTGCGGTAGGCCGCGAGCGCGCCGTCGAAATCGAGCGCGCGCTCCTTGTCCAGGGCTTCTTTGAACACAGGATCCATGCGGCGCTGCTCCGCGCTCCGTTCGGATGCCGCTTCGTAGGCTGCAAGCAACTCTGCCCAGCGGTCCATCGCCGGAAGCGCTCGCTCCGACGATTCTGCGATCGCTGCGAGGCGTTGTTCTTCTGCGCCCGGAGGGAGCGCGCCTTGCTCGCGCAGCCGCAGCACTGCGCGCGCAGCGTCGCGCAACTGCGGTTGCATGGCTCGCCGCAGGCTCGTGAGCGTGTCCTCGATCTTCTGGCGGTCCATCAAGTCCGTCGGCGGCTGCGGCAACAGGTCCGGCAGCTTGACCACCGAGTTGGTCAAGTCGCGATGCAAGGCCTCGAGGCGCGCAGCGCGGGCAGAATCCGCATCTTCCGCGAGATCGGGGTTGGAGCGGACGTTGGCGTAGGTCGCGAAGGCTTGCGCCAACTCGCCCTGTGCGACGAGGTCGCCGGCCTGCTGCATCAGCACCGCGACTTTCTTCTTCGACGCTTCGTGCTGTGCGTGCGCGAACTCCGACTCTGCGGCGCGGACTGCTTGGCGGAGGGAGACAAGCTCTTCCGAAGGACTGGCGGCATGGGTGAGCGAGGCCAGTGCCGCAGACGCCTCCGCCACATTGCCCTTCTCCAGCATTTCGCGGATGCGGGTGCCCTCGGCGGCGACTTGCTCTGCGGCCGCATTCGAACTCCACCAGGCGATTCCGGCAGCGATGAGGATCACCGCCGCAGCCGAAGCAGAAGCGATGCGGATCATCCGTGTGCGCGGCGTGGAGCGCAGGGACTGGATCTGCTTATGGATGTCCTTGCGCTCTCGATCGAGGCGCAGCGCGACTTCGAGCAGTTCGAGCTGTTGCTGGCGATCGCCTTGTGCGGCGAAAGCGGCGGCGGCCACGAGCATCACTTCGATCGCCGCGTCCTTCTCCTTCTTCTTCGCCAGTCCGCGCGCCTCGCGGATCATGACCTGCGGAGTGCACATGCCGAGTTGCTTCGTTTCCTCAACGACGGCGAACAATCGCTCGACGTCGCCGTCAGCAAGCAACCCGTCCAGCAGGTCGATCGTCACCTGCTCCATCTCCGGCGACTCCGGGCTCAGGTGCGCCAGCATCGTCGTGCGCAAGAAGCTCATGGTCGCGAGGTCGCGCGGGCTCAGCACGCGCGCTTCCTGCGCCAACTGCAGCGCGTCCTGCGCTTCCGACTGCATCTGCGCGGCTTCGAGCAGCACCGCCGAGGCGAGCTTTGGTTCGCCCGCGCCGCGCAGGATGTTTGCCAAGGAGCGCGTGGTGTCGATGGTGCGGTCGGCCTGACGGTCGCAGAGCGCCTGGGCGAGGATCAGCGCGTTCTTGCCGTGTCCTTGCTCCAGTTGGCGCTGCGCCAGATCGAGCATTTGCTGCGCGCTCGCCGTTTCGAGCAGCTTCGCCTCGACGAGGCCTTTGGCCGTGCGCGCGCAGTCGAACTCTGCCAGCACCGTGAGGTCCGCGATCTCGCGCCACGTGTGCCTGCCGTCAGCGGCGCGCAATACCGCCTGCTGCTGCTCGTCGAGATCCTCGGGTGGCTCGTGCTGCGTGCGCACCGGGACTTCGTCGAGGTTCTGCAGCGTCGTGAGGATGCCTTCCCACTCGTCGCTCCGTCGCGCGACCTCGAGCAGCAGGCTGTTGACCTCGAACTCGTGGCAGCTGTCGAGTCGCTTCTGCAGCGACTCGTCCTGCGGCGGTCCTTTGAAGAACTCGAAGGTGCCGTGCCTCCAGGTGAAGAGGCCGAACAGTTCCTCGTTTGCCTGCAGCGCAATGATGTCGTCGATCTGCTCCTGGCTCACGCAGCCGCGTTGGACGAGCACTTCGTCGAGCGCGCGCGGCTGGCGCTTTTGTTCGGCCAGCGCGGCGCGCAAGTCGTCCGAAGTGAGCACGCCTGCCTGCAGTAGGCGCTGGCCCAGGCGTCGCATCGAAATGCGTGGGGGCACGACGATGCGCAGGCTGCCGCCGTGGAAGTACACGAGTCGCTGTTCGACCGGGTTGCACACCCGGAGGACGCCTTCCATCTTCGTCAGGCCGAGCGTCTGGAAGACGTCGCCCAGTGGCATCTGGTCGAGATCGCCGCGCATCGTGACGGCCTGTTGCGTCGCCGCGCTCGAACCGTTCTCCTGCCTCGAGCCACCGGACCCGTCGAGCAAGAACTCGACTTCCTCGCTGTTCAGGATCTGCTGACCATTGCTCATGTCGACCTTGCCTGCAGGACGTACGTCAGGCGCGCGCCGAGAGGTCGCGAAATGCCTGCGTGTCTGGCTTTTCGGCATCGGCATATGTTCCGCTCAATGCGGGATTGCGATCGCGCAGGAGCCGCGATTGCTGACTCTGCCGGCTGACGACCCAAGGCTCGTTGCGCGCTTCACCGAACTGCTGCTGGATGCGCCGTCCCGCGACTTGCGCGGTGGGTTTTCGCTGGCGCGGGATCTGGGCTCCGCCGCGGCTCCGGTGCTGCTTGCGATGACAACTGGCGAGAAGTCCAACATGCGGCGTCGCATGTCGGTATTTGCCGCGGCGGTGCTGGCCGAGGGGCCCGTCGGCGACGAGCGGACCCTCGGGTTCCTGGATGATCGCTCGCCGATGCAGGACCGGCTCTGCGCCAACCTGCTGATGGCGCTCGGCCCAATGCGCTCGCGGCCGCAGTCGGACTTCTGGGCCCGCGCGCTCGGGCGCAACCTGAAGGAACCGGTGCCCGTGTTGCTCGTGGCGGCATTGCTCGCGAGTTCTCGATTCCCCGGCGCCGGCGCCGCGTGCTCGCCGGCGTTGTTGCGCGTCGAGGACCCTGGCGTCGTCGCGGCCGCGTTGTTCGCGGGGGCGCCAGCTTCGGATCCAGTCGTGCAGTCGCACCTGCGCCAACGTTCGCTCGATCACGCGAGTCTGGTGCAACGGGCATGGTTGCTTCGCGCGATTTTGGATCGCCGCGACGGCGTGATCGCAAGCGAGGCGCTGTTGCGAGCGCAGCAGTTGCTCCTCGCGCCGGGCGAGTCGAATGCTTCGCTGCGCGAAGCAGCGGCGCTCACGCTCGGGCTCGGCGGCGCCGCCAAGATCGAAGTGTCGTCGCGACCGGATTGGAAGCTCTTGCAGTTGCTCGCCGCGGACCCGCGCTCGGCCAGCGCGATCCGATCCTGGCTGCCCGCTTCGCCGCAGCCCTTGTATGAGCCGGCATGGCCGCGGCTTGGCGTGGCCTACGCGCTCAGTCGGGAGCCGTCGACGATCATCGCCGAGCGTGCCGCATGGAGCGCCGCGCCGTCGGTGCGGCGCCACGTCGCCATCGCGCTCGCGATGCGACTGTGCGCAGAGTCCGGTTCGGAGCCAGTGCTGGCTTCGTTGCCTGACACTCCAGAATGGGCCTTCGTCCGGTGGGCGAGCGGCGAGCCATTTCCTGATGGCGTCGCATCTCCAGATCCAGTGCTGCAGCAAGCTGCGGCGATGGCGCGCGAAGATCGGTTGCCACGCGACGCGGCGCGCGCGTTGTTCGAAGACGCGTTGTGGCGTTGGGGCAGCCATCCTGGGCTTGGCCTTCGCGATGCGCAGCACGACCTCGTGCGCGACCTGCTGATTTCAGGGAGCCTGCCTGGCAACCGCTACGCGATCGGATTGCCGGACCATCTGCGCTACCTGCCTGCGGGACTCGGCGACGAAAACGACTTCTTCGGCATCGCGGTCGAGGCCTGGGAGTTCCTCAGGACGCCAACGCTTCCCATGCCTGACGAATGTCGTCTGCAGTGACGTCGGGCGAAGGGCTCAGACGAATCGTGCCGCCAGCTTCTGTCAACAGGTGGCGATGGATCCAGGGCGCGCAGTGATGACCGGCGCGAACGTGCACGTTGCGCGCATCGAGGATCGCGGCGAGATCCTGCGGGTCGAGGTCCTTGCGGGTGAACGACAGCACCGGCATCCGCGGACCTGCAGGCGCGAACACGCGAAAGCGCGAGTCCGCGCGCAGTCGGACTTCGAACTCGCGCGTCGCTTCGAGCGCCGCTTCGAGCCGCGCGCGTTGCGTGGTTGTCGATAGCAGGCCCAACGCCGCGTCGAGGCCGAAGATCGCGGGCGTGTTTGGCGTGCCGGCCTCAAATGCGTGCGGCCATTGCTGTGGATGCTCGTCGAGCGCGCGGCTGGAACCGGTCCCGCCCTGTTTCTGCGCTTGCAGTTCCAGGTTGGCGCTGCACGCCAAGATCCCGAGCCCAGGCGGCGCCAGCAAGGCCTTGTGCGCGCTGCAAGCCACGGCATCGGCGTTGACGTCGATCGGGATGTGCCCGGCGGTCTGGCTCGCGTCGAGCAGCGTCGTTGCGCGGAGTCCCTTCGCGATCGCGCAGAAGGCCTCGGCGTCGAACTGCGCGCCGGTGACGTTGCTCGCATGGCTGAACGCGAACAGCCGCGGGCGGCTCTCGTCGAGCGCGCGTTGGACCGTGTCGACGGACAGGCCCAGGTCCGGGTCGGGTTGGAGCACGCGGACGCGGATTCCGGCCGTGAGTTGCAGCGCGCGAAGCGGGCGCGCGAGCGATGCGTGCTCGAAGGCGGTCGTGAGCACGAGGTCGCCCGGTTGCAGGAATGCGCGCAAGAACAGATTGATCGACTCGGTCGCTCCTGAGGTGAACGCGACGCGATCTTTCGACATGCCGACTTGCTGTCCCATTCGCGCGCGCGCGCGATCGACGACGGCTGCGGCCTCGGCGCAACGGCTCGAACTGCCGCGCGAAGCAGAGACGCCGACTTCGCGGTGCCAGTGCATCACGGCGGCGAGCACGGCATCGGGCTTCGGAAAGCTCGTCGCCGCGTTGTCGAGGTAGATCACGCGCCGCCTCCGATCCAGCGATCGTAGAGCGCTCGGGCGCGCAACAAGTCGTGCATGCCGAACAACAGCGCGCGGCCCGAGGCAAACACACGGATCCCGACGCCGTCGGCGGCGAAGGCGACGTAGTGCTGGGTGCGCGACAAATCCCCGACGACGCCCTGCAAGGAACCATGCAGCGCGTCGAGGTCGAGCGCTGCGCGCCGTGGCGGGTCGATCTGCACGGCATCGCGGCCGCAGAGCACGGCGGCGTGCGGCTCCCTGGCGTCGAGCGCTGGGAACGACTTCTTGGCGCAAGCAGGGCAAGACGGATCGCTTTGCTGCGCGGTGCGCACGACGGAGTAGTTGCCGCGCCAGACATCGCAAGTGAACACTCCCTTCGTCACGGCGTCGCGCTGGCCGGCGAGCCACTTGATCACCTCAGCGGATTGGAACGCAGTCACCGCTGCGATCACTGGCTCGAGCACCCCGATGGTCTCACAGGTGCCGATCGCGTGCGCGGCCGGCGGTTCTGGCCACAGGCAGCGAAGGCACGGGCCATCGGGAGTCACGACCATCGCCGCGCCTTCGGCTCCTACCGCCCCGGCGTAGATCCACGGCACGCCGCGTTGCTTGCACCAGTCGTTGATCACGTAGCGCGTGGCGAAGTTGTCGGTCCCGTCGAGGACGAGGTCGGGCTGCTGCGGCAGCGACGCCAGGAAGTCCGGTCCGCAGTGCGCGACAAAGGGCTCCACCGCGATGGCAGAGTTCGCGCGCGACAGTGCGCGCGCGGCGGCGATGGCCTTCGGCGTCCCTTCTTGTGCGTCGCGTTCTTCGAACAGGGTCTGCCGTTGCAGGTTCGACAGGTCGACGATGTCGCGATCGCAGAGCCAAAGCGTGCCGACGCCGGCGCGCGCCAGCGAGTTGGCCGAATGGGTGCCGAGCGCACCGACGCCGATCACGAGGACCGTGGAGCTTGCAAGCGCCGCCTGGCCCCTTGCGCCGATGCCGTGGACGCGAGTCTGTCGGCTGTAGCGTGCGTCGCTCACGGCGTTGGCCCCGGATCGGGGCCGACTGGGCTAGGGTCGGAGGGTGCGGCGCCTTCGTCGCGCCGCTCGTAGATCACTTGGCGAAGTACTTCTGGTTGCCTTCGGCAAAGCCCTTCCACTCCGCCGGAAGGTCTTCCTCCGCGAAGATCGCCTGGACTGGGCACGCGTCGACGCAAAGGGTGCAGTCGATGCAGTCGTTCGGGTTGATGTAGAGCTGCGGGTCGTTGTCGCCGCCGTGGATGCAGTCCACAGGGCAGACATCGACGCAGGCCTTGTCCTTCACGTTGATGCAGGGTTGAGCGATGACGTGCGTCATGGATCTCGCGGCGAGTTGGGGTGGGCGACCCTTGTAGACAATGCCGCCGCCAGGGGCAAGCGCGCAGCAGGGCCGGGCCAAGGACGCAACCTGGCCTCCTTGCGACGGCTCAACTGCCGTTGCGAGCGGCCGTGGATCGGAGCGAGACGAAGGCAGTGCGAGAGCGAACAGGGAACTTCGAGTTCGGTCGATTTCGCCCTGGCTGCGAATGCCTGCCAGCAGCGATGGAGCCGCCATGTCGATCCGCGTCCAACAACCTGCACTTCCTTCGCTGCGATGGGCCGCATGCGCGCTGCTCGCGCTGGTCTCTTCGTGCGCATCCGAGTTGGAGGATCCGAACGGGACTGGCGGTGGCAGCGGCGGATCAGGCGGCGGGCCGATCCTGCCCAACTCGCCGATTGTCGGCATGGGTCCCGGCGGCCCGACGGTGGACGCCGGCTTCGTGCCGCAATTCTCGGTGCGCAACGACGCGGCTTTTGCGCGGACCGAGACCGTGCTGGCTTCCGTGCCATTGCCCTTTGGCCGCCATGCCAATGCAGACGGCTTGACCGTCGGTGGTCATTCGACTGCATGGCGTGTCCTGCAGCGCTGGCACGACGGCACGATCCGCATCGCGCAGGCGCAGTTCACGCCGACGTTGGCGCCTTCGTCGGTGACCACCTTCGACGTCGTTGCCGGCGCAGCCATGACGGGCGCGTTCCAGGCGCATCCGTGGGTGCAGCAGGCGCAAGCGACGCTGACGATCGGCGCCGAAGTGCGCGACACCTTTGGCGTCGCATACCGGTCGTTCGTCACGGGCACGGGAGAAGTGCTGGCCGAGACGCCGCTCGTCCGCGTGCGTCGTCATCGCGCGTATCACTACGCTGTCTCTGGCGGCATCGGTCGCGACTACCTGTCGTCCACCTACTACGTCACCGAACATCGCGACTTGCCGATCGTCACGGTCGACTGGGTGCTCGGCAACGACTACCTCGGCAGCGACTCGCCGAGTGGTTCGCAGGATCCCAATCACTACGTGCTTGGCGGCGTCGACGTGAACGAGGCCCGCTTCCTCGTCGGCGGAGGCGGCGCGTGGTGCTTCCCGTATCGAGCGGCCGAGAATGCGATCGAGGGCTGGCAGCAACTTCCTGACGGGCTTGCCAGCTATCGGGTGCTGGCTAACGACTGGATCGACGACGCACAGACCCGGCGATACCGGTTCCAACTGGCAACTCTCGATCAAGCTCAGGCGCAGTCCGAGCAGGACGCGGCGCTCGCTTTGGCCGGAGCGATGGTGGGGGCGCCGCTGTTTGCTTTGCCGACGCAGGCGACCGCGATGGCTACCGGCAGCCTTGGCCTGCTCGGCGGTCCGCTCGCCGGACCTGCGGATGCATACGCTCGCGCCGATGGCGAGTTCAACTCATGGCTCGGTGGCGGTTGGTTTGGCACGTGGGGAACGCGCGGCGATGCGATCGCCACGGCCACGACCGGCACGCCGCGCAACCATCCGCTCAGTCCCGATCTCGCGCATGCGGTGCAGTCCGGGCATCACCGGTTGCTGATCGCGCTCGAGCAAAAGGCATGGATCCAGGCTGCGCGTCCCTACCACCTCTACGGGCTGCAGTGCGCCGACACGGCGCCGCTGTTCTTGTGGGACGGTGTCCCGCTCTATCCCGGCTCGCGCGACTTGTCCTTCGAGTCGCTGGGCCGTCGGGCGCTCTATGCGAACGATCCCTACGCCGGCTATCGCACACGAGTGAATCGTGCCTACGGCGAGCGCGCACATCGTTGGGAGCACTTCGACCACGAGCACTTCTCGATGGACCTGTTGTTCGACTACTGGTCGCTGAGCGGCGACTGCTGGGCGCAAGAGGAGATCCGTCAACTTGGTCAGAGCCTCAAGGCCCTGATGCGCGTGCAGTCCTTCAACACGCGCTACATCCAGGCGGTGCGCGCCGAGGGTTGGTGCATGCAGGCCTTCGTTCAGGCCTACCTCGCGACCGGCGACGTGAACCTGAAGAACTACGCCTTCCTTCGCACCCGCGACACCGTTGACGCGCAACGCAGGAAGACGCACGCGAGCATGGCGATGGCCTTCCAGGGCAACTACGGCGGCACTGGCTGGCCGATGAACCACGAGTTCTACATGCCTTGGCAGCATGGCGCGGTGCTGTTCGGTTACCTCGGGGCCTATCGCCACTTCGCCGATCCGCTCTATCTGCGCATCGCCGAAGACGTCGTGGGTGCGGTCGAATACGCGTGGGTCCGCAACTACCGAAGCGCGCAGTTCGGACTCGTCACCGATGGCCTGCGCTACTACGTCGCGACGACCTACAACGGCGCCGCGATCTCCGCCAGCCATTGGGATGCCGCCTACGGCATCCGCTTTGGTGACGGCCCGCTCGGTGGCGCGCACACGTTCTTGACGACGGGCATGTTCTTGCTCGCCGACCACACGCTGCGCAGCGCCGTGCGCAACAAGGCCATCGCCTATGCGTCCTTGCTGCGGCAGGGCGAACTCGGCACCCGGCGCTGGGACAAGTGGCACTTCTGCATCCCGGAACACTTCGCGCAGTGAGGCAAGCGGCGGGGCGGCTGTTGGTTGCCGTCCGCTAGGTGCGCGGACCCGCGGCGAGGGGCGGATGGGGGCGGCAGCGGTCGGCGCCGCGCGCGTTTCAGAGACTGGTGCGAGAGCAGGGACTTGAACCCTGAAGGGCTTGCGCCCGCAGGTACCTAAAACCTGTGCGTCTGCCAATTCCGCCACTCTCGCGCGCAGGCTGCAGATGCGAGGCGGCAGGCTAGCGCGCGTGGCGACGCGTCGCCATCCATCGTTGGCAACGGACGTTCGGCCGACGTTTGCGCAGCGGCGGGTTCGCCTTCGGTGCGTGCGCGAAAAGGGCCGAACTACGGACTCGCCGCTGCTCGGCTGCTTGCAGCTGCCGCGGCGTTGGCGTCGGCATTTCCGTTCTCGACGGACCGCCGCCAGCTACTCTCCGCCGCCCGATTGCCGCTGCTGCGTAACCATGGAAGTGAACTCCGACCGCAAAGTGCCCCTGGGTGTGTTCCTCGGCATCGCCCTGCTCTCCGCGGCGTTGCTGGCC
>SXPK01000142.1 GCA_005776365.1 Planctomycetia bacterium
CATGTATGCGAAGATCACTGACGAGGACCCGTACTCGCAGCCGATGCGCATCTTCCCCGCCGTTCACTACACCATGGGCGGCCTCTGGGTGGACTACGACCTGCAGTCGACGATTCCCGGACTGTTCGTCGCCGGTGAGGCGAACTTCAGCGACCACGGCGCAAACCGGCTGGGCGCGTCGGCGCTGATGCAGGGTCTCGCGGACGGCTACTTCGTGATCCCCTCCACGATCGGCGGCTACCTCGCGGGACAGAAGCCCGGCATCGATGCGGCGCGTCCGGAGTTCCAACAGGCGATTGCCGACGTTCAAGAACTGACTCAGAAGCTGCTGTCGATCCGCGGCAAGCGCACGGTGGACGACTTCCATCGGGCGCTCGGCACGATCATGTGGAGCAAGTGCGGCATGGCGCGCAACGATGCGGGCCTGAAGCAGGCGATCTCCGAGATCCAAGCGCTTCGTGCTGAGTTCTGGCGGGACGTCACGGTGCTCGGCGCGAACGACACGCTCAACCAGTCGCTCGAGAAAGCCGGCCGGGTCGCTGACTTCCTCGAGTTCGGCGAGTTGATGTGCCGCGATGCGCTGGAGCGTCGCGAGTCGTGCGGCGGGCATTTCCGCGAGGAGTGGCAGGACGAAGGCGAAGCCGTGCGCGACGACGAGAAGTTCCGCCACGCGGCGGTGTGGGAATACGCGGGCAAAGACAAGACGCCCGTCCGTCACCAAGAGCAGTTGGAGTTCGAAAACGTGCACCTCGCGGTGCGCAGCTACAAGTGAGTGAGACGCCGAAGATGAAGGTCACACTGAACATCTGGCGCCAGAGCAAGAGCTCGACGGCGAGCGACTTCACACAGGACGGCAAGATGGTCCGCTACGAGTTGGACCATGCCTCGCCGGACATGTCATTCCTCGAGATGCTGGACGTGCTCAACGAGCAACTCATCTTGAAGGGCGAGTTGCCGGTCGCCTTCGACCACGACTGTCGCGAGGGCGTTTGTGGTTCTTGTGGCGTGGTCATCGACGGCCGGCCGCATGGTCCCCAAGCCGGCACGACGACCTGCCAGCTGCACATGCGCAGCTTCGATGACGGCGCCGAGATCTGGATCGAACCGTGGCGCGCCAAGGCGTTCCCGGTGGTGAAGGACCTCGTGGTCGATCGTTCGGCCTTCGATCGCGTGGTTCAGGCTGGAGCATTCATCTCGGTCAACACCGGCGCGGCGCAGGACGCCAACGCGATCCCAGTGAAAAAGCACGACGCGGACAAGGCCTTCGACGCTGCTACCTGCATCGGTTGCGGCGCGTGCGTCGCAGCGTGCAAGAATGCCTCGGCGATGCTCTTCGTCGGCGCCAAGGTCTCGCACTTCGCGCACCTGCCGCAAGGCCAGGTGGAGCGGCAACGGCGGGCGCGCAACCTGGTCGCCGCGATGGACGAGGAAGGCTTTGGCAACTGCACGAACCAATACGAGTGCGAAGCCGTGTGCCCGAAGGACATTTCCGTCCGCGTGATCGCCGAGATGAATCGCGAGTTCGTCCGCGCCAAGCTGGTTGAAGAGCCGGCGAACAAGACGCTCGGCGGCCACGGCTGATCCGCTGGCGGTCCGACAAGGACCGCGGCGTCAGCTCGCCACTGCCTCAGCGCGGTTCTTCCGCAGCGCCATGGCGACGAGCGCAAGACAGAGCAACGCGAGCGCGGCGCTGTTCCAGTAGACGAGGCCGGGTTCGTCGCGCCCGCCCGTGATCGACCACTCGTAGATCGCGCTGCCGAGCAAAGGGCCGGCGACATTGGCGAGGCTCTGCATGCCCGAGATGCCGCCCTGCACCGCGCCTTGCTCCTTTGGGTCGACGCTCTGGGTGATCAGGGCTTGGCAGGCGGGCATCGCGATGCCGCCGAGCGAGGCGATGGCGATCGCCGTGTAGAGCATCCAGCCTTCGGTGGAAAACGCGTAACCGCAGTAGGCAATCACTCCGATCAGCACTCCGATCAGCAGCGATCTTTCGTTGCCGAGCTTTGGCACCAGTCGTCGCGTCAGCCCGCCCTGAACGATCACGGCGCCGACGCCGACCGCGAACAACGACAAGCCGACGTCGTGTGTTCCCCATCCGAAGCGTCGCGCGCAGTAGAAGACCCACGTTGCGTGCAGTGCAAACTGCGCGACGTTCAACAAGAACAACGACATCGACAGCCGAGCCGCAAGCGGGTAGCGGAAGAGCACGCCGATGGTCTTGGTCGGGTGCAGGGACAGCGGCGACGGATTGCGCTTCTCCTTCGGCAGGGATTCCGGCAGCACGAACATGCCGTAGACGGCGTTGGTCAACGCCATCGCACCTGCAGCCCAGAAGGGCAGCCGGATGTCGATCTCGCCGAGCATTCCGCCGAGCAAGGGACCAAGCACGAAGCCAAGGCCGAAGGCGGCGCCAACCATGCCATAGGCGCCGGCCCTCTTCTCGGGCGGAGTCACGTCGGCGATGTAGGCGTTCGCCGTTGCCATGCTGGCGCCGGAGATTCCGTTCAATGCTCGGGTGACGAATAGCCACGCGACCGTCGGCGCCAGCGCCATCGCGAAGTAATCGAGGCCCGAGCCAAGCATCGAGACCAGCAGCACAGGTCGGCGACCGAAGCGGTCGGACAGCG
>SXPK01000143.1 GCA_005776365.1 Planctomycetia bacterium
CGATCCCGACGTGATTGTGCTGGGCGGCGGCCTGTCGCAGGTCGACTCGCTCTATCGAGACGTTCCGTCGCTCTTGCAACAGAACGTGTTCGCAACGGCAAACTCGGAAGCTGCGCGCGTCGTGTTGCGCAAGAGCGCGCACGGCGATTCGTCAGGTGTGCGCGGAGCCGCTTGGCTCTGGCGCACACCGAGCATCACTGCTTCATCTGCTTGAGTTTCGCGATCGCGCCGAGCACGTTCTTGCTCGAAGCCGCACGCGTGCCGGTGCGGTTCTCGGCGACTCCAGCCTGGGCATCGTGGCTGGACCCTGCGCCCACGGCGGCTGCAACGGCTGCTGGCGCCGACGTCGAGTGCTGCGACTCTTCGCTGGCGTGCGCGCCATGCGCGACGGATGGTTCTTGATGCGTCGCATGCTGGGCCGCGCGAGGAGCCGCTGCCGCGCCCGAGCGCAGCGCTTGCTGCAGCGACGATATCGAGTTGCCGAGCCCCGAGACTTCGCGCTGGATCTCACGGACCGAGTTTTCGAGTCCCCCGAGGTCCTTGTCGCGGACTTGGTCGACGGTGTGCGTGAGTTTGCCGACCGTGACGTCGACCACGCGCTCGAGCCGCTGCATCTCTTCGTGGACGCTGGCTTGGTCGGCGAGCTTGTCCAGCTTCTGCGTCTGTGCCCGATGCGTCTCTTCGAGGCGCGTGATGGCCTTCTTGGTCTCGCCGTCGTCGATACGACTCGTCAGCGCCGCGAGACTCTCCTCGATCCGTCGCAGGATCGGAGCGACGCCGGCGTCTCTTGGCATCCGGTCGGCCAGTGACGCAATTGCAGCGAGAAGGTCCTTCTGCGTCTCCGCCAGCCTTCGGTCGAGGGGCGCGAGATCCTGAGCGCCGGCGGCAGGAGTCTTCTCGAGACCCTTCTGCATCGCATCGAGCTGCTGCTTCAACTGCTGCACCTGAGCCGCGATCTCGTTGCCTTGGCTCGCGATCTCCATGAGCGGCTTGCCATACATCTTCAGCGCCTTGGTCAGGTTGCCGACCTTCTCGTCCTGGCGCTGCAGGGACACGAGCACTCGCTGGAGTTCTTCGCCCTCTGCCGGCGGGCGTTCCGACGACAACTGGTGCTGCTCGACGAGGTACTGCAATGAGCCGTGCAGTTCGCTTTCCTTGTCGTTCTGCGCTTGCGCGAGTTGCTCGTAGCGGAGTTGCGCGAGCGCGTGCTGGCGTCGGACGATCGAGAGCACGAACACGACCGCGCCGATCGTCATGAGGACAGGTGCGTCGAGTCCGACGCTGCGCAGGGTCGTCGTGAAGGCGTTGGAGGACTGCAGGACGGTTGCGATGATGCCCCCGAACAAACAGGCGGCGCCGACCATCGCTCCGACGCCCGACTTGTGCTGCTTCTGCGTGGATGCGTCGTTCGCTCGTGGTCGCCGGCGGCGGGCTGGAGTTTCAGCGTCCGTCGACGGCACCGGGTCGGCCGCTGTCGCGACGTCAGGCTCTGTTTGTGCAGCTTCCTCCGTGCCGGTGGCTGCAGGCGCCGCTGACGCAGCGGGCGTGTTCGGCTTGAGCATGCCAGTGGCCATGAAGTCAGGTCCCAGCAGATCGCTCAGCAGGTCATCGGTCGAATCGTGATCCTTGGGCTTGCTCATGTCCGGATATCCCTGCAACGCGTGGCGGAATCGTCGGCCTCCGCCTTTCGTTCCGCCTCGCCCATGGATCGGCACGACGCCTTCTTGGGGTGAAGCCGCCCCGTTGCAATCGGGCGACCGACCCCCGAAAAGGGCGTCCGGATGTCACGCAAACTCAAGGGCATTGCCGCCGCCCGAGGCATCGCCATCGCGCCCTTGGTCCACTTCCATGGGACCTTGGACTCCATTCCAACGTGGAAGGTCGGGTTGGACGGAGTCGCTGGCGAAGGTCGTCGACTCGACGAGGCGGTGGCGGAAGTCGCGAGGTCCATCCTCGAACTGCGGAAGGAACTCTCGGACGCGCTGACCAGTCACGACGCCCGGATTTTCGATGCCCAGGTCAGCATCCTGCACGACCCGACCTTCCGCGCGGATGTCGTGCGCGAGGTCGAACAGCAAGGCTGCAACCTGGAAGTCGCGCTGCAGCGCGTCGTTGCCCGTTACGAGGCCGTGTTCCAGAACATGGCCGAGGCGCCGATGCGCGAACGGGCGGCGGACCTCCGCGACGTTGGTCGCCAACTCGTCGCTGCGTTGATGGCCAAGGACCGGTCGAAGTACACGGCCAACGGTCGCGACTATCTGTTCGCAGCAGATGAGTTCTTGCCCAGCGACGCCGGCATTCTCGATCGCAAGCATCTCCGCGGCATCGTCACGGCTCACGGCGGCAAGTATTCGCACGGCGCGATCCTGGCGCGCTCGCTCGGCATTCCAGCAGTCGTGGGCGTCGAGGACGTGCTCGCCAAGGCGAGCAGCGGCACGACGGTCGTGCTCGATGGTGATAGTGGAGTGGTCGTCGTCGACCCGACGCAGGAGGAGTTGGCGCACTACGAGCAGCGACTCCTCGAACAAAGGAGCGTCGACCTTCGCGTTGCCGAGGTCCGTTTTCAGCCTGCGATCACCTTGGATGGATCCGAGGTTGCGCTCTACGCCAACGTAGAAGGCGTTCGCGATCTCGACAAGTTGGAGACCGACGCGATCGCCGGAATCGGCCTGTTCCGCACCGAGTTCGCATTCATGGAGCGGCGGCAGTTTCCGACGGAAGAAGAGCAGGTGTCGATGTACCGCCGCGCCATGCAGGGAAGTCGCGGCAAGCCGGTCACGTTCCGTACGCTTGACGTCGGCGGCGACAAACCGCTCGGTTACTTCCGCACGCCTGAAGAACGCAACCCCGTGCTCGGCTGGCGAGGCTTGCGTCTGTGCCTCGACTGGCCGGACATTCTCTACACGCAGTTGCGCGCCATCCTGCGCGCCAGCGCGCTCGGTCACGCTCGCATCCTGCTGCCGATGGTCACGACGCGCAGCGAGGTGGTTCGTTGCAAGCAGGCCGTCGACCAGTTGCGCGAAGACTTGCGAGCCTCGAATGTCCCCTTCGACCCCAAGATCGAACTCGGGATCATGGTCGAGATTCCGGTCATCGTGCCGGTGCTGCCAGAAGTGCTGCCGCTCGTCGACTTCGTGTCCGTGGGCACCAACGACCTGGTTCAGTATCTGCTCGCGGTCGATCGCGACAACCAGCGCGTCGCCAAGATGTACGACCCCTTCCATCCTGGCGTGCTGCGTGTCTTGCACCAGATCGTGCGTGCCGCGAACGCGGCGAGAAAACCGGTTTCCATCTGCGGCGAGATCGCCGGCGATCATCACTTCACGCCGATCCTGCTCGGCATGGGCTACCGCGAACTGTCGATGGCGCCCGTGTTCGTGCCGCGCGTGAAGTTGACCCTCCGCAGCTTCTCGATCGACGAGTGCCGCGAGCTGGCAAAGGCCGCGATCTCGCTCGATTCGACCACCGCAGTGCGCAAGCTGGTCGGTGAGGAGATACGCGACCGTTGGGCGCGGTTCCTCGAGGCATCGCCAGGAGGGCCGGTGACGTGACGCCGCGTGGCCTTCGGCAGGGCGCTTGGACGGTGCAGGAACTGGGGCGGCTGCGCCAGTTGTTGCCGTGGCGCGGAGTCGAGGGCGCGGCAGTGCTGTTGCGGCGAACACCCGAGAGCGTGCGTCGCCGGGCCGTGCAGTTGCTCACTTCGCCGCCTCGTTGCGGCGAATGGACGATGGCCGACGACGAGGCGTTCTGCATCGCATGGGGCGCACTCGAGATTCGGTTGGTTGCGGCGATGCTCGGCCGCCAGACCGCCGACGTGTCGCGCCGGGCCAGCGTGTTGCGCGCTGCGCGTCGTCACGGTGCGTGGACGCACAAGGAGGATCTCCTGTTGAAGCGCCTGTTCGGGACGCGTTCCACGCGCGACTTGGAAGTCTGCATGCAGCGCTCCACGGCAGACATCGAAGTGCGCGCCGCCCAACTCTGTCTGCACAAGGACAAGCACTACCTGCACGGCGTGGCTGCGAAGAAGGCCAGTGCGCGCGCGCCGCGTTGGACGGTGAAGGAAGTCGAGTTGCTCCGGGCGCTCTACTCGGACCGCGAGAATCTCGAGATCGCCCGAATGATGGGTCGGTCTGTCGTCAGCGTCGCCAACAAGGCATGGCAGATCGGGCTGCACAAGGGACGCCAGGCGCGCGAGCAGATCGGTCGCAACAACGTCGCGTTCCGTTTCCGCGAGCAGGGCTGAGCGCGCGCCGCCGCGTGGTGCGCATCCAACCCAAGATGGGATGCGCCCGCCGGGCCGCTGCCACGGGGCGATTCTGCCGTTGCTCCGGAGCTCCTTGGCCGCTGCTGCGAGCCCGATGCTATCGAGGTCCGAACCACGGAGCGGATCGCGTGGTTCGGAGGCTGTCGACTTCTGCCTCAATGCGGCGCCTTGGCGCGGCCGATGTCGTTGCAGAACTCGGTCCTAGCCGAGCTCACAACCGTTCGAGGAGCCCATGGAAATCGTCGGCAAGAAGAGTCAAGGCCTGAAGGTCACGCCGTTCGAGGACGACAAGACCGCGATCATCGCATTCAATGACCGGAGCCTGAACTTCTACGTCACGGATGCCTTGAAGGAGCAACTCAAGGCGACGATTCAGGCCAAGATGGACGCTGGCTTCCAGCACTTCGTCCTCGACCTCGACAACGTCAAGATCATCGATTCGTGTGGCGTCGGTCTCATCATCGTCGCCAACAACCTGACGACCTCGAAGAGCTGCAAGCTCTACCTGAGCAACATCAAGCCGTTCATCGTCAAGATCTTCGAGATCATGCGCATCGCCAAGCACCTTGCGATCTACGAGAACGAGGACCAGGCACTCGAAGCCATCAAGGCCTCGCAGAAGTGAACCAGAGCGGCGCCGCGTGAGGCGCTGTTCCATGCGCTGAGTGGGAGAACACCTCGGCGTTGTCCCTGGGGTCCGCCCGAAACGGCGATCTGGCCCTCGTGCCGCCTTCGCAGCACGACGCGATGCTTGCGCAGTGACACGCGATGGGGGTGGTTTGCCGGGGTGGGGTCGATGCGGCTGTTGGCGACCAATGGCCGCACGTCAGGCCTGTCCAAGGGCAGGACTGTTGCCCCCAGTTCCTGCTCAATGAGCACGACCTCCGACGCCTCGACAGCCGATACATGGCGTTGCGAGAACGCAGCGCGCAGCAACCTGCGCGCTTCCAGGAGCTTCAAGGAATTCGCGAGTCGACCTGTCCCGCGTCATGACCAGCATCAGCAGCATCGTGGACGGTATCGTGGTCACGGACCGCGAGGGCAACGTCGCGCTCCTGAACGCGGCCGCCGAAGATCTGCTCGGAGTGAAGTCGTTCGCCGCCATCGGCAAGTCGCTGCGCGACATCTGCGGCCGCAGGGAGTTGCTCGATGTGCTCGTGCACGATCGGCAACGAATGGCAGACGTTCCGCAGGCGCGGCAGACGGTCGAAGTGCAGCACGCCGAGCAGGATCTGCTCTATGTCAAATGCACCACGACGCGAGTCTCGGACTACCGTGGTCAACCGGCCGGCACGCTTGCGCTGCTCGAGGACGTCACTGCTGACTTCAAGACCGACCAGCTCAAGAACCAGTATCTGTCCATCGTCGCGCACGAACTGCGCACCCCGCTGACGGGCATCAAGACGTTCTCGACGATGTTCGCCAAGGGATCGCTCGGCGCACTGAATGCGCGACAGCAGGCCGTCGCGGACTCGATCCGCGAGCAGAGCGGCCGACTCGAACACCAGATCGACAAGCTGATTCACCTCGGACACCTCGACTCCGACGAATACGGCCAGGACCGAGAGGCGTTCACCGTCGCGGATCTGTGCGCGGGCCTGATCGCTCCGTTTGAGCAGCCCGCCCGAGATCGCAGAATCGCCCTGACGCTTTCGTGTGATGCGGATCCACAGGCGCTCGTTCTTGCCGACCGCGCGGACTTGCGGCGAGCTTGCCAGGCCATCGTGGAGAACGCGGTGAAGTTCACGCGCGACGGCGGCGAGGTTCGCGTCCAGGTCGGCAATGGCCAGGACGGTCGGCTCCGCTTCTCCGTGCGCGACACCGGCATCGGCATCGACTCTCGTTACCACCGCCGCATCTTCGAGAAGTTCTTCCAGGTCGAAGATCCGCTCACGCGCCATCACGGCGGCGCGGGCCTGGGCCTGTTCGTCGCGAAGGGCATCATCGAAGCGCACGGCGGCCGCATCGAAGTCGCGAGCAGGCTCGGCGAGGGCTCAGAATTCTCGTTCGCACTGCCGGCCGAGCGCCAATCCGTCGGCGCGGCGTCCAGCACAACGCACTCCAGAAAGGACTGAACCATGGAACGCACTGTTCTCATCATCGAAGACGAGAAACTCATCATCGTCTCCACCCAGATGGTCCTCGAGGCCGCGGGTTTCCGCGTCGAGTCGGCCACCAACGGCGAAGACGGCATCGCAAAGGCGAAGTCGCTGTGCCCTGACCTCGTGCTGCTCGACATCATGATGCCGGGCATTGATGGCTGGGAGACGTTGACGCGCCTGAAGCGCGACGCCGCGACATCGAACATCCCTGTCGTGATCTTCACCGCCCGCGAGCACGCGCGTGGTCATCAGAAGAGCGCGGAGATGGGCGCCGCGGATTACTTCCGCAAGCCATTCGAACCTGACGAGCTGATCGAGTTGGTCGAGAAGCACGTCGCGCAAAGCGCTTGAGCAGAGCGGCGGACGCCGGCAGTGCTGGCGGCGAGCATCAAGAACTCGTGCTCGCGCTGTGGGCATTGGTGCGTGCCACTGCGACGAGGAGCCAGGACCGTGAAGTGCGGGCCGCGGCGCGAGCGTGCTGCAAGTGCCTGGAGGCGGCGCGCGCCGGTCAATCCCACTTCTTGCTGCAACTGCGAGACGGCACCTTGCACGAAAATGGAGCCCGCATCCGCCTTGAGGTTCCCCATCTCGCGCCAACGGCTGGGCTCGTCGCCTTGCTGCAGCAGCGCTGCATCTGCGCCGTGCGCTTTGTGGCAAGCGTTGGCGTGAGCGACTTGCTGGCCTTCGCGAACTGCCTGGTCACGATCTGCCCGGACGAGACTATGGACTTGGCGCTGCTGCGCGAAGGGTGCACTGCAGTTCAGGTCCAGCAGGACGCAGGGTCAGAGCATGGCGACCCAACCGAGGACTCGTTGAGGCGTCCGGTCGTTTCGCCGTCGGCTTGATCTTCCGCATGATTCTTTGCGCGCTGATTCGCGCATCGGCTGGAACGTAGCGGACTGCTCACGGTGCTGCGCGCGTGGACGATCGTGGCGAACGTGTGGTGCAAGATGATGCGCTGCGGCCGCAACGGCTTCACTCCCCGCTGCGAAAGGGCGCGGCCGCCCGTCGCAGGGCTTCGTCGCATTGGGTCTCGTCGAGGCCCCCGAGCCGCATTGCTGCGCGTATTGCTTCAGGGCTGGCGCCGAACTTCAGCGCACCGCGGGCGTGCGCGGTGAGTTGGGGGATCTGCGTCAGTGCCGCGAGCGCCGTGACTGCGAGCAGTTCGCGCGTGGGCACATCGAGGTCGGAGCGGCTCAGGATGCGGCCGTAGGCGTCCTCGAGCACGAAGTCGTGAAACTCTGGATGGAAGCCGTGCAGCTTGTCGCGCACGGCGGCGTCGTTCTTGCCATAGATCGCGGCAAACAACTCGCGACCGCGGTTCGCTCGCAGCTCTGGCGCCATGGCGGCACTTGCGGGGACTCCTTGCCGTGGCCAGGCGGCAGCGACGTGCTCGAAGGCCGTCACCACGCGAGGAAAGCCGAAGAACAGCGTCGCTTGCAGCAAGGTCTCGTCGAGACGCGCGCGATCGTCGCCGGCGGCGCGCGCCTCGTCGGCCGCGACGGCGAGTTCGTGCCATTCGGCCCTGGCGATCGCGACGACTACGCGCGCGAGGCGGTTCGTCGCCGGAGGCATGTCTGCGGCGCTTGGGGACGCTGGAAGCATGAACGCTTCATAGCGTCAATGCGTCGTGCGCGCCTGTGCGCGTCGAAGGCTTGCGCTCAGGCCATGCGCGCGAGGCGGACCTGCGCCAGGATCTCGGTCGCCTGCTCGTTGCTCAGCTGCAGCATCTGGAGCGAGTCGCGATCCAGCACATCGCCCTGGTAGCCGCCGTCAGTGCCCGCCGCCGCGGCGTGAGCAAAGGTGTTGGCCGCCTTGACGATGAAACCGCGCGCCCAATCCTCGGGGTTGGTCGCAGGGCTGTGGTGGTAGGTCACCGCGGCCTGGACGGCGTGGGCGAGCTTCCAGCGACCTGCCAGCAGACCGCCGACATGCGCGTGGTTGAAGCCGAACACCGAGCCCTCCGCATGCGCGAGCGCCTGCTTGCTCGCCCGCGACAGCTTGAGCGCCTCGGCGAAGCGATCGGGCTGGGCGTCGATCAGGATCAGCTTGCCGATGTCGTGAATGAGGCCGCAGGTGTAGGCATCGTCCTTATTCAGGCTTTGGGCCGCGGGTGACTTCTCTGCCAGAAGGCGGCATGCGACAGCAGTCTTGAAGCTGTGGTCCCACAGCCAATTCACGTCGAGGCCTTCGATCGCCTTGCCGTCGCCGAAGGTCTGCAGCACGGTTGCTTGCACGACGAGGTTCTTGATGACCTTGAGGCCGAGGATCGAACACGCGAGTTGGATGGACGAAACGGAATTGCGAAGCCCGTAGAACGGGCTGTTCACCAAACGCAGCACTCGCGTCGCGATCGCTGGGTCCCTCTCGATGACAGCTGCTGCGAGCTTGGCGGAGCCGTCTGGCGAATCGAAGATCCGAGTGATCTCCGTCAGGATCGTCGGGATCGTCGGGACATTGACGGTGCCGTCGATCAGGTCTTCGAGTTCCGCGGTGCAGATGATCATGCGCCTTCTCGTGCCCTTTCGACGGCCGCCACCGCCGACTTGACGACTCGACCTGCGCAGATTCTCAGCGCATCGCAGTGTGCGCGTCGCGATCGTATCGGTCGCGTCGGAGGATGGCTGCCATCTGGTCCTCGGCAGAGGTCAACGCATCCGGGCGCATTTCCATCCCGAGCGCCGCTGCGAGTCGCTGCGCGAGGCACTCACGCAACGTCGCTTCGCAAAACGCCGGCGCCTGGTCTTCGATCGCGGCCACGAAGGGCGTCATCGGCGGTCGCCGGATGACGATCGACCCGTGGTGGAGCACGCGCGGTCCGCGCGCCGTGCGCACGCGTCGTTGCGCGGAGCCGACGAGCTTTCTGCCCTCGCGATCGACGATGTCGTGGCGGCCTGCTTCGAAGAAGCACCAACGGCTTTTGGCGCGCGGGCTTTGCGCCGAACCATGCTGCAGTCGCAGCGATTTCACGCCGATGCTCTTGAGCGCGTCGACAATGGCGTCGTGAATGAGCGCGTAGCTTGCTTCTACGTCGGGCGGCAGCGCGCTGGCCGGTAGCGCCAACGCATAGGTCAATTCGTCGCCGTGGAAGATCGCACCGCCGCCCGTGAGGCGCCGCACGACGGGAATGGCCTCTGCTAGGTCGGCAAAATCCGCGAGCGGCTGGAAGTAGCCCAGCGAAACGGAGTGGGGGGACCAGCCGTAGAGCCGAAGAGCGGTGGAGTCACCGAGCAGCAGCGCTTCGTCGCGCGCCATGTTGGCCGCGGCGGCGATCGCAGGATCGTCGATGCGCCGCAGCATCACGGCCGCGCGCTTCTGATCAACCTTCGGCGGCGCAGTGCGCGTCGTAGGTCTTGCCGTCCAACAGATCGGCGGACTTGCCGGTGAAGCGCACCTTGATCATCCAGGCCTTGGCGAAGGCGTCCTGCGACAACCACTCAAGGTTGTCGGGCAGGTCCTTGTTCACCTCGATCACCTCGCCGCTGACTGGCGAGTAGATGTCGCTGACCGCCTTGACCGACTCGATCTCGCCGAACGATTCGCCGGCAGTCACGTTGGAGCCCTTGTTCGGCAGGTCGAGGAAGACGAGATCCGACAAGTGCGACACCGCGAAGTCGGAGATTCCGATCGTCGCAACGGTGCCGTCGATCTTGCACCACTCGTGGCTCTTCAGGTAACTGCGGTCGTTGGGTCGCATGAGAGGGTCCGGGTTCAGCGGGAGCGCTTGTAGAATGGCAGGCTCACAACCGTGCAGGGTTCGGCCTTGTCCTTGACGAGGAAGGTCAATTGCGTGCCGGGCGCTGCGAACGCGTCGCGAACGTAGGCAGTGGCGATGTTCGTGTCCAACGTCGGCGAGATGTTGCCCGAGCACACGTGCCCGATCTTCTCGCCGTTGCCGTGGATCGCGTAGCCCTGGCGCGGGCAACGCTTGCTGGTGGTGGTGATGCCGACGAGTCGGCGGCCAGTTCCACCTCGCTTCAAGATGGCTTCGAGCGCGCCGCGACCGACGAAGTCGTGCGTGAACTTCACGGCCCAGTCGAGGCCGGCCTCGAGCGGATTGGTCGTCTCCTCGATCTCGTGCCCGTAGAGCGGCATGCCGGCCTCGTGGCGCAGCGTGTCGCGCGCGCCCAGCCCAATCGGCTCGAGGCCGTCTTGCTTGCCGGCCGCGAAGAATGCATCCCACACCTTGGTGGTCAAATGCTGCGGCACGTAGACCTCGAAGCCGTCTTCACCCGTGTAGCCGGTGCGCGAAATCTCCATCGAAACGCCGCAGATCGTGCCGCACGTCCAGCCGTAGTACTTCAGCGAAGCGAGGTCCGCATTCGTCAGTCGCTGGGTGATCTGCTGCGACAGCGGGCCTTGAATGGCGATCATCCCGAGTTCGTCGGTCTGGTCGATGACCTGCACGTCGAAGCCGCTGGCGACGTTGCGCATGATCTCCAGATCGCGCACGGCGTTGCCGGCGTTGATGACGACGAAGAACTCCTTGCCCTTCGACGCCCATTCGGTCGGCTCCCGATAGACGAGGATGTCGTCCTGCGTCAGACCCTGATCGTTCAGGATCATCGAGTAGCGGATGCGGCCCGGAAGGATCTGGCTCGCGTCGTTGGTCTGCAGGCGCTGCAAGTAGGATTCGGCCTGCGGACCGCGGACTCGCACCCGGCCCATGTGTCCGAGGTCGAACAAGCCGGCCTTGCTGCGAACCACCCGCGCTTCGTCGAGGATGCCGCGATATTGGACCGGCATATTCCAGCCCGCGAAGGGCACGATGCGAGCACCGAGGCTCGCGTGAACGGTCTTCAGGGCGGTGTCGCGCATGGCGGATTGGGGCGCAAGAGTCTAGGGCGACTCGCTGGCGAAGGCACGCGCGCGGGTTTGACGACGCGAATTCTCCGACTCGATGCGCGGTCAGCTGCTGAGGCGGCGGGCCAACTCGTCGAAGTCTGCAGTGCGAACGTCGTCGCGGCGCAGTGGCGGGAGGTTGCGGAAGCGGGCGCGCTCCGTCGCGGTCAGGAAGTCATCGTTGATGTCGAACACGGGCCTCGGTGACCGCTCGCCGACTTCCATCTGCGGGATCTCGTAGACCGGGCCGTAGAGAAGGGAGTCATCATTGGACTCCGTCGGCAACTCGACGCTGCGCACTGTCGAGCGACGCGCATAGCCCTGCGGGCCTTGCCGCACGGAACGCCAGGTCGCGCGCTCGCCGGTTTCTTCGAAGGGCGAGCCGAGGAGCCGCGGCTCGGCGTCGACGCCAGGGAGCAACTTCGCGAAGCGCTCGGGATCGACGTTGCGCGCGTTGTTCATCTCGCGTCGATAGCCCGCGAAGTCACCTTGTCCGAGGGCGATGCGGCCGAGGTGGATGTAGGCGGAGAACTCATCGCCACCGTAGTCCAGCACGCGCTCGAAGGAGCGGCGGGCGACTTCGTGCCGCCCGAGCCGGAACGCAACCCAGCCGATCAGGCAGGAGCCGCAGGCGACAGTCCGCTTCGCCAATCGTGCAAGGAGGGACAGCATCGAGGGCGGGAGGCTAGGGCGCGGCCGCTGGGGCCGCAAGGTCCTCGAAGACGGGGTCAGGAAGCATTGCACCCATGCCGAGGGCAGTGTGCGGTGCCGGCGCACTCAGGATGCGGTCCGGCGGAGCGCCGTGGCGGTGGCGCGAGGCGCAAAGCGGCCACCCCGAGTCGGGTCAACTCGATGGGTCGGTCGTGCCGATACCACAGCGATCGAGGGGCGGGTTTGCCCCCTGGCACCACCGTCGCATGGCACTACGAGGGGATCTTGCAAGCGTCGACCTGGCACAGGTCTTCCAGATGCTTGCTCTCAACAAGAAGACGGGGCTGTTGAGCATCCAGTCGCCGCGGCTATGGGAGGTCCTCTACTTCCACCCGCGGGGTGTGACCCTCTACTACAACCCGCACAGCCTGCTCGATCGCGCGTTGCAGACCTTCGTCCGCGTCGGCCGCCTCGACCAGAAGGCCGTCGACGAAGTGCGCGATCATGCTGCGCGCCATGGCCACGAACTCTGGGACGCGCTGCTCGCGGGCGGCTACTTGTCCGAAGAAGACCTCACCGCGCAGATGCGCTACGAGGTCGAAGAAGAGACCTACGAGCTGTTCTTCTGCCGCGACGGTCGCTTCGAGTTCCTCGAAGGCAAGGACTCGCTGCCCGAGCGCCTGGGTGTCGTCGATCCTCGGTTCTTCTTCAACACCGAGAGCGTCATCATGGAGGCCGCCCGTCGCATCGACGAGTGGTCCTACGTTGCCGAGCGGATCCCATCCGGCCTCGAGACGTTTCGCCGCCGCACCAAGGCCGCGGCCCCCGCCGATCTGGGAGAAGAAGGCGCGATCGTCCTCGATTGCGTCGACGGTCGACGCACCGCGGGCCGCATCGTCGAGGCGTCGGGGCTGTCGAACTTCGTCGTCTTCAAGATGCTTACGCAGCTGCTTGACGTTGGCATCATCGAGCCGTTGCCGGCCGAATTGCTGCTGAAGACCGGGCAGGCCTGCATGCGCGACGGCCGTCACGAGGACGCGGTCGGAGTGTTCGAGAAGGCGCTCGAAATCGAGGTTGGCGTGCCCGAGGTGCACTCGCTCGCGGCCGCTGCCTACAAGAACACCGGGCAGTTCGAACGCGCGAGCTACCACCTTGCGTGCGACGCCGAGTTCCGCATCGCGAGCGGCGATGTGCGTTCTGGCGTGCAGCGTCTGCGCGCCGCGACGTTGCTGCTGCCGACCGACCTGGCCGCGCGCGCGCGACTCGTCGAAGTCATGCTGTCGCGCCCCGATGTCCACATGGCGGACTTCGATGCGGTCGTCGAGGGCAAGGAACTGGTCGAACTGTGGATGGCCGCCGGCGACGTGCGGCGCGTGCGCGCGCAACTCGAACGACTGCTCGCGGTGAGCCCGGATGACATCGAGCTCAAGCATCAGCTCATCAACGTGCACACCAAAGCAGGTGAGCAGGACCGTGTGATCGAGCTGTATGACTCGATTGCCAAGGAGCTCGTGGCCCAGGACCGTCCGATCGAAGCGATCGCGGCGCTGCAGAAGATCCTGATGCTCGACCGCTCCCGCCGCGACGTCTCGGAGCAGGTGCGCGCGCTATACGCCAAAGACGAGCGCGCGCGTCGTCGTCGTCGCGCGATTGCGACGCTCGGCGCGTTCTGCCTGCTCGTGGTCGGTGTCGGCATCGCGTTCAGCGTCTACGATGAGACAGCGGCCGCTGAGTTCGCGCACATCGACGTCGAGGCACGAGTCGCTGCCGACGAGTTCGATGCGGCGGCCGCGGTTTACGAAGACTTCCTCTCGCAGTATCCGCTGACCGGCGCAGCCAGGCAGGCGCGCGCTGAGTTGGTTCGCATCGACGGCCTGCGCCAGCGTCGATCCGCCGAGGTCGAGGCGCAGCGCGCGGCGCGCGACGTCGAACGGCACAAGTTGCGCGGCGATTACCGCGCCGAGTGGTTGCGACACCGGGAGCTGTTTCAGTCCGGGAAGCCAGAAGAGGCTCTCGCGGTCGTGGAGCGCGTGCGTTCCATGGTCTCGGCTGCGGGCACTCCTGACGACGTCGCGTGGGCGCTCGAGCAACAGGTCGACAAGACGTGCACGATGCTTCGCGACTTCGTCAAGAAGGCCGAGGACCTCGCGACACGACGCCAGCGCGCGATCGATGCCGAACGCTATGAAGGTGCGTGGGCGGCGGCTGTCGAGTTGCACGGCGTCTACGAGATCACCGAGGCTGCGAAGCGTTCGCCGATCCCGGTTCAACTGTGGTCGCGGCCCCTTGGCGCTCGCGTGCTGTCCAACGGCAAGCCGGTGATGGTCGAACGCGATGGCAAGTCCGTGCCGGCGAGAACACCGACCGTGCTCTACTGCGGCAAGTCATCGCAGTCGTTCACGCTCGAGCTCGATGGGTTTTCGCCGGCTTCGGTGACCGTGCACCCATTGAAGCAGCCGCGCTTCGAGGCGCCGTTGCCCGTCATCCCAGCTCGGCGCGCGCAGCTCGGGGAGCGCGCCCAGACCGAGGTCGCCACCGCCGGCGAGTGGGCCGTCGCAGGCCTGCGCAACGGCAGGCTCGGAATCGTGTCCGGCCGCGACGCCAACTCGACGCGCGTGCTCGAACTCGGCGGCCTGCGCGCAGTCGAAGGCACTCCGATTGCGACCGGCGACCGCGCTTGGTTCTTCACCAACGAGGGAACGCTCGAGTGCGTGCAACTCGAGACCGGTCTGGCTGCGCCAGGCTGGCCGATCATGCCAACGAGCCCGCCGCAGAGTCGCATGACGCAGCGTGACGGCCGCATCCTGTATGTGGATCGCGAGAACGCGTTGCATTGCATCGACCAGTCGAGCGGCCGTTTCTACTGGTCGCGATCGCTCGGGACCGCGTGCGTCGGCTCGCCGTCGCTCGATCGCCGGATCGCGCGCATTGCGGCAGCAGACGGCCGGATCCTGAGGGTGGATGCCAATGATGGCGCGATGTTGCCGGAGTGGCGCAGCCCATCGACGGTGACGACGAGCCTGCTCGCGGCGGACGAACTGCTCTGGTTTGGCTGCGCCGATGGCAAGCTCCGCGCAATGGACGACGCGACCGGCAGGATCGTCTGGGCCTTCGAACTCGGGCGTGTCACTGCGGATGGTGAACTCGCGCTGACGAAGGGTGCAGTCGCCGCCGTCGCCGACGGCGGTCGTCTCGTTCTGGTCGATCGTCGCACTGGCAAGGAGACGGCGCAGACGCTGCTGCCCGCGCCCGTCGCGTCGATCCGCATGAATGGCAACGTGCTGCTGACGGTTGTTCGCAGAGTCGTGGACGACGAGGTGGATGCGCGGGACCTGCTGCAGGCGCGCGACCCGTCGACCTTGGCGATGCGGTGGGAATATGAGGATGTGGGCATGTTCACCGGCGCCCCTGGCGTCGGCGGCATGTTCGTGGCTGTGGCGGGAGCCGACGGCGACGTCGTGTTGTTGCGATGAACCTGATCCAACGTCTGAAGATCTGGAAGGAACTGCGGCGGCTCGAGGCTCGCGTGCGCGAGGAGCCGTCGCCTGGCACTTTTGTCGACCTCGGTCAGGTCTTCATCAACCTCGACATGGCCGAGCGCGCACTGCAGGCCGCCGACGACGGGCTGCTGTTGTTTCCGGACTCGACGGAATTGAAGAAGCTGCGCACCTTCGCACGCCGCGCAGTCGACCGCGTTCGCATCGATGAGTTGCGCGAGCGCATCGCCAAGAACCCGAATGGCAAGCTCTACTCCGAACTCGCCGCCGTGCAGTCCGAGGCGGGCGATCAGGGCGCGGTGCACGCAACCTGCGAGGAATGGAGCGTTCGTTTCCCGCACGATGCCGGCCCGTGGATGTGGCTCGGCCAATCGCACCTGCAAGCCTTCTACCGCAGCATCGCTGCGCGCGACGGCGGCGACGCAGTGCAATGCCTCGAGCGCGCGATCGGACTCGAGCCCAAGAACATCCGCGCGCGCATCCTGCTCGCGGAACTGTTCTATCGGATTGGCTCGACGCAGCGCGCTCGCACGTTGCTCGATGCCGTGCCGCGCGAGGGCGATGACGGCGACCTACAGAATCTGCGTCGCCAGGTCTCGGCCGCGCGGCCGCTGGGGTCCGACGTGGACTCGTTGCTGCGCGCCGCGGAAGACAACGGCATGTTGCCGAACGCGCCCCCGACTGCCGCCGTGCCCGTGCATGGCGACGAAGGCATCGCGTCAATCCGCGATGCGCTGGCGGCGATCGCTGAGATGGAAGGCGTCGAGAAGGCAGCCTACATCCGCGGCACGCGCGCGCTCGTGAAGGGCGACATCAAGGACGGCAAGGATCCATTCTTGCGCACGGTCCGCGTGGTCGCCAAAGCAGGCCATCGTTTCAGCCGACGGCTCGACATCGGCAGCTTCAAGCGCGGCGTCGTTCAGGGTCCCTTCGGCGTCTTGTGCATTTGCTGCTATGGCGAGGTGCTCGCCGCGGTGCAGTGCGAGGCGTCGGCGCCGACCGAGCGCATCCTTGCCGAGCTGCAAGAAGTCGTCGCCAGTTCGCTTTACGCGATGGGAGTCCAACAATGAACCCGATCCAGGAGACTCTCGAAGAATTGCGCCGCGTCGCAGGCGTGAAGGGCTGCATGGTCGTCACCAACGACGGCCTCGTCGTCGCGCAGTCGCTCGGACCGCGCTATCGCGAAGACATCGTCGCCGGCTTGTCGTCCTACCTCGCGATGTCGACCAACAAGGCGCTCGAGGAAGGGGGCCTCTCCGGCTTCGAGTCGTTCACGCTCCATGCTGCGCATGGCAAGTCGGTGCTGTGGAGCATCGGTGAGGCCATCCTCATCGTGCTGATGGACCAGTTCGCGGAAGTGGAGAGCGCTCGCCGGGACATCCAGGCCGCCGCGCAGCGCCTCCGTCGCACTGCCCGGATTTCCTGATCACACAGACCGCCGGACAAGACGGCTGCATGGGATGCGTCCGCCGCCGCGGGCTCGTCGTGGGACGAAGAGTTGGTCCTGCATTTCTGGGGTTGCGAGCCTCTAGGGCGACGCCAAGCCACGGTTCCAAGTCACGGTTCGATAGGCTCTTGTGCGATCAGGTGCCGAAGGGATGGCTTGCCATGGCGGGTAGAAGGCGAGCGCAGGGCGAGCGGCACCAAGCAGCGCGGGCCGCCTTGGCCAGGGACTGCCAACACCCGCGCCCGCAGCGTGGTTCTCATCTCATGGCCGGTTCCAACCACCGTGATGCACGGGCACTTGGGAATGCGCGGTGGTTGGCAGGCGCCTTGGTTCCAACGGTCTCGCTGTCGAGTTCTTGCTCAAGGCAGACAGCCTGGATGGCCGATGAGCGGGCGATGGCCCGAACGAACGTCTCCCTATCGGAGCGCGATGGATTCGAGCTGTCTCACCGACTGCTGCTGGGAGTGACCTGATCCATGGTCCAGATCAACTTCGCGCTGAAGGAAGTCAACTGCAAGATCGTCTTCTACGGCCCGGGCATGAGTGGCAAGACCACCAACCTGGAGATCGTTCATCAGAAGGCTCCTGAAGAGAACAAGGGCGAGCTGACGTCGATCTCGACGGACGGCGACCGCACGCTGTTCTTCGACTTCATGCCGCTGGACCTTGGCAACGTGGCGGGCATGCGAACGAAGTTCCAGCTCTACACGGTGCCCGGCCAGGTCTACTACAACTCGACGCGCAAGCTCGTGCTCCAAGGCGTTGACGGCGTGATCTTCATCGCCGACTCCGACCCGGAGAAGATGCCGGAGAACATCGAGTCGTATCAGAACCTGATCGACAACCTGACGGAGTACGGCAAGGACATCCGCGAGCTGCCGCACGTCATTCAGTACAACAAACGCGACCTTCCGAACGCGATGTCGGTCGAGGAGATGGACCGCCAGCTGAACAAGTTCGGCGTGCCGACCTTTGAAGCAGTGGCTTACACCGGCGAGGGTGTCTTCCCCACGTTGAAGACCCTGGCTGGCATGGTGCTCGAGAGCATTGACCGGATGGACAGCCGCAGCAGCAAGCGTCCGGCGCCCGCCGAGACTGCGCGTGCCGCGGCTCCTGCCGCTCCGGCTCGTGCCGCAGCGCCGGCCCGTCCAGCCGCCGCCGCCGCCGCCAAGAAAGCCGCGCCCG
>SXPK01000144.1 GCA_005776365.1 Planctomycetia bacterium
GAGAAGGAGGTGTCGAAGAGCGTGCCGCCGACGCCGGTCGCAGCACCGCGTTGCGCGAGGACCTGCCACGCGCCCGGCCGGCCGTGGAACAACGCGGCGTCATTGCGGCCTGTCGCCGCCGTGCCGGTGTTGACGATTCCAGGGCCGACGAGGTTGGCGCCAAAGGTGATCCAGCCACCGACCGGGCTGATGCGCGGGCTGCCGCCGATGCCGATCGACTGCGAGGTCGTCAACTGATTGATCATCAGGACGCCTGCGCCCAGCGTGCCGCTCGGCTCAGCATCGCCGCCACGGATGATCATCTGCAGCGTGTCGCGAGTGCGCCCATAGAAGTAGGCGCGGTCCGTGACGTTCAACAAGCTGCCGCCGCCAGTGAATCGACCGCGGAACAGCAGGTTGCCGTCGAGGTCCATGATCGCGCTGTCGAGCGAGGAGCTACCGCCGTTGATGGCGCCGACGAGGCCGGGGATCGCGTCGCCCTCGGCCATCACGACCTGGCCCTGTGAGAAGAGGCTTTGAGCCGCGGCCGAGATCGCGAGGACCGAGACGCTCAGTGCGCCGCGGAGGAAACGGGGTTGGGAATTCATTCTCTTGGCTTGGATGGGGAGATTGGCAGGGGAGGCAGCAGGTTCGCCGCAGAGGCAGTGAGGCGATGGACGGTGCGCGAAGGACGGCAGAAAAAGAACATTACATCATGTCCCATAGGTGTCGTCGGGGCCTTGCTCTGTGCGGCTTGCGATGGTGGAGTGACTGCGATGGCGGCCACGCTCGAAATCCACGGACTTTCGCTGCGACGTGTCGGCGGGTTTGGTTGCCGGTTGCCGTTGCTGTCGATCTCGAAAGGCGAAGCCGTCGCACTCGTAGGCGCGTCGGGCTCTGGCAAGTCGAGCCTTATACGAGCGATCCTCGGTTTGCGGTGCGGCGTGGGACATACGGTGGAAGGCGAGGTCCAGGCATTCGGTCAACCGTGGCCGCGCGACGCAGAACTGGCGCGCCTGCTGCTCCGGACCCGAGTCACGTTTCTTCCCCAGGATGCGCGCGCGGCGCTCGACCCGACCGCAAGCATTGTAAACCAGATCGCTCGCGCCACGGGTCGCTCGCAGGCTGATGCGATCGCGGCACTGGCTGCTCTCGGTGTTGCCGCAGGTCTTCGCTATCCACACGCGGCTTCCGGTGGCGAGTTGCAGCGCGCACTCATGGCAATGGCAACCATGCGCGGCGCTTCGTTGCTGGTGTGTGACGAGCCGACGGCGCACCTCGACGACACGTCGTGCATGGCAGTGGTTGCCGCAATCGCAGCGCATTGCGGCCGCGGCGGCGCAGCGTTGGTCGCAACGCACGACGAACGGTTGCTCACGGCTTTGCCGGTGCGCCGGCTCGTCGAGCACGAAGGCGCCTTCGTCGAACGCATGCCAGCGGCGCCAGCTTGGCCTGTGCTGTCTGCTGCTCGCCAGCAAACGAGCGAGCCGCGGCTCACTGGCGCGGGTCTCGCCGTCCGTCGCGGCGGTGCGACCTTGTTCTCGGGCGTGGACGTTGCGCTCGTTGCCGGCCGCGCGTTGGCTGTGTGCGGTCCTTCGGGCGTCGGCAAGACGACGCTCGCGCGAGCGCTCGTCGGCCGTATTCCGGTCGACGAAGGCAAGATCGAGCGGCGGCCCGACTGCGGGCTCGTCGCGCTCGTAAGCCAGGACGCGGCGGGCTCACTGACGCCGGGCCGGACACTGCGGTCGCTCGCGGAGGAGACTCGCGGCAGGGACGTCGATGTTGCGATGCTTGCTCAAGAACTCGGGCTCGCGGCTGCACGGCTCGATGCACCGGTCGAATCGCTGTCGGGCGGTGAAGCGCGGCGCGGCGCACTGCTGCGCGCGCTCGCAGCAGGCCCGGATGTGCTCGTGCTCGATGAACCGACGGAGTCGCTGGATCGCGATCACGCATTGCGCGTCGCTCGCGTGCTGCGCCGCTGCTGCGACGAAGGGCGCATTGCGATCGCGTGCGTCACGCATGACCGGGACTTCGCAGCAAGCTTTGGGGACGACGTCTTGGACCTTCGCGGCAGGCCGGCATGAACGGGTTCTTGTTCTCGTTGACATCGCTTGCGTTCGTCGCCGGCTTGGAAGCGCAGACGGAAGGTTGGGTTCGCGTCAGCGGTCATTCCCTTCGGATCGTTGAGGTCGATGTCGGGGCGGTGGGAATCAGTGTCGCTTGGAACACGAGGTCCTTTGGCGATCCCGCTGCGGATCGTGCCCTTGCGCATGCCGCAGCTACGCATCGTGCCGCCTGTGCGGATCGGCTGCTGCCTCCGCTCGTCCGCACCCAGGTCGAGATCGGGGAGAACCTGTGCCTCTACACCGTGTGGTTGCCCGACGAAGAAGCCGCCGCTGCGCCGCGCTGGCTGTCGGCTTTGATCGGGCCCTTTGACGCGGATGCGGACGGCGACATGGTCGCGCGCAGTCTCGCGCTTTCTGCGTTGGCTGCGGATGACGCGCAGTGGTTGTTCCCGGGCGAAGCGCTGCAGTCGACGCTGCGCCGCGCAGCCTTCGGTGTGCACGATGCGCGAGCGTGGGGGCCGCTTGGCGATCCCAAGATCCTGCTGGCAACCAAGCCAGGCGACCTTGTTGCGTCGCTCGCAACGCCGCCGGGCGGTGGACTCACGATCGCAGTCCTTGGTGCAGCGCGCCATGTTGATGCGCTTGCGCAGGCACTCGCGGCGATCCCATGCGGCCCCGAGGTTGTTTTCGCGCAAGCGCCGGTGTCGAAGGCCGCGGACGGTGCGGCACTCGCATTCACAACGCATTCACGCATTGACGCGCATTACGTTGCGTGTGCAATGCCGGCGCCGGATGCGCCCTTGACGGTCGCACGACTGTGCGCGGTGGAGGTGCTGCGGATCCGCGCGCGTTCGCGTTACGAGACGCCGCGTGGCAATGAGGCGCTGGCGCGCGCGCCCTTCGTGCAACATGAGGCGCTGCTTGGCGACCCATTGCTGGTGCTGTTCCGCCGCGGCGTCCACGGTGCATCGGCGGACCTGCCGCGGCGCGAACTGGAAGAGTTGGCTGGCTCGATGGGCCTGCTAACCGAGGCGACCGAGTGCGCCACTGCAGTTGCGATCGTAGGTGCCGAGCATGCAGTGCCGCCCTACACCCCAGGCCAACTGGCCGCGCTGCGCGCCGCCCCTGCCGCCGCCGCGACCCGGGCGCGAAGCCTCGTGCTGCTGGGCAAGGCGCGGTTGCCTGACGGCGCGATTCACGCGCTCGTCGATCTTCGTGTGTCCGATGTCGATGCGGAACTGCGGGCTTTCGCGACAGCGGCGAAGTTCTGGGCTGGACTGGCTCCGACCTTCGTCGATCCGCTGGGCGGCTGAAGGCAGAGACCGTTCTTTGCCGATGTCGAGGCGCAATCCCCCGCGCCATCGACTATGGGCTTCATCAACGTCGCAGAAAAGACCATCAACGCCAAGCTCGTCTACTACGGCGTCGGCGTTGGCGGCAAGACTACGAGCCTCAAGCGCGTGCACGGCATTCTGTGCCCACGCAATGAAGTGCAACTCGTGTCGATCAACACGGAGGAGGACAGCACGTTGCTGTTCGACTTCTTGCCGATCAACCTTGGCAGCGTGAGCGGCTTCAAGATCCGCATCCAAGGCTTCACGGTGCCGGGTCAGCCCAAGTACCGGCAGATGCGCAAGTATGTGCTGAACGGCGCCGACGCAGTCGTGTTCGTCGTCGACAGCCAGAGAAGCCGTCTGCAAGAGAACCTCGAATCGCTGCAGAGCATGCTCGAGAACCTGCGAGCAGAAGGCGCGGACCAGATCCCGATCGTCGTGCAATACAACAAGCGCGACTTGCCGGACGTGCTCAGTGAGAAGGAGCTCGATCGCCATTTCCGCTTCCGGGACGGAGTCGAGGCCTTTCCTTCGGTTGCGACCGAGGGTCAGGGTGTGTTCGAGACCTTCGTGCATGCATCCGGGCTGGTGGTCGAGGCGAAGGTTCGTCAGTATGGTCTTGGCCGTGGCAAGGAGTCGCCCGCCGAGGTTGCCCAGGCGGCTCGTCAGAAGCTGTGCGAACTGTGCGATGAGGTGCGCCGCGAGCGCGCCGAAGTGGCACAGAGCGAGTTGCCGCAGGCCAGCGTGCAGATCGCCGACCATCAACAACCGACGGATGCGCAGGCTTCTGGCGGCGATTGGCTCAGCGACGAGGAACTGGCGACCGACGTTGTCCCCGTCGAGTTGTCGGACCAATCCGCGTCGGACAGCGGTGCGATCGACGAAGACGGCGCCTTGCTCGCGAGCAGCGTGCGTTCGAGTCTGGAACTTGCTCGCCGCTTTGGTGATGTCGATCAGGAGCGCATCCTGCTCGAACGCAAGGTCCAGGAGATGGTCGAGGTCGCGCAAAACACCGTGCACGATCTGAATCGCCCGATCAGCGCGCTGCGGCTGATGCTCTCGACGTTGAAGAAGGGCTACCTTGGTGAACTCGCCGATTCGCAGGCGCAGGCCGTGGACAATGGCCTCATGGCGGTCTGCCAGATGGAGCACCTCGTCCGCGACTTGCTCGACAGTTCTCGGCTCGATCACGACGGCGTGCAGCTGGACTTCCAACCCGTGGACCTCACGTTGCTGCTCGGCAAGATCTGCAACGGGATGCGCTACGAGATCGAGGAGCACGACGCCCGCATTCGGGTCGAACAACTGCCGACGATCTGCGGTGACGATTGGGCACTGACGAAAGCGCTGACCAACCTGCTCGGCAACGCGCTGCAATACGCGGCGCCGTCCCGCGCGCCGGTCGTCCGCGTGGCGTGCGACGATGAAGGCACGACCTGGGCGATCCGCGTGCGCGACAACGGCATCGGCATCCCGAACAAAGACCGTGACCGGCTGTTCCGGCGCTTCGAACGCGGCAGCAATACCGGCGGCATCAGCGGCACGGGCCTTGGCCTGCACATCGTCAAGGAGATCGCCGCGGGCCACGGCGGCTCGGTCACGTTCGAATCGACCGAGGGGGAGGGCACCGAGTTCGTCGTCCGGATCCCCAAGGTTCCGGTCGTGGCGGCGCATTCGCCGTTGTCATCGACCGCTGCGCGCGCAGACCTCTGACGCTTGCTGCGGACACCCAGCCGAGCGCGCGGACACCCAGCCGAGCGCGCGGACACCCAGCCGAGCGCGCGGACACCCAGCCGAGCGCGCGGACACCCAGCCGAGCGCGGTAGAAAAAACAA
>SXPK01000145.1 GCA_005776365.1 Planctomycetia bacterium
CGGCTTCGACGTCGACGTCGGCCCTTTGTTCCAGACGCCGGACGAAGTGGCAAAGCAGGCCATCGAGAACGACGTTCACATCTGCGGCATCAGCACGCTCGCCGGCGCGCACCGCACGCTCGTTCCAGAACTCGTCCAGGTCCTCCGACAAAGAGGCAAGAGCGACATCCTCGTCGTCGCCGGCGGCGTGATCCCTGAGCAAGACTGGGATGCGCTGAAAATTGCCGGCGTCGCTGATGTCTACGGTCCGGGAACGGTGATCCCCGACGCGGCAATCCGATTGCTCGACCTGCTCGACGCCCGCTGACTCGAGCAACGCCCGTGGCAGCCTTCGGCGCGCCGGCAGTCGCGAGTCTGCGCGCTACGGATCGGGCCATCGCCGCCCTTGGACTTGCTGACTGACACTGGTTCTTCGTTGCGACAACTGGCGAGCCAAGTCCATCGAGCCTTGCTCGACGCAGCGTCTGCACGCAACACTTCGCGCACGACACGAGCGCGCACAATGCCGCCCAGATCGTGACGACGAAGGCTGCAACGATGCGCATCGGCAAGGACGCACGGCGCGCCGCAAGGAGCGTGGGGACGCTGCCACGCGAGACGATGCAAGGTAGGATGCGCGCCCCCATGCGCACGTTCATCGCCACCGCGTCCATCCTCCTTTGCGCAACGCTCGCAGCACAGACGCCGCCGCCGCCGCCCATCTTCATTCCCTACGCGCTCGATTCAGGGCTGGTGGCATCGCAGCCAGGCGTGGATTCTCTGCACGTTGGCGACGTCAGCTACGTCGGCACGAACTCGCTGCAGCTCTGGTTCTCGCCACCACAGCTGGCGCCGGGCAGCCGCGTGCGGCTCGTGTCGATGCGCGATGGCGCTGCACAGTGGTTCGACCTGCACAGCTTCGCCGACTACCAGAACGTCTCGGCCTTCTTCAATGGCGAAACCGTGCGCGTCGAACTCTGGCCAGCGCCGGGTTCGACGCAAAACCGGATCCGCGTGCACAAGATCCGCATCGAGCCGGTCTACGTGCCATCTGAACTGGTGTGCCAGGCCACGGACATTCGAGTGCCGAGCACGGACCCGCGCGTCGGTCGTATCGACGGCTGCTGCACGACGTTCTTGCTCGACGAACGCACGTTGTCGACGGCCGGCCACTGCATCGGCGCAACCGCAGGCCAGATCATTCAATTCAACGTGCCGCCTTCGGACGCCGCCGGCAATCCGGTCTACCCGCCGCCGATCGATCAGTATGCCCTGCGAGCCGGCAGCTTGACTTCGGTCGCCAACGGCGTCGGCCTCGACTATGCAGTGATGTCGACTGTCCGCAACTCGGTGTCCGGTCTCTATGCCGGCGAGTCGCAGGGCTGGCTCCACGCGGTGCTGGTTCCTGCTGGCACTGCTCCGCAGACCTGGACCGTGATCGGCTTTGGCACGAGCGGCGTCAACCTGACGTGGAACCTCGCGCAGAAGTCCGCGTCGGGGCCGCGCGCGACCACCAGCAACTCGACGCTGCAGTTCCGCATCACGGTGACCGGTTGCAACTCGGGATCGCCCGTCATCGGGACCAACAACATCGACGCACACGGCGTCGTCACGCACGCAGGCTGCACGGCGACCGGCGGGTTCAACTACGGCACGGGCTTCGGCACGACCGCCTACATGCAAGCGCTGCAAGGCGTGCAGGCGACCTACGTCGCTGGCACCCTCGGCACCTTTGGCGTGGGCTGCGGCAGCGCGAGCGGCACGCCGCAGCTTTCCCTGTCGGGCCCCCCTGATCTCGGCGCGACGGTCAACGCGACGGTCACGCAGACCGACCCGGCGCAGAACCTGTTCGGTCTGTTGATGGTTGGAGTCTCGGACACCACGTGGAACGGCTCGCCGTTGCCGATCGACCTCGGTCTCGTCGGCATTCCGGGTTGCTGGCTGTGCGTCGCGGCGGATCTGCAGTTTTCGCTCTCGACCAACTTCGGCTCCGCAACGCTGCCACTGTCGATCCCTAATCAGGCTGCGTTCCTCGGCGCGAGCTTCTATCTGCAGCACTTCGCGCTCGACCCGACCGCAACGAACGGCGCACAGGTCGTCACCACGAACGGCGCGCGCATGCGCATCGGCAACTGAGCACCGCCGAGCAATCGCTGAGCAAACGCAACTCGCGCAAGCAAGGGCTCGCCGCGGTCGAAGCGGCGAAAAACTACGCCTGCTCAGTCGCCCGCATCTTCGTCAGCGACCACTTCGCCGCCGATCGCTGGCCGCATTCCTTCGCGGTAGCGATCGTGGATCCACAGATACTGCTCGGGCGCCTGCCGGATCATCCATTCGAGCCGGCCATTGAGCGAGGTGACGAAGGCGAGCAGGTCGCGCTCGCGATCGCCCGTCGGCTCGGGGACCAGTAGCGGCGCGAACACCATCCGAAAGCGAAAGCCACGACCGACCCGTATCGCCGCGCCGACGACGACGGGATAGCCGCCGCGCAGCGCGAGGCTCGAGGCCGCGCGTTCGCAGCTCGCTGCCTGGCCGAAGAAAGGCGCAACGACGCCGCGGGCTCGCTGATGCTGGTCGACCACCTGCAGACCGACGCCGCCTTCGCGCAGCACGTTCGCGATCGGCTTGATGCCACCGCGACGCGGATGGATGTGCAACCCGCCGGCGCGACGGTTGCGCAGGAGCCACTCCTGCAGCAATGGGTTCTTGAAGGTCCGTGCGACTGCATGCGCGCCGCCTGCGGCATGCGCCATCGTCGCGGCCGCGACCTCCCAGCTGCCAAGGTGCGCGGTCACTGCGAGGTAGGGCTTCTGCGGCAGCGCATAGTCCATGTCCACCACCTGACGAATCGAGCCGCCGCGCGCGAGCAATCGCGTCAAACGCGCGATGTCGATCGGCACCTTGCAGATCTCGCCAGTCGCGACACGACCGATGCGCAACAACTCGCGCTCGGGAAGTTCTGGGTATGCAAGCTTCAAGAACTGCAACGCGCACCGCCGGCGACGCGGACTGCAACAGAAGTAGAGCCGTCCCAAGAGGGCAGCGATGCCGTAGCCGAGAGCTTGGGGCACGCGCGACGCGAGCCCGATCGCCGCACGCGCGGCCCAATACACGCTCAGATCGACGAGACGCCTCCTCACGGCAGCCGCAACTCCGCGTCCGAAGGTTGACCGTCGAGGAATCTCAACTCGACGCGCAACACGAGCCGCGCAATCTTCGAGTCGTCGATGCGCGCGTCGTCCTTCTCGGTCGTGACGATCACGGCGCCGTTCGCACGAGCCGCGGCGGCAGCCGCTGCCAGTTCTGCCGACGAGAATCGGTGATGGTCGCGATGGCGCAGGTCCGCGACGACGCGCGCACCAAGCCCTTCGACCGTGGCCCGCACGGAGTCGGGCCGCGCGACCGCGGTCAGCAGCACGACGTCCCTCGCTGCCAGCGCCTGCAGCGGCAACTCGCGGTCGTCGGGCCGCGACACGAGGCTCCGCGGCGCGTGGTCACACAGATAGATCGGCATCGCATCCTTGCCCGCCAACTCTCGAATACGACGCATGCGTGCTTCGACTTGGCGAGCGTCGAGCGTGCCAGCACGAGTCAGCAGCACGAGGTCAGCGCGGCGCAGGCCCGCCGGACTTTCTCGTAGATCGCCAGAGGGCAGGCATTGGCCATTCGAGAACGGCATCGTCGCATCCAGACAAACGAGGTCGAGATCGCGCGCGAGCCGCCGATGCTGAAAGCCGTCGTCGAGCACGATCTCCGTCGCGCCCTGCTGCACAAGGCGCGCAGCGCCGGCAACCCGATCGGAGTCTTGTTCCTGCAGGAGCCACGGGAGCCGCCGCTGCAGCATGGTGCCTTCGTCGTTGAGCGCGACGCCGGGCGCACGACCGTAGCCGCGCGCAAGAACTGCGGGTCTGCCGCCACGCGCGCGCAGACGCTCGCAGAGCCACTGGACGGTTGGCGTCTTGCCGGTGCCGCCGACCGTCAGGTTGCCGACCGACAACACCGGGACTGCGGCGCGCGCGACCGGCATGAGCCCATGGTCGAACGCGCTATTGCGCAGCGCGCCGACGGCGCGGTAGCAGAGCCCGAGCGGCCACAGCGCCGCGCGCAACGGGTGAACTGCCGCGGTCACTTGCTCGCGAGCGCCTCGATCTCGGCGACGGTTGTTGCCGCAACGGTCTCGACGCCGTCGATGCCGGCTGCGAGCGCGATGCGCTTGACCCTGTTCACCAGCGTCGGCTTGGGGCCGCACTCGACGAAGCAACGCACGCCCTTTTCGAGCATGCCCTCGATCGTCTGCTGCCACAGCACTGCGCCAGCGAACTGCCGCTCCAGCGCGTCGCGCGCCGCGGCGGCCGTCGTGTTGGGCTTCGCATCGACGTTGCACCACACCGGGAACGCGAGGTCCTTCATCCGGGTCGCGCGCAGCGCCTCGGCGAATCCAGCCGAAGCCGGCTTCAGCATCGAGCAATGAAAGGGCACGCTGACCGCGAGCTTGAGCGCCTTGCGCGGCGGCGCCAGCGCAACCAGCTGATCCATCGCGGCGACCTGGCCGCTGCAGACGATCTGCTCGGGCTCGTTGACGTTCGCGATTTCGCAGAGGCCGGCGTCGACCTTGGCGATCAGAGCCTTCACTTCGTCGAGGCCCATCTTGCGCATCACGACCATGCCGCCCGTGCCGACCGGCACCGCCGACTGCATGCGCTTCCCGCGTTCGCGAACGAGGCGCACCGCGTCGGCAAAGTCGAAAGCTCCAGCTGCGCACAGGGCGGAGTATTCGCCGAGGCTGTGTCCGGCTGAGAGATCAGGCTTCTGCCCGAGCGCCGCAAACGCGGCCATCGCAACGGTCAGCGTCGCCGGCTGCGTGTTGATCGTCAGCGACAGCGCCTCGTCGGGGCCCTCGAAGCACAACTTGGAGATCGACTCGCCGAGCGCTGCGTCCGCCTTGGCGAACACCTCGCGAGCCGCTGGGAACCTCTCGGCAAGGTCCTTGCCCATGCCAGTGAACTGCGAGCCTTGACCGGTGAACAGGAATGCGCGCTGCATGCCGCGCTAGCTTCGCTTCACACTGCCTGCGCGATCAAGCGCGGAGGACTCGATTCCCCGCGCGAATGCCGGACTCGCCGCTCAATGACGGCTCTTCTTCGTCCTCGAACCGGTCGTGGGCGCGCCCGAGCCTTCGCTGTCCTGCGTCACCGGCTTGGCGCCGAGCAGTTCGCACGCACGCTGCCATTGCTCGAACTGATCGACGAACTTCTGCTCACTAGCGGTCGGCCTCGCGCCGACGACGGCAAAGCGACGCTTGATCTCGTCGCGGCGCGCAGCATCCCAGCCCTGGGCAGGCGGGTAGGACTGCAGCAGGGCGTAGAAGGTCTGCAGCTCCTGTTCGACGCCCCCCTTTTTCTCTTCGGTCGACTGGCTCGATTGCTTCGTGGCGTTCGCGGTCTTTGGAGCCGTCTCGGTAACCGGCTCGGTCGAGGTCGATGGCTCCGCTGTTGGCGTCGTGCTGTCGGCCGCTGCCGTCGGTTGATCCAACTGCTGCATCAAGGCCTTGCGCTTCTTCTCCTCGTCCTCCTTGACCCTGCGCTCGTAGGCGGCGAGTTCTGAGGACGAGAGGCGCGCGTTGATGCGGTACTCCTCCATGTCGGAGAACGCGAGGAAGATGTAGTTGCGGCGGCCGTTGTAGGTGTAGATGCGAACCCCGGAGCCTTCATCGTTGGCCTCACCCGAGACGAAGCGGATGCCGTCGATGCGCTCGACGACGAATCCGTCTTTGACGATGCCTTGCACGCGGTTGCCGTTCTTGAGGCGCACCGTGACGCGCACGTGGCTACGAAAGGTCTTGCCGTCGGCAACCTTCTCGCGCATCGACTCGACCTCGCGATCGAGCGCAGTATTGGGAGTCGCCTTGTCCTCGGCGCGCACGGTCGGTTTGGCCTCGGCGCTCGGGGCCGGCTGCGGTTTCTGCTGCGCAGGCGCTGCAAGACAGAACGCGGCCACGGCCAATGAGAAGGTCGACTGGATGCGGAATCGCATGGGTCCGATATCGGCAGACGGGGCCCCCGTGCTGAGGCCCCGATCCGGGCGAGATCTAGGTCCCGTCCCTTCCGGGGACCGCGATGCGCAAAGGGCCTCGACAGAGGCCGAGCGCATGGGCGCCACGAGCGGCGGCGGCGCAGTTGCTGCCGCGCTGGCAAGGTGGCTGGCCAGAAACGCAACACGGCGCCACTGGGCCGCCGTGTTCATGAGCCAAAGCTCTGACGCTTCAGAGTGTCGGCAGCTGCTCGTTCTGCTCCTCGTCCGGGACGAGGTCGATCAGGCCCCGCTTCATCTCCTCATGCGCGATCTTGATGAAGTTGCGCTCGCGGGTCTCGAACAAGGGCTTCTGGCCGCGGACCAGTTCGCGCACTCGCTTTTGCAGCAAGGTGGTGAGCCGGAACGAACCGGCGACCTGCTTGACCAACTCTTGCGGGAGGCTCTGTTCCATCGACGGGTACCGGGGGTCTGCGGGCGCTTGGGGCGAAAGGGGCGAAGAAAGGTAGCGGCGGCAACCCAGGCTTGCAACGGGTTCGGGTGGAGGCAGCCGACAAGGCGGGATGTTCGCAGCGAAGCCGCCCTCGCCAGGCCCCCGGAAAGGACCATTCGCCACCGGGTAGCGACCGGTCCGAAGGGGTCGCCAGTTGCGGGTCAGCCGGAGGAACTCGCCACGGCTGCCCCAACCGCGCAGCTACTTGCCCCGCCGGAGCCGCCGCGGCAACGCGCCGAGATCCTCGCCGGCAGTCGGATCACCGACGGCGTTTGCTCGGACCGAGCACCGGCGCCTTGGTGCGCACCGTGATCGACTCGCGCTCCCCTTCGTGCTGCGCCGTGACTTCGAACTCGACCTCCGCTCCGGCGTGAAAGCTCGCAGACGGAATGCTGATGACGACCGGGATGCGCTGGTCTTGCAGGCTCTCGATCTCGAGTTCCTGCTGCGCGATCGTGACCTCACCGCCCGCAGTGATGCCGCGCACGGTGAACTTCGCGCGCTCGGGCAGCTTGTTGACGACGTGCAACTGGATCAGGTTGCGCACCGCACCGTTGTCGACGACGAAGGCCGCGCCGGGTGGACGGATGACATTGGCCTCGAAGGGCGCGCGGCGCGTGACCGAGCGGCCAAACACGACGCAACCGAGCAAGAACAAGAAGGCGTAGACGAATACCCGCGATCGCCAGAACCTGCGGACGCCGGTTTCGAAGCCACGCTGGGTGTCGTAGCGCACGAGGCCCTTTTGTTTGCCGAGCTTCGCCATCACGTCGTCGCAGGCGTCGATGCAGTTCGCGCAACCGACGCATTCCATCTGCGTGCCGTTGCGGATGTCGATGC
>SXPK01000012.1 GCA_005776365.1 Planctomycetia bacterium
GGTGTTGCCCATCATCAAGCCGGTGATCGGGTCCGTCAGACCTTCGACTACGGCGATGCGGGGCTTCAGCGAGGATGGGCGAAACCGCGACAGGGCGAGGAGGCGTTGCGCGACCGTCCGTGCCTTGGACATGCCCGTGAAGAACTTCACGAGGCGCTTGCCCATCAGCAGCGGGAAGTTGCTCATCGACTCAGCGCCGCCGACGAGGAACCCCTCCCCGTCGCCAGCGCGCAGTCGTTGTTGCGCGGCCAGCAGCGCCTCCATGCCGGACGCGCAGTTGCGCATCACGGTCAATGCAGGCGTCTCCTTGGGCAGTCCCGCGCGCAGCGCCGCGACTCGCGCAACGTTGGCTTCCGACGCATCGGGCCCGGCGCAGCCGAGGATCGTCTCGTCGATCGCGCGCGGGTCGATGCCGGTGCGGTCGAGCACTTCGCGGAACACATGCGCAGCGAGGTCCGCCGCGGATGCGCCCTGCATGACGCCGCCGGCTTTGCAAAACGGCGTGCGCCAGCCCGCCACGATCACGAGATCTCGTTCGTCCTTGTTCATGCCTTTGGCCTCGCGTCGACGAAGCGCTTCTCCTTCATCTCTGTCTCCATGCCGATCTTGCGCAGCATTGCGTCAAGTCCGAGGAACTCGACGCGGTTGGGGGCCACTTCCAGGCGACCCTTGAACTGCTCGCGAACGGTCTTGGCGACGCCTTCGCACATCGACTCGTCGCGCACTGCGAGGTGCACGATCATCTCGTCGACTTCGAGTGGGTCATCGTCTTTCTTTCGGAGTTCGATCTGCCACTCTTCGACCTCGCGGATGCCGCCGAGCAGCACCGCGCAGTCCTCGAGGTTGACGAGCGTGCCCTTCACCTTGAGCAACTGCAGGTCCTTCATCGACGATTCGCGCGTCAGATCACTGCTGATGCGAGGAACGGTGCGACCGCAGTGCGGGCACGGTTCGTGGCGGAGGCCACCGCGGACTAGGTCGCCGGTGCGGTAGCGGAACACCGTGCTGGCGCGCGCTTGCAGCGGCGTGAAGACGAGTTCGCCGTCGCTGCCTTCGGGGAGGACTTCCCCGGTCTTGGGATCCACGACTTCGAAGATCGCCATGTCCGGGTAGACGTGGTAGCCGGTGTAGCGGTTGTCGTGAGTTGGACATTCCGCAAAGGCCATGCGCGCCTCGGTGAAGCCGTAGGTGCCGAACACGCGCACATCGCGCGCTCCCATGTTCGCGAGCAACTCGCAGATCTTCTGCTTGAGCCCTGGCGGCACGCGTTCGGCGCCGAGCACCACCGACTGGATGCATGACAGATCCATGCCATCGGCAGCCGCTTTGCGCAGGAGGTGGTAGATGTAGCCTGGCACGCCGATCAGCACCTCGGCGCGAAGCCGCGCGATTGCGCGCAGGTCTCCGGTGCTGCCCATGACCTTTCCGCCGCCGGTCGACAAGGCCATCATTCCGGTCGCTTGCCCGGCGAAGAACACCTGCCAGAAGGCGAGGTGCGGCGCATAGGGGAAGACGTTGGCAATGCGCAGTTCGTTGCGCAGGCCCATGATGTCGACGAGTCGCGCGCCCGTCGTGTGCAGGTTCTGGATGTCTTTGGGCGAGTAGAAGAACGGCACCGGCTCGGCGGAACGGCCGGTCGTGAAGGTCATGAAGCAGGGGTAGAACTCGGACCGCAGTTGTTCACGGACCGCGGCCGCGCCTTGCGTCCACTTCTGGAACAGCAGGGGCAGTTTCTTCGACAACGGCCACGCGCGCTTCAGCGACGCGGGATCCGGCTGCAGGATGAAGCGCTTGAAGCGCTGCGGGTCCTCGGCGGTCGGCAGCAGGTCGCGCTTTTGCGACAGCGGCAGTCGGCGGAGGTCGTCGACGGTCTTGATCTGCTCGGGTCGGACTCCCGCGCGATCGAACTGCTCGCGATAGAACGAGCTGAAGGGGTAGAGGTATTCGCGCACGTAGCGGCGCAGCAGTTCGTCCTGCATGCGCCGCTGGTCGTTGCGCGGCATGCGCTGTAGTTCACGCCACGAGGTCATGTCCGTCCGGCCCTGAGGCCGGCCCCTCCTTCTGCTAGCCGGGCAGGCAGCCGCGGTTATCCGCTTCAGCATCCTCCCGATCCGCTCCGATCTATCGGTCGACCGGCATCCAGTACTTGCGCCCGCATCGAGTCGGGGCGCCTGACCCCGTGACCAACGCATCCACTCCGGACCACCCCGGCCGCAGCGGCCGACACCCGCAAGGCGGCGCTGACCGTCGCGCGGACGCGCCTCGTCGCGTCGTGCTCGTGCTGGGCGGCGGCGGGATGCGCGGTTACTGCCATATCGGTGTCATCCGCGCCATCGAGCGTTTGGGGCTGCGCGTGGACGAGGTGGTCGGGACCAGCATGGGCGCGGTGATGGGCGGACTGTTCGCGACGGGCATGGACAGCCGACGCATCGAAGAGGTCGCGTCGCAGATCACCTTCAAGGACTATTTCCGCCTCAACCTGCTGAAGTTTCTGGTCAGGGGCTATCGCCACGCATCGGTCTACAAGGGGAAGACCTTCCAGGAGTTCCTCCGTCGCTGGTTGCCGCAGGAGCGATTCTCGGACATGCCTCGGCCCTTCTTCTGCAACGCACTGTCGTTGAAGACCGGCAAGTCGAGGTTCTTCGGCTTGCCCGGCGCGGACGATGTCATGGTCGCGGATGCGGTTTATGCGAGCGCGTGCCTGCCAGCGGTGTTCGAGCCGATGGAACTCGACGGCGACCACTACATCGACGGCGGCATGACCGAGACCCTTGGGCTGCGGCTCGCGCATGCTCGCAAGCCCGACTTGGTGATCGCAGTGGATCTGTCGCATCGCGACCTGCACGCGAACACGCCGTATCGCGCGAGCCTCCCTCACATCCTGTCGCAGACCTACGAGATGATGGGCATGGCTCTCAACGAGCAGAACCTGCACCGCTACGTCGACGACAAGACGGTGCTCGTGAAGCCGAAGGTCTCGCATGTCGGCTTGCTGGACATGCCCGACGTGTCGGAGATCGTCCGCCTGGGGGAGCGTGAATCGCTCGAGGTCCTGACGACGCATCCATTGACGCGCTACCTGTGCGACCCGGTGGTGGTCGCCGAGGAGGATCGGACGGCGCAGGCGCCGCGCGACCACGTGCGACTGCACGTCGACATGAATGCGTGCATCAATTGCGGCATCTGCGCCGCGACCTGCGCCACGAATGGATTCGCCGCGGTGCCGATCGGCGACGTGGTGCGCAAGTTGCATAACTACGAATGCACGCGCGATCTCGCCTGCGAGCGCAACTGCCCGACCGGTGCGATCCGGCTCGGCAACATCTGAGCAAAGCCACTTCGGCTCAGAGCCGGAAGTGCTTGCTGAGCTTCAGGCCCTGGCCCTGGTAGTGCGAGCTGAGGGCCTTGTCGCCGTAGACGACCTCGGGATCGGCCAGTGTCTTGAAGAACGCGAGCTTGAAGAAGACTTGCCCATCCTCGACGAGGAAGGGCACGTCGTGGGGGCGGACCTCGAGCACGGCCCGCGTCCCTTTCTCGCCGCCGAAGCCGTTGTCGAAGAAGCCGGCGTAGTTGGTGCGCAACTCGCCGATGCCGACGTCGTACGCGGCCATCTCGGCGGCGAGGTGGCGAGGAACACGCACCCGCTCCTTGCTCGCAAAAATGTAGAACTCCTCAGGCTCCACGATCATGCGGCCCTCGGGGGCTTCGTGGATCGGCTCGAAGAAGAGGCGCGCATCGTGGGCGCCTTCTTGCGCAGTATCGACGATGCCGGCGTAACGCTTGGCGACATAGCCAACGGGCCCGTCGAGGTCGCGGTCCTTGCGCATCGCGACGCCCATGCATAGTCCGCCATCGAAACGCACCCGGTCAACCGGGATCGGCGCGCCGCGGTCGTCGAATAGCAGCGGGGAGCGGATGTACTCTGCCTTCAGTTCTTCGTCGGAGAGTTGCGCCTGGCCCTCGCTGAAGCGGATCTGGCACAAGGACAACCCGGTGCGAACGCGCACCGGAAAACTGCGCGGCACGATCTCGAGGAAGAGCGGGCCGGTGTAGCCGGGCGGCACTGTTTCAAAGCGTCCACAACGATCCGCGAGCAGGCGCGTGAACAGATCGAGGCGCCCAGTCGAGGACTTGGGGTTCGCGCGCACCAAGTAGGGGAGCGGCTGCTCGATGCGTTCTTGCAGCGGGACGATGTAGCAGTGGCCCTTCTCGAGGACCGCGCCGTCCGTCAGGTCGAATGCATACAGCGTCATCTCCTCGAGTCGATCCGCGACGCGGACGTGCTCTGGAAGGAAGCCGGACCGCACGCGATAGCCGCGGGTCGCAAGCCGAAGGTCGAGCGAACTCGGCTGGATCTGCGAGCGCGAGATGGCTGGGGTGCTGGCGATTGCGCCCTGCTCGATGAGGGTGCGGAGTTGCTGGTAGACGAGGATGCCGCCCATGAAGCGCCACACGCTAGCGAGGCCCCGGAGCCATTGCCACGCGCGGAAGCAGGGGCGCATTCTCGGTCCGGCCGCTGGATCGCGGACCGTCCATCGCTAGCCTCCTCGCCCCGATCCCATGAACATCCACGAGTATCAGGCCAAGGAAGTGCTAGCGCGCTTTGGCGTGCCAGTGCCAAGAGGCATCCCGTGCGAAACGCCCGCGCAGGTCCGGCAGGCGTTCACCGACCTCGGCGGCGGCCTCGCGATCGTCAAGGCGCAGATCCATGCGGGCGGCCGAGGCAAGGCGGGTGGAGTCAAGCTGGTCCGTTCCGCCGATGACGCCGAGAAGATCGCCCAGGGATTGCTCGGCAAAGCGCTGATCACGCCGCAGACCGGCCCCGAGGGCCGTGTCGTCAAGAAGCTCTATGTGACGCAAGGCGCGGACATCGGCCGAGAGATGTATCTGGCGGTCGCGATGGATCGAAGCGCGCGCGCGCCGGTGGTCATCGCCGCTGCGGAGGGTGGTGTCGAGATCGAGCAACTCGCGCACGACAAGCCCGATGCCTTGCTGCGCGTCGCGGTGCACCCGGTGCGAGGCATCCTGCCGAACCAGATCCGCCGGATCTGCTTCCACCTGGGCCTCAAGGGCGAGCAGATGAAGGGTGGCGCCAAGGTTCTTCAAGGCTTGATGGATGCGTTCATGCAGACCGACGCATCGCTCGCCGAGATCAACCCGCTGATCACGACGAAGGATGGCCAGGTGATGGCGCTCGACGCGAAGTTCAGCTTCGACGACAACGCGCTGTTCCGGCACAAGGACATCGCTGCCTACCGCGACATCAACGAAGAAGATCCCAAGGAAGTCGAGGCGAAGAAGTTCGACCTCAACTACATCGCGCTGAGCGGCAAC
>SXPK01000146.1 GCA_005776365.1 Planctomycetia bacterium
GCGCCTTGCCGATCGGCACGACGTGTTCGCCGAGCGGCACTTCGCCCTTCGCATGCCGGTAGAGGGCCTTGGGCTCCAAGAACATCACCGGGTCTTCGTCGCGGATCGAGGCGATCAACAGGCCCTTCGCGTCGGCGGGCGTGCTTGGGATCACGACCGTGAGGCCAGGCGTGTGGCAGACGTAGGCCTCGCTCGACTGGCTGTGGTAGTGGCCGCCTCGGATGCCGCCGCCGTAGGGCGAACGGATCACCATCGGGCACGTGTATTCGCCGCCCGAGCGATAGCGCATCTTGGCGGCTTCGCTGACGATCTGGTCGAAGGCTGGGTAGATGAAGTCGAGGAACTGGATCTCGGCGACCGGGCGCATGCCGTAGAGAGCCATGCCGATGCCGGTGCCGATGATGCCGCACTCGGAAAGCGGCGAGTCGAAGCAGCGCTTCTCGCCGAACTGCTCCTGCAATCCCATCGTCGCCCCGAACACGCCGCCCTTCTTGCCGACGTCCTCGCCGAACACGAGGACGCGGTCGTCGTTCTTCATCTCGTGGCGCATCGCATCGGTGATCGCTTCGAGCAGCGTCATCACCTTCGTTCCGGCTTTGGCCGTGCCGGTGTTGGTCTCGGTTGCAGTCATGATTCCGTCCTGTGGATGCGTGGTTCTGCGATCAGAGTGGGAAGTGGCCGATCTCGGCGCCGACGCCGCCCTTGGCGATGAGGTCCGCGAGCTCTTGACGTTGTGCCTTCAGCTGCGGCGTGAGGTTCATGTAGACGTCGTCGAACAAGGTCGACGCCGCCGGATTGGCGCGTGCCTCGGCGACCTTTACTGCGTCGGCGATCTGCGCCTTCGTGGTCTCGACGACCTCGGTCTCGAACTTCTCGTCCCAGAGCTTCTTGCCCTTCAGGTAGAGCTGAAAGCGAGCGATCGGGTCCTTCTTCTTCCAGGCCTCGTATTCCTTCGCGTCGCGGTAGCGCGATGCATCGTCGCTGCTGCTGTGCGAGGCCATGCGATACGTGACCGTCTCGATCAACGTCGGACCGTCGCCCTTGCGCGCGCGGTCGACCGCGGCCTTGGTCACCGAGTAGACGGCGAGGATGTCATTGCCGTCGACGCGGACGCCCGGCATGCCATAGGCCTGCGCCTTGATCGCCATCGTTTCCGACGCGGTCTGGCACTTCTGTGGCACGGAGATCGCCCAGCCATTGTTCTCGCAGACGAATACGACGGGGGCCTTGTAGACGCCGGCGAAGTTGAGGCCGGTGTGGAAGTCGTTGCTGCTGGTGCCACCGTCGCCGCAGAACGTCATGAACACCGTGTCGTCGCCGCGAATGCGCGCCGCCATGCCGGCGCCGGCCGCTTGCGTGAGTTGCGTGCCGATCGGCGAGCTGATCGAGACGAAGTTCGCCTCGCGGAAGCTGTAGTGCACGGGCATCTGGCGGCCCTTGCTCGTGTCGCCGGAGTTGCCGAGCCATTCGCTGACGATCTTGTCGATCCCGACGTTGCGCAGCAGCAGGATGCCTGGTTGGCGATACGCCGGGAACAGCCAGTCGCCGTCGTCGAGCGCGAAGGCCGCGCCGAGGTGCGAAGCCTCCTGGCCCGTCGACTGCAGGTAGAAGCCGATGCGGCCTTGGCGCTGCATCGCGAGGCCGCGCTCGTCGAGCAGGCGCGTCGCCACCATCAGGCGGTAGAGACGTTGCAGCGCTTCCTTGGAAAGGCCCGGGTCCTTGCCCTTTGGGGCCTTGCCGTCCTTGTCGATGATGGAGACGAAGTCGTCGCTCATGCCGTGTCCTTGGCGAGTTGAGATGCGTTGCTCGAGTCGTGTTGCTGGCGCGCTGCCTCGAGGTCCTTGCGCTGGCGCAACATGCCGGCGATGTAGAACTCTGCGGCCTTGTAGCTCGACCGGACGAGCGGGCCCGACGCGACGTAGAGGAAACCCTTTTTTTGCGCGCGCTGCTCGAGCGCAGCGAAACGGGCGGGCGTCACGTGCTCGCGCACCGGCAGGTGCAGCAGCGATGGACGCAGATACTGGCCAAACGTCACGACGTCGACGTCGTGTTCGCGCAGGTCGTCCATCGCCTGCTCGACTTCGCGCTCGCTCTCGCCGAGGCCGAGCATCAGCGAACTCTTGGTGACGATGCCAGGCACGATCTCCTTCGCGGTCTTGAGGACCTGGAGCGAGCGCAGGTAGCTGCAGCGATGGTCGCGCACGCGCGGCGTGAGGCGCAGCACGGTTTCGACGTTGTGCGCAAAGACGTCGGGCTTGCCCTGCAGCACGCCTTCGATCTGGTCGCGGCGGCCCTGGAAGTCGCCGACCAGCGCCTCGACCAGCATGTTGGGGACGCGACGCTTGATCGCAGCGATCGTCGCCGCGACGTGGGCGCTGCCGCCGTCGTCGAGGTCGTCGCGGTCGACCATCGTCAGCACGATGTACTTGAGGGCCATCGCAAGGCAGGCCTCGGCGACCTTTTCTGGCTCGTCGTGGTCGACCGGGTTGCCTTGCGCGTGCGTCTTGACCGCGCAGAACCGGCAGCCGCGCGTGCAGGTGTCGCCGAGCACCATGAAGGTCGCCGTGCCGGAGTCCCAGCACTCGCCCATGTTTGGGCAGCGGGCCTCTTCGCACACGGTGTGCAGCTTGCGTTCGCGCAGCAGCCCTTCGAGCCGGGCCACGGTCTTGCCCGCAGGCACCTTGACCTTGAGCCAGTCGGGCTTGGTGCCAGGAGTGATGCGCTTGCCGTCGGCGAGTGCCATCGGGAGAAGGCTGGGGGAGGGCCGTTTGCAGCCGGGTTGGTGGCGAAACGAGGGGGGAAGGTAGGGAACGGGGGTGGGACAAGCCAGTTAGATACTGGAGAGTATCTGGAAGTGGCGGGAGGGCGGTCGCTGGCCCATCGGCACGGCCCTTGCGGACTGCCAGCTGCGGCCCCGTTGCTCCGCACCTGCTGCGGAGTGGCAATGCTCTCGACCGGACAAGCTCGACAGTCGCCTGCAGCCAAGTCCCTTGTCTTGGTTGGTATCCTGCGCCACCCATGCTGTCCCTCGCCCTGATCCTCGCCGTCCTCGCCCAGGATCCCGCGCCCGTGGGCGCGTTCAAGCCGCAAACCGCAACGACCTTCGCCGATGTCGTGCGCCTGAAGTTCGACTCCTGGGACCAGGACCGCGACGGCACGTTGTCGAAGCTTGAACTCGACGCGTTGTGCATCAGCCATCGCGTGCAGGGCGAAGAAGCTGCTGCTGCCGCTGCGTTGAAGCGCGTGGTGCGCAGCGGCAAGTATGAGGTGCCGCCGCTCACGAAGGAGGTCCTGTCGGTCGCCGCGCCGAAGGCAAGCGCGGGAGCCAAGTCCGCAAAGACTGCTTTGCCGGCCTCGAGTCCAGCGCCTGTGCCCGCGGGCGAAAGCGAGCGCGCGGCCGACGATGCCGACCGTCGCGATTCGGGGGAGCCGACGCAGGCCTCTTCGACTGCTGCGACTTCGACGACGTCACCGCTGCGCAAGCCCAACTTTCAGTCCAGCTACGCGAGCGGGCTGAAGAAGATTCGCAACAGCAAGCGCGGGCTGTTCCTCGACGAGACGCCGGACATCGACGCCTGCAAGCAGGGGCCGCTTGGCGATTGCTTCTTCATCGCCGCCGTCGGCGCCTTCACGCATCGCGATTGTGCCGCGTTGAAGCGCATGTTCGTCGAGCAGCAGGACGGCACGGTGCTCGTTCGCTTCGGCAACGGGCAGTCCATCGTCGTGGCGCCGCTGTCGGATGCGGAACTCGCGTTGTCGGGCTCGACCGGCGACGAAGGGCTGTGGCTGCCGGTGCTGGAGAAGGCGATCGGCTCGCTGCGTCAGGATGCGAATCCGGAGAAGTACGATACCGAGACTGCAACCGATGCAATCGCGCGCGGCGGCTCCACCGCGACGATGCTGCGAATCCTCACTGGCCATACGACCATGCGCATCGCGCTGAAGAAGCGGCCGCGAAGCACGAAGAAAGACGAGAGCGGCAACCCCGTGCTGGAGCCGTCGAACCCAGCGGGCGAACATGGCGCGCTCGCGGTGCGCGTTCGCGAGGCGTTGACGCAGGCGTTTGCGCACGGGCGGCTCGCAACGTGCGGCACGATGCAAGAACCGCAGCCCAAGGGCATCGCACAGAAGCACGCGTATGCCGTGCTGGCGTTCGATCCGGCCGTCGACGTCGTGCACCTGTGGAACCCGCACGGCAACTCGCACACGCCGAAGGGAGCCGCCGGCCTTTTGCACGGCTATCCGACGAAGGCGGGGCGGTTCTCGATCCCGGTCACAGAGTTCGTGCGCATTTTTGGCAGCGTGGTCGTCGAGACCAGCGATCCGCTCCCGAGCATCGATGGTCCCGCAAAACCGGGCTCGGGGAAGTAGGGCGCGGCGGTTTCACCACACCTCGGCTGCTGCGGCCGGCTCCGAAGCCCGATGGCGGCGTCGTGAGTCCTCCGCGGAATCCACCAGTGCCGTTACGAACTCAACCTTGCCCTCGGCCTTCGTTGGGCGGCCTCGCTTGCCGAATGTTGTGAATCCACATCTAGATTGCCAGCTCTCGATGTCGTGCTCGGACCCGTCGACAGCTTGATCGGACACCGTGCTCCGCGCCGTGCGCAGCCTGTGGCCTGCGTCAACCGCGCTTCTCGCAGGTGACGAAGTACGCGCCCTGCTTCTGCGGATCCTTCGCAAAGGTGAATGCAACCGGCAGGAATCGCTCGATCAGCCGTGCGTTCGTCGTTGCGTGCAACGTCGGCTCGACGGTGCGGAACACGCCGCCGCCGGCGAGCGCCATCGGCAAGAGCAACTGGTCAGCGAGGAAGGGGCCTACTGGCACATCGGCGCTCGACAGGATTAGCGCCTCGGTCGCGACGCGGTCGGCGAGTTGCTCTGCGCGCGTGCCACGCTCGCCGTAGGCGCAGAGCACCTCGCAGAGGTCCCCGTGCGGCAACTCGAGCAGCAGTGCATTGCCGGCATCGTCTGCCTCGACGCGCTCCAGAGACGTTGCGTCAAAACTCAGTCGGCGTTTTTCGAAGCGGTCGAGCAGGTGGTCGAGCTGCTTTGCCCCGATCTCGTCGGGCAGCTTGGACAGCAGCACGCGAGCGCGCCATGGCTTCTTGCTACCGCATTGGCGCAGGTCGAGCGCCGAGAACTGCTTGCACGGCGCGACCTCGGCGACGAGCGATCCGCCGCCGGATGGCATGAACCCGTGGCGCAGGATTCGCAGTTTGACGTCCGCGCCCATGCGACGCAGCAGCGGCGCGAATGCCTTCTCGACAAAGTCGTATGGCGGCGCGAGGGGATTGTGCGTGCCGCCAGTGATGTGCGCCGTCGATGGCGCGTCGGCAGACAGCAGCGCCGGGAGGATCGTCTGCAGCACGAGCGTCGCGCTGCCTGCAGTGCCGATCGAGAAGCGGTAGTTGCCTGCGCGGATCGATTGCGGGGTGAAGTCGAGCGTCTGCGAATCGAGGCCTGCGCCGCGTACTTCGGCCTCGGACACCGTGGCGGCCGCCTGCACGCAGGTCAGGTGCTGGCGCTGCATGCCGGGCTTCTTGCGTTTGCCGCGGATCCCTTCGATGCGAATCGCCGTGCGCGTCACGACCGAAAGCGCGAGCGCGGTGCGCAACACCTGCCCGCCGCCTTCACCTTCCGTTCCGTCGATGTGCAGCATGTTCAACCCTTCACGCAGAGCACTTGTTTGAGCGTGTGCACGACCTCGACGAGGTCCTGCTGCGCCGCCATCACCGCGTCGATGTCCTTGTATGCCATCGGTGTCTCGTCGAGAACCGACTCGTCCTTCTTGCACTCCACGCCCGCGGTCGCGAGTGCATGGTCCGCAACCGAGAACCGACGCTTCGCTTCGCCGCGCGAGAACGCCCGCCCGGCGCCGTGGCTGCAAGAATGAAAGCTATCGGCGTTGCCTCGGCCTCTGACGATGTAGCTCTTGGCGCCCATCGAGCCCGGAATGATGCCGAGCTGACCTTGCTGCGCGCTGACGGCACCCTTGCGCGTGACGTAGACGTCGGCGTCGAAGTGAGTCTCCTTCTGCACGTAGTTGTGGTGGCAGTTGACCGCCACTTCGCCGCTCGTGAACTTGGGGAGCAGCTTGCTGCGCACGAGCGCGTTGAGGGTTTGCGCCATCATCAGCTCCCTGTTCTGCCGCGCAAAACGCTGCGCCCAGTCGACCGCGAACACGTATTCGTCGAAGTGATCGGTCCCTTCGCGCAGGTAGGCGAGGTCGATGTCTGGCAGGTTGCGCACCAACGTGCCCATGTCCTTCTTCGCGAGTTGGATGAAGTGCTGCCCGATGCGATTGCCGACGCCGCGCGAGCCGCTGTGCAGCATGGCCCAGACGCGGCCTTCTTCGTCGAGGCACAACTCCAAGAAGTGATTGCCGCCGCCGAGCGTGCCGAGGTGCTGCGCGGTCTTGCCGCGATCGAGTGATGGATGGAGTTCGACGAGCGCTTCGTAGTCTCGTTGTAGCTTGCGCCAGGCGTCGGCGTTGGCTGCTGGCACGTCGTTCCATGCGCCGCGGTCGCCCTTGCCGCCGCCGTCCGTGCGGCCGTGCGGCACCGCCCGCTCGATCTCAGTGCGCACGGCGCGCAGATCGTCTGGCAACTGCTCCGCGCAAAGCGAGGTGCGCACGGCCATCATGCCGCACCCGATGTCGACGCCGACTGCAGCCGGGATGATCGCGGCGATGGTCGGGATCACGCTGCCGACCGTCGCGCCGATGCCGAAGTGCACATCCGGCATCGCAGCTATGTGGCTGTGCACGATCGGCAATTGTGCGACGTTGCGCAGCTGTTGCAGTGCTTCGTTCTCGATGGGGACACCGCGCACCCATGCGCGGATGGGGACTCGCGAGCCGCCAAACTCCTCGTAACCGCGCATCGACGCGGCGGAGTCTAGCGACGCTCGCAGGCCAACGCTCCTGCAACTGCGTCTTACCGACGTCTGCAGGCCGCCAGGAATCGCCTCCCGAACCGCCCGCACCACCGACGGCTCAGAGACGACATGTCGAAGAACGCCTCAGGCTTCCGAAACCAAGGCATGAAGCTGCGCGCCCTGGTCGCTCTTGCGACCGTCATTCCGCTGGTCTCCGTTGGCGTCGTGCTCGTGCCAATGCGCGCGAACGAGCGTTGGGAAGCGATGACGCGCTGGAAGGAGCAGGCCGAAGCCGATTGGAATGCGCGTTCCTTCGTGCGCGAGCCATTGTTTGGCGACACGCAATCGGGACGCGCCTTCGATCGCTACCAGAAGGCGGTGGCGCTGGCGGGACTGCGCGATGATGCAGCGCGCGCGCTGTTGCGGGACTTGCGCCTGCATCCAGACCGCGTCGGCGCAGAGGGGCGCGCCACCTTTGCCGCGACCTGGTCCGAGCCGCTCGCGAGGATGCGCGAGGGCGCTCATTCCGCAGACGCGCGGCCGGCCGTGTCGTGGCGCCACGGCCTCGCGGCGAGGACCTTCGATCTGTTGCGCGCTCGCGACGTGGTCAACGCTGCCGTCGTGCAGTCGCGCACGCTGTCTGCACAAGGCGCGCAAAGCGAGGCAGCGGAACTCGGCATCGACGCCGCGACATTCGCCGTCGACTTGCTGCAGTCGCCGATGGTGATCGACCAGATGATTGCGAGCGCGTTGCTTGCGATCGTGTGCACGGAGTTGTTCGACGAGGCCGCGGTCGACGCAATGGACACAATGTCGCGTTCGCGCGTGGAGGCGGCCCTCGGCGCGCTCGAATCCCGTTGTCCAACCGGGTTCCGCGGCAGCGGCGAAGCGCTGCTGCTTTCGCATTCGCTGTTGCGTTCGGTCCAAGGCGCAGCACCCGAACTGGAAGCGGAAGCGGGAATGGGGACGGAACCCGGCTGGCGTCACGGCTGGTCGCAGAAGTGGGCAATGGCCGACACGGTGCTGTTGCTCGCGGACGTCTCCGCGAAACTGCTTGCCATGGAGTCGTTGCCTTGGACGCAGCGCCAAGAACTCGTGAACGCACAACGCCAACGCCTGCGCAAGGACCCGACGGCAATGACCCAGGGGTGGGAGGAGATGATCGGAGGCGCAGAGCGGACGCTGCGCATCACGCTCACGCACTTGCGCCTGCTCCGCGCCTCCTTGCGGCTCGCCGCCGGCGGTTCTGTCGAGCAGATAGCGGACCCCTTTGGCGACGGCCCATTCCGTGTGGCGCGCGACGCTCAGGCGGTGCTCCTGTCATCGGCGGGCGGCAGCAAGCTGCACCCGTTGGCGCGCACGGCTAGGGTCCGCTGAGCGGCAGCGTGCGCGAAGCCCCGCGCGGGGCTAACGTCGGCACGATGAACGAAGCCGTCCTGCGCGCCACGATCGAAGAGAGCATCGCCACCAAGCAGCGCATGCTGCAGCAATGCCTGGGCAGCATCCGCAACCTCTGCGAGCGTGCGATCGCGACGTTGAAGAACGGCGGCAAGATCATGCTGTGCGGCAACGGCGGTTCGTCCTGCGATGCCGCGCACGCCGCCGGCGAGCTGGTCGGTTGGTTCGAGCAGAAGCAGCGTCGGGCCTACGCTGCGATCGCGCTCGGTCATCAGACGCCGGCTCTGACCGCGATCGGCAACGACGCTGGTTTCGAACATGTGTTCTCCCGCGAAGTCGAGGCAATCGGGAAGGCGGGGGACTTGTTGATCGGCATCACGACCTCGGGCAGCAGCAAGAACGTCGTCGCGGCGATGCAGTCCGCGCGACGCATGGGGATCTCGACTGCCGTGCTGTGCGGCGAGAAGCGCGGCCTGACGGTGGACTTGGCCGACGTTGCCGTGCAAGTGCCTTCTACCAACACCGCGCGCATCCAGGAGAGTCATCTCGTGGTCGTCCACATGCTGTGCGCCGCGGTCGAATCGGCGATGCCTGCATGAACGCACTCCGCTTGCTCCCATGCCTTCTGCTCGCTGCGCCGCTGTGTGCGCAGCAGGAAAGCGGCAAGCCCAGTGCTGTCGGCAGCATCGCCGGCACGGAGAAGGCGTCGCCTCGTGTCGCTGATCGCACCGCGGCAGACAAGCCGATCCGCTTCTCGCAGTTCCCGGTCGCCGACGAAGCGCCGCTCGATGCCGACAAGGCCATCGCGCGCGCCGTCGAGCAGCTGCTGAAAATGCCCGAAGGCGACGGCGACCAGTGGCCCTACGAAAGCATCTATCGCGAGGATCTGGGATTGATCCCGGTCGGCTACCGCGTGGGCGGCACGGCGATCGTCTGCTTGGCGCTATTTGCGGCGAAGGGCTACTCGCAAGACGCGGCGCGCAAGGCGGCGGTCGACAAGGGCGTCGGCTTCATCCTGAGTTCACTCGATGTTCCGCGCATGCAGCTCGACTTTGTCGGCAACTACGATGTCCGCGGCTGGGGCCACATCTACGCGCTGCAGTTGTTCTTGAGTCTTGCCGACGCCAACGCGCTGCCTGCGACGCGACGCTTGGAGGTCACCAACAAGACCGCGTGGCTCGTCGATGCCTTGTGCAAGTCCGAGATCCCGCTGTCCGGCGGTTGGAACTACTCGCGGCGCGGTGGCTACAAGATCCCGCACAACCCGGCGTCGACGTTCATGACCGCCCCGGCGTTGCAGACGCTGTTTCACGCGAAGGCGCGTGGCTACAGACTCGACGAGGGCGTGCTCGATCGCGCCGTTGCGGCGCTCGAGCGTGCGCGCAGCGAAGCCGGGGCCTACGAGTATGAGTCGCCTCGCACGAGCCAAGCCGAGGTGCCAGAGTCCAAGCTGTCGATGATGGGCAAGGTCGGCAGCAGCGCGGCGCGGGCCGCATTGATCGAGACGACGCTGTTGCTCGCCGGGCGTGGCGACGTCGAGCGCCACCGTCGCGCGATCGGGTGGTTCTTTGCGCACTGGAACGATCTTGCATTGCGCAAGAGCGAGACGGGCACGCATCTCTCACCCTACGGCATCGCGCCCTACTACTTCTTGTTTGGCCACGTCTACTGCGCGCAAGCCATCGAGATGTTGCCCGATGGCGAGGACAAGGTCGCGCTGCGCACGAAGCTGAGCGCCTTCTTGGCGCGTTCGATCGACTACGACGGCACGTGGAACGACCGCCATTACGATCGCTCTGCTGGCTACGGCACCGCGATGGCGGTGCTCGCACTGCGCATGCCTGAGTTGCCGAAGCCTGCGTGGCGATCGCCGCTGGCGCAGTTCGTGCCGTTCGATGCCGGCAAGTGATCGCGTTGCGTCGCGTCTCAGGTCGCGCGATGGACCATCTGCGGGCTGGCCTGGTCCGTCGGCATCACGACGATCGTGTCGATGTTGACGTGAGCGGGACGGTTGGCTGCCCACAGCACGCAGTCCGCGACATCGGCGGCATGCATCGGTCGCGTGCCGGCGTAGACCGCGTCGGCGCGCTTGTGGTCGCCGCGAAATCGCACGATCGAGAACTCGGTTTCGACCAACCCCGGGTCCACGCTCGTGACGCGCACGTTGTGGCCCAATGTCTCCATCCGGATCGCTTCGCAGATCGGCTGCAGCGCGCGCTTGCTGCCACAGTAGACGCCGCCGCCGATGTAGGCCTTGTGCCCTGCGAGCGAGCCGATCACGACGATGTGTCCGGTCTTGCGCGCCACCATCTGTGGCAGCACGAGGCGCGTGACTTCGAGCAGACCGAGCACGTTGGTTTCGATCATCTCCCGCCACGCCTCTCCGGTCCCTTCGGCGATCTTCTCGACGCCACGGGCAAGGCCGGCGCTGTTGATCAACAGGTCGATCGGGCCGTTGGCATCGACTGCCGCCTGCAAGAACCTGGCGACGCTCGCCTTGTCGGTGACGTCGAGTTCGCTGCAAAACGCGGTCTTGCTCACGGCGGATAGTCGTTCGTGGCGCCGCGCTCCCAGCGAAAGGCGGTCGCCCTCCTTCTCGAAGGCGTGGGCGCAGGCGGCGCCGATGCCGGAGCTGGCGCCGGTGATGACGACGTGGCGGTTCATCGGCGCAGGATAGCGACGCGGCCTAACAGCCCGTCGAAAAACGTAAGCTGCCTGCGAGCCTCTTGTCCGGGCCCAAGTCCGCGTCGTGTGAAAGCGTCGAATCGCCGGATGCGACTCCGCTCGCACTCCTTGATCTCACCCCTGCTGCCAGACTCTCGGCGACGCGGCCGTTCTTCAACGGGCTGTCAGGGCTTGAAGAGCAGCAACGCGATTTGCACGAATTGCTCGATCAGCGCGAGCACGGCGATCGCGAGCACGACGCGTTGGACCGCGGCTGCGCCACGGTTCACGGTCCACTTGCTCGCGAGGAAACTTCCGGTCGCGGTGCCGACCGCGAGGCTGATCGCGGGGCCCCAAGCGATGACCGGCGGCTGCGACTCAAACAGCATCGGCGCGAGCACGAAGCCAGTCAGGCTCGCGACCGATGACGTGATGACGACTGCGGACTTGGCGACGTTCGCCTGCACGAAGTCCTTGCTGTAGCTGGTCAGCAGCACGAGCGCGCACAAGAAGCCAGCGCCGATCTGCGCAAAGCCCATGTGCACGCCGATCAGAAAACAGCCGGGCGCGCCGAGCCACGGACGCACCGACGTGTCGTGCGAACGCTTTCTGGCGCGGTGCTGCTGCACGAGCAGCAGGACCAGCACGACGGCGAGGTAAACGCGGAACAACAGATCGGACGCCTTCAACGCGAGCAGGTTGCCCGCGAGCGCGCCCGGGATCGCAAAGATCGCCAGCCGCCAGGCGCGCGCGGGCGCCTTCACCCCGGCGCGCAAGAATCCAAGCCACGCAAACAGCCCCACGCCGATCGCGCCGAGTCGAGTGGTCGGGTTGGCCATCCACAGCGGCAGACCGCAGGCGTATTGGAAGGACCACAACGCGAACACTCCTGCGCCGCCAGCGACGTTGTTGATCGCGCCCATCGCAACGCCGGCGAAAGTCGTGATCAAGATCGCGGCGAGGTCCATGGCGA
>SXPK01000147.1 GCA_005776365.1 Planctomycetia bacterium
CAACGAGATCGCGGACCAGATGGGCTTCATTCGCGATCTGTGGATCTGTGGCCCATTCGACAACGAGCGCGGCGCTGCCTACGGCAAGGAACTAGCGGCAGAGGCGTCCTTCGATCCGAGCGCGACCTTTCCTGGCAAGCTGCGACCGGTGTCGTGGCGTCGGCTCCAAGACCAAAACCGTCGCGGCGCACTGCCGATCGGCGAGATCCTGCGGCCCTTTGAACAAGTCGCATGCTTGTTCGCCTTCTGCGTCGAAGCGACTGCGACAACACACGCCGCACTCCTGCTCGGCACCTCGGGCAGCTTCGACGTTCGCTGCAACGGAGTCTCGGTCGGCATGCGCGATGCGGACCGGCGCTTTTCGTTCGACCAGGATGCGGTCGTGCTGCCGCTGCAAGTCGGCGCCAACCTCATTGTCGTAAAGGCATGCCACCAGGAGAACGGACCCTTCGGCGTCGCCTTCCGCATTCGGAAGCCCCAGGGCGGCGACCACGACGCAATCCGTTGGACTGCAGATCCGGCGGCCTTGGCTCGCGCGAGCGCCACTGCGCCGCGCGATGCCGACCCCACGGTGCGCGCGGCGATGGGCGCACGCAGCCTGCTGACCACCGAGGAGGCGCGCGGCATGGACGCCATGTGGAACGCGCTGTTGTGGCTGCAACGCGCCGCGGATCCAGAGAACGCTCGCCGCGACCGTCGCTTCGCAGAACGTGCCGCCGCCGACCTGCCAGAACTCACGCAAGCGCGGCTCGTGCTCGCGGCGACACGGATCCGCAATGCCAAGACCAACGCCGAACTCGACGAGAACGAACGACGCGCTGACTACGAGGCGATTCTCGCTCTTGACCCACAGCACATCGAGGCGCTTGCGTTGCTCGGCAACCTCGTGCTGACGACCACCGGCATGGCCGAGGCAGCCGCCCAATACAGCACGCGTGCCCTTGCCGTCGATCCAGGCCACGAGCCGTCGCTATTGCTGCAAGCCGCGACGGATCGCCAGCGCGGCCTCGAACAACTCGCCGATCGACGCTTGCGCGATTTCGCCGCACAGCCACAGGCGACGATCGACTTCTTGCGCCAGTCCATGTCCGCCGTCGAGGCTGCCGGGCCCTCGGCGCGCGCGCTTTGCATGGACATCGTGCGACGCATCGAGTCGAACACCGGCGACGAGCGCGACCTACTGGCCTCAGCGGAGCGCCATCTTCGCGCCGGCGACCGCGCTGCGGCGCTCACAGCAATCGACCGTGCGCACTTGACGCGGCCCCTCACCCGCCGCGTCTACGAGTTGCGAGGCAATCTCGCCGAGGCGAGTGGCGACTTCGACACAGCGCTCGCGCACTGGGCCGCTTGGCTGGCCTTGTGCCCCGACGATGACGAGGCGCATGCGGCGCAGGCGCGCCTGCACGGCCTCGCTGGCCGCAAGGACGACCAGATCGAATCGCTTCGCGCCGCGATCGAGTGCAACCCCAACCGCCGCGACGATCAGCGCCACCTCGAGTTCTTGGCGTCCGAGACGACGCCGTTCCACCTCGCATGGGAAATCGACGCAAAGGAACTTGCCGCATTCCCAACGCCGGGCGTCGCGACCGAGAACAACGACGGGCTGTTCCACTTGCTGCGCCATCGCATCGTGCAGGCGCACAAGAACGGCACGACGAGCCAGTATTGGCACGTGATGACGCGCGTCCTCACCGAGGCCGGGGCACGTTCGCTGTCGTCGTGGCGCCTTCCTTACTATCCGGGCGACCAGCGCGGAAGACTGCTCGCGTGCACGCTGCACAAGGCCGACGGCACCAAGGAAGAGCCGAAACTACGTGGCGCCGGCGTCGCGTTGCCGTCGCTGCGCCCGGGCGACACCGTCGAGATCAAGGGCCGCGTCGACGACCTCGCGCCGAGTTTCTTTGGTGAGTACTTCGGGCTACAGCACGTCTTGGCCGCCGACGACGGCTTCGCAGTGCATCGCTCGGAGTTGGTCGTGCTCGCAGAATCGGGACGCGACTACCGGCACCAGTGCGTGAACGGCGCCCCAGAACCAGAAATGCGCAAGCTCGAAGATGGCACGACTGCCTACCGCATCGCGATGTCGTCCCTGCAGCGCAGCAAGCCCGAGCCTGGGCAACCGAATGCAAAGGAACGAGCTCCGATCGTGCGGTTTTCGACCTTCCGCGACTGGGATCACTTTGCGAGTTGGTGGTGGAACCTCATTCGCGGGCAGTTGCAAACAACGCAGGCGATGAAGGACAAGGTCGCCGAACTGACGCGCAGTTGCTCGACGCAGGAACAGCGCATTGCCGCGATCTACCAGTTCGTGTCGACCGACATCCGCTACGAGGCCTGGGAGTTCGGAGTGCACGGCTACAAGCCATACTCGACGTCGGTGATCTACGAGCGACGCCACGGCGACTGCAAGGACAAGGCGCTGCTGTTGTGCGCCTTGCTGGCCGAGATCGACGTCAAGGCACATCCCGTCGTGATCTTTGCCGACGACATGCGCAGCAAGGATGACCTTCAGCTGGCGATGGTGCAGCACTTCAATCACGCGATCGCGTACATGCCGGCGCAGGATGGCCGCGACGCGATGTTCCTCGATGGCACTGCGACGCTGCACCCGATGGGAACGCTGCCGGAAATGGATCAGGGCGCGACCGTCGTCGCGGTAGACGATGGGCGCGCGCTCATCGTCGACGTGCCATGGACGACGCCGGAGCAGAACGACGACCGCGTGCGTTGGGATCTCGAAGTGCGCGACGCCGACTTGCGCGGCTGGCAGACCGAGACGCCCCTCGGCAACGCCGCCGTGCGGCTACGCACGGAACTCTCGGCCGAGCCCGCTCGCCGCAAAGAGAAGCTCGAACGCCAGCTCGTCTCTCGTTTCGGCTCGGTGCAGGTCGGCGACGTCGCAGCGAGTGAGCCGCTCGATCTTGCCGCGCCAGTGCAGCTGAAGGTCGGTTTCCAACCCAAGGATCTCGGTTCGAAGAACGGCGTCGAATGGCAATTGCCTTCCACATTCGCCGAGGAACCACTCGCACAGATCGTCGCCGAGCCCGAGCGCACGACCCCGCTCCTGCTCGGCGTGCCACGCGGCGACACGCGCACGGTTGCCTACAAGCTGCCGCCTGGCTACCGACCCAGATCGCTGCCAGAACCAGTAACTGAGAACGGCCCATTCGGCGCGTTCTCGATGCAGTGGCGTCTGGAAGGCGACTCGGTCGTCGTCGATCGAATGCTGGCGCTGAGCGCCCCGCGCGTCGAACCAAAGGACTACGCCGCGTTCCGTGACTTCGTCTCCTCGATGCGCGCTGCCGACTCGCAGCGCATCGTCTTGCAGCAGGAGAGTCGCTGATGGACGCTGCCAAGTTCCTACAGCGCGCACTCGCGCTCATTCTCGTTCTCGGTCTGAGCCAAGCAGCATCGGCCCAGGATCCGGAACTGCCGCTCGCGCGCGCGCTCATCCTCGGGCTCGCACCAAGTGATGACGATCCCGACGCGCACACGCAGCAACTCTTGCGTGCGGCTCTCGAGGCGCCGCGTTCGCCATGCGCGGCTGCGCTCGTCGCCGCCACGTCCTCGTCGCGCTACGACGTTGCGGCTCCGAGAGAAGTCCTGGCGATCCTCGATGCCGAGCGCGCGACGCCAAAGCACGGACTCTTGCAGCAAGAAATCGACGCGCTGCGCAACGACATGTGTCTGTTGCTCGGCAAGCCGGAGCGCGCCGTCGCCGATGGGCTCGCGAGGAGCCTGCTCGCTATCGGCCCATTTGGCGACTCGGGGCAACGGTTCTTGCACGTTCCCTTTCCGCCGGACTCGGCCTTTCCCGACCGCAACGCACTTCTCCCGGGGCGCCTCGGCGACGTGCGCGTGCGGCCGATCGAACGAACGAACTCAACCGACGGCTTCCGCTTCTTGACTGGCAGTTCCATCGCGACCGGTTGCCACTATGCGTTGTGGCGCGTCGAGGCGGTGGACGATGTCGAAGGCTTCCTCGAAGTCTCCTACGGCGGCTCGTTCTCCATACGAATCGACGGGATCGAAGTCGGTTCGTTCGAGAACCTGGACAGCCAGAACTACGGCCGAAACCAGCACTGGCTCTCCGTTCGACTGCAGAAGGGCGCACACGAGATCGTGCTCAAGACTGGCGACGACAGCAGCTCGGAACTCTGGCTCCGGCTCTGCGACGGCAATGGCATGGCGCTGGCGCAGACCAGAGAGATCGCTGCCGACGCGCCACGCAGTGCTCCGGCCGCCGGCAACCCGCGCGGCAACGCAACCTACCGCACCAGCATCGACGTGTTCCGCGACGCGGCCGCACAAGCGAGCGGCGACGACCGCGCTGCCTTGCTGGTGGCGGCAGCATCCGAAGCCAAGCGACTCCGCCACCACGACGATGCGATGCGGCTGTTGCTGCTGCTGCACGCACAGCCGCCGACTGACGCCGCGTCGAAGCTCGCGCTGGCCGAGTTGTGGAACAGGACCGCGGAGTTCCCCGAAGAAATCCGCAACTCGCGCGCTCGTGAATTGCAGGGCGCAGCTGTCGAGGAGTTGCCCGAGCTGCATGCGAGCGCGCTCGCAGCGCGCGTCAAGAAGCTCGAGGACCAAGATCAGCGCGAACAGGCACTGCGTCTGCTGCGAAAGGCGATCGACGCCAAGCGTGCCGGGCCGAGGCTGTTCGAACTGACTCAGTCCGTGATGCAACAACTGCGATTCTCAGCGGAACTGCCGAGCCTTCACGAGCAGTGGCGTGCCGCGTGCCCTGGCGACTATGCGCCGCGTGACAAGCTTGCGGACCGCTACTCCGAACTCGGCGCCAGTGACATGGCCTTCCAGCTTCAGGAAGAAGTGCGTCGGACCCGTGCGGGGAACGCCTTCGTGGCGCGCAAGAGCATCGAGATGGCGATCGAGAGGAACTGTCTCGATGACGCAGCGCGGATCATCGAGGAGACCATTGCTGCTCTGCCCCCCACCACGTCCACAGCAACCGAGGTGGCAGAACTGCGACTCCGTATCGCCGAGGCGCGCAACGACGCAGCTTTGCGCGAGATCGCCATGGAGCAACTACGCACCGCGCCGCGCATCGACGCGCGCAGGTGGGCGCGTATCGCGGAACTGCGCATTGCAATGGGAAACGACGCAGAGGCAATCGTCGCCATCGACGCCAGCCTCGACCTCGACACGGACCAGCCTGACCTTCGTCGACTGCGCGAGGCGCTCGGTGGCCCCAAGCGCGAAGGCGCCGATTTCGAGCGATTCCGCCGCGACGGCAACGCCGCGATCGCCGCCTTCCGCAAGGGCGCGAATGAAGAAGGAGCGTCGTCGAGTCTGTTGATCGACCAGCGCATCGTCGAACTCCTTCCCGATGGATCGGCGCTCGTCGAGATCCACGAACTGCGCTCGATCAACGATCTGCAGGGTGTCGACGCGCTGCGATCCGCCGATCCCGCGGCCAGTGCCGATGAGTTGCTGCTGCTGCGCACGGTTGGCAAAGACGGCAAGACCTACGTGCCCACGCGCGTGGAAGGCGGATTCTCGATGCCGCGCCTCGAGCCCGGCGCGTTCGTCGAATGGCGCTACCGCGATCGCCTCGCTTCGCCCGGCGCCGATCCACTGCGCCTCGAGGACTTCCTGTTCGCTTCGCAGCAAGAAGCCCTCTACCACAGCGAATGGGTGCTCATCACGCCCGCCAAGGGCCGCGGCGAACTGCGGACGCGCAACTTGCAATGCGAACGCGAGACGATCGCGCTCGACGGCGGACGCACCGCGACGATCTTGCGCAAGACCCAGGTGGCACGGTTGCCGCAAGAATCCTCGACGCCGCCCGGCCCGAACTTCCAGCCGATGGCCGGCTACGGGGAGGACGCGACGATGTGGCCGGACCTGCGCGGACAGCACGCCAATCTGATCGCACGCACCAGACCGACCCCCGTGCTCGCCGACTTCGCGAAGTCGATGTTCGCCAGCAAGGAGAGTGACGCGGAGCGGGTCACGGCTGCGTGGCAGTTCTGCCAGAAGGACATCGGCGACGGCGAAGCGACCAATGCAACCGAGATCCTGCTGCGCAAGAAGGGCAACCGCTTCCTGCTGCTGGTGGCCCTGCTCCGCGCCGGCGGAGTGCCGATGGACTTTGCCGTGTGCGAGTCTGCGCTGGAGTCATTGCGTGGCGAGGGCGTGCCGTTGTTCGCAGGGGACTCCGAGCTTCGCGTGCCCTGTGTGCGGCTCCTGCCTCGTGACGGCGATGAGGCATGGCTGTTCGCCGACACGCCGCGGCACTGGCCCCTTGGTTCCATTCCAGCCCATCGCAGCGGCGCCCGCGCCGCGATCCTGAGCGACGCATCATTCGAACTCGTGCGGTTGCCCGTTGTCGACGGTGCCGTGCAGGACTTGCAGGTCGTCGGCGAGTGCGACTTCGATCCGGCGACGACGGTGCTGCGATCCAAGGTGTGCCTGCACGGCCAGGCAGGCTTCAGCGTCGCGGAGCAGATCCGGCGCGTGCCGGCCGATCGACAGAAACTCGCAGCGCGCCAAATTGCACAGCAGTTTCTGCAAGGTTGGCGAATGCGCAACGCCTCGTGCACCGGCCTCGAACCACCTGGCCAGCGCTTTGAAATCGAAGCGGAAGCCACGGGTCCTGCGGCACAAGCTGCGGGGGAAGGCCGATGGCTGGCGACGCTGCCCTTTCCGACCATGTCGATGCGCGCGAGCTTCGGCGACCGTGACGAACGCACGTTGCCGCTGCAGATCGAGACCGACCTCCGACTGCACCATCGCATGCGTCTCTCGCCAGGCGAGGGCCGCCGCTTCGGTGCGCTGTTGCCGCCGACGACGCATTCGTTTGGCCCGTTGGACTACCAACTGACCATGACGCGCGACGGCGACGCGGTGGTCGCCGAGCGCAAGGTGCGGTTGCGCACCGGCGTGATCGAGCCGGCGCTGTATCCAGATTGGATCCGCGTGCTCGCAAGGATCGACCAGCGCGAGGAGCAGCGGCTCGAGATCCTTGCACAGCCGTCAAAAGCACCCGCGCCGAAGTGAACCACCTCGCGCACCTCCGACTCTCACCGCCACATCCCCACTGGCGCGTCGGAGCGCTGCTGGGAGACTTCGTGCGCGGCCAGGAGTTGGCCGAGCACCCGACCGAAGTTCGGCTCGGCATTCGGCTGCATCGCGCGATCGACGCATTCACTGACGGGCATCCGGCGTTCGTCAGCAGCCGCCGTCGGATCGAAGGATCTATGCGCAGGTTCTCTGGAGTCCTCGTCGACGTGTTCTACGACCACTTCCTCCTGCGCCGATTTGCCGAACTCACGAACGACGAGAACCCGACTGTCTTTGCGCAAGGCACCTACGCGATGCTCCGTCAGCATCGAGCCTTGTTGCGAGGCGAGATCGCGGTCCACCTCGACCGCATGATCGAAAACCGCTGGCTCGAGAAGGCCCAAGACCTAGCCGGCGTACGCGCGGTCCTGCGCCGGATCACCATGCGCAGCAAGCGCGGGTTCGAACTCGAGCGCGGGGCCGACGAGTTGGAACGGAACTACGATGCGATGGCCGCGGACTTCGACATGTTCTGGCCACAGGTCGCGAGCTTCGCGCGCGATCGTGTGCAAGAGCTGTGCGCCGATCCGGCCCTTCATTGCGACGTCGGTCTTGCACTTCCTTGAGGAAAGGGTGCGTCGCCGAGCGCTTGGCAGCCGGGTCGAGGTGCGCCTTGCCAAGGACTGCTAGCCGAGCACGTCGCGTAGCAGCAACTGCAAGCGGCGCCTTGCATCCGCGGAGATCCGATCGCTTGCGGTCATCACCGAGTGCGCCATGGAGCCCTTTGCCGAGATGGCGGAGCCAGACGCAGCAAGCAGGCGAGCGGCCTCCATGACCGTGCGACGAGCAAGGTTCGCATTCTTCTGCACGACCGCGATGACCTTGCTGACATCGACGTCGCCCTCGGTCTCGTGCCAGCAGTCGTAGTCCGTCACCAACGCAACCGTGGCGTAGGCGATCTCC
>SXPK01000148.1 GCA_005776365.1 Planctomycetia bacterium
CCGCGGTGTTTTCTGGGGCCCAGGTCGCAAGCCCGCGCGCCTCACTTGCCGGCTTCGTAGACGATGCGGCCGTCCACCACGGTCAGCACCACGCGCGCCTGCAGGATCTCGTCCTCGCTGCACGCACTAAGGTCGCGGTCGAAGACCGTGAAGTCCGCGCGCTTGCCATGTGCGATCGCGCCGAGGTCGTCCTCGGCGAACATCGCATGCGCGGCATGCCGTGTGAAGCCACGCAGTGCATCGACGCGAGCCAGTTGCTGGTCCTTGCGCAAGGGCTCGCCGTCGGGCGTCGCCTTCGTAGTTACCGCAGCGAAGATGCCTTTGCGCGGATCGACGCTCTCGACCGGGAAGTCGCTGCCGAACGCGACCGGGAGCCCGAGCCCGAGCAACTCACTCCATGCGTAGGCCGTGCTGATGCGCTCCTCGCCAAGGCGCGAGCGCGCCCACGGCATGTCGGACGTCAGATGCGTCGGCTGCATCGAAGGAATGACCGAAAGGGCAACGAAGCGCGCACGATCGGTCTCGGCAACGACCTGGCAATGCTCGATGCGCCAGCGCGCGCGTTCGCGCTGACCGTCTTGAAAGCGCGTCGCCTCGAACACGTCGAGCACCTTGCGGTTCGCGGCGTCGCCGATCGCATGCACGCACAACTGCATGCCGACATCCGCGCACAGTTGCGCGACTTCTTGCAGTCCCGCCGACAACGGCAGGCCGCGATAGCCCTTCTTGTCCGCATACGGCTGCAGCAAGAAGGCGCCGCGCGAGCCGAGTGCGCCGTCGGCATAGGCCTTCACGGCGCGCGCCGCGACGAGGCCACTGCTGCTCGCCCGCGGCCCGCGTCGAATCGCCTCGGTCTGCTCAGCCGCGAACATCAGGTGCGTCCGCAGTCGCCACTCGCCACGGTCCGCCGCCGCGATGAGCCAATCGACAACGCCTTCGTCGACGCCGGCGTCGTGCACGCAGGTCAGCCCGGCCAAGAAGCATTGCTGCTGCGCCACGAGCAACCTGCGCTCGACCGCCTGCGGCGAAGGCGTCGGCTGCGGCACCAGCGCCATTGCGAGATCAACCAGCACACCGGTCGGCTCGCCGACTTCGTCGCGAAGGATCTCGCCGCCAGAGGGCGACTGGGTCGACTTGGACACGGCTGCCCCTGCCATCGCTCTCGCGTTCGCCAGCGCCGCATGGCCGTCGACGCGCACGAGCCAGACGGGATGGTCCGTGGTCACCGCCGACAGGTCGCGGTGATGCGGCATCGCCGCATCGGGCCAGAGGTTCTGGTCCCACCCGCGCCCCACGATCCACTCGCCCGACTTCGTGCGCGCCGCGGCGCGCTGCACGCGGTCGACGACTTCGGCGTAGGACTTGGCGCCAAACAAGTCGACCTCTTCGATCGCCGAACCCAGCAAGAGCAGGTGACCGTGCGCATCTTGCAGGCCAGGCATCAACCACGCGCCTTGCAGGTCGCGAGACTCGACGCCTGTCGGCGCGATCGCTCCTTCTCGCGCGATCCTGCCATCCTTGACCACCACGTGCCCACGCCACGGTGCGTCCGTGCCGGTCCAGACACGCACGTTGTGCAGCACGAGGTCTTGGGGCGCGAGAACGAACGCCAGCGCAATGGTCAACGACATCGCGCGCAGAGGCTACCCGCAACGGACCGCGTTGACGCGGGTGCTTCGCTCATGCGTCGTGGCCGCGCTGCATCCGTCCGCAGCGTGCTGACTCATGCAAGAAGAGGGCGGCCGATGGCGCCATGTCAGCCGGTGGCAACCAGCAGCAACTGCCCTCGATCAGGATGGCTCGGCGCCGCCGCAACGAATCTCGCTCTCAGGCGTGAAGATCGTGCGGTGCGCGACGTGGCCCGCGGGCACCTTGGCCAGCGGAAACAACAGGCACTCGGTCAGCATCGCACCGCTCCCGACACTCGCTCCGTCCATCACGACGGTGCGCTCGAGCTTCGCGCCTGGTTGGACTTCGACCGACGCGCCAAACCAGTTGAGTTCCTTCTGCCGGTCGAGCAATCGCAGGTTGAGTTCGAGCAAGTCGGCAGGGAACGACACGTTGACGTCCTCCTTGACGACCTCGGCCGCTTCCACGCGATAGCCATCGTCGATGAAGATCTGGATGGCGTCGGTGATCTCGTATTCGTTGCGCATCGCCGTGCGTGGCGTGCGCCGCACGGCGTCGAAGAAGGCCAGGTCAAACAGGTAGATGCCGCATCCCTTCAGATCGGTGCGTGGGTGCCGCGGCTTCTCGACCACGCGATGCACGCGATTGCCGTGCTCCGTCAGCACGACGAAGTTGCGGCGGATCTTGGCGAGGTCAGGTTCGCGCATGCACGCAAGCACTCCCTGCGCACGGCCCGAAGCGTGCGGCTCGACCATCGCAGCGAGGTCCTCGGTGCCGAAGAAGATGTCGCCGAGGAACAAGAAGAAGGGCCGATCGACGTGCGGCTCGAGGCGCGACACCGCGTGCGCGATGCCCAGCGTCTCCTCCTGCTCGACGTAGCGAAGGCGCAGTCCGAACTTGCTGCCATCACCGAGCGACCGAACCACTTCGTGGCCCAGGTGCCCGATCACGATCACGACGTCGCGGATGCCCAATCGCGCCATCATGTCGAGCTGGTGCAACATCAGCGGCTTGCCGAGCACCGGCAGAATCGGCTTGGGCCAGCGCTCCGAGAACGGCCGCATGCGCGTGCCCTTGCCCGCGGCGAGAATCACGCCCTGGTAATCGGCTGGAGAGGTCATGGGCGAAGGCTATCCAACAGGATGCGCGCGACGCGAGAGTCGCGCGCGGACCTGTGCTTCAGTTGTTCTGCTGCTGCAGGCTCTTCACGACCGAGACGCGATTGGTGATCACGCTGCCGATCACCAGTTCGCGGTCGCCGTCGGCGTCGAAGTCCGCCATCGTGACCGCCGAGGCGCCGAGCACGCCGGGGAAGGCGACGACGTTGGGGAAGCCGCCCTGGCCGTTGCCGACCAGCACGCGGAAGTCTTCGCCCAGACGCGAGGCCACCAGGATGTCGGCGATGCCGTCCCCGGTCATATCGTCCGTCAGCAGCGCGCTCGGGAAGTTGCCCGCCGCGAAGCTCGCACTGGTGAAGCCCTGGGCCGAGCCAAACAGGACCGACACGGTATTGCCGTCACCGTTGGCGACCGCGATGTCCTTCCGGCCGTCGCGATTGAAGTCCTCGGCGAGCAGGTAGTTCGGCGCTGCGCCGACCGGCAGCGCGAGTTCCAGGGTGAAGGCGCCAGCGCCGTCATTGCGCAACAGCGCGATGTCCGAGACCGACCGGCGCGAGACCGCGAGGTCGACGACGCCATCGCCGGTGAAGTCCGCAGCCACGACGTCGATCGGGCCACCGCCGATCGGGAGCGTTTGCGGCGTTGCCGAGTAGTCGAACGCATTGGCTGTGCCGAAGAGCAACTGCACGTTGCCGCTCTCGTAGCCGGCGAGCGCGAGATCCACGAAGCCGTCGGCATTCAGGTCCGCGGCAGCGGCGCCCACGGGGCCATCGCTGTTGCCAAAGACGAGGGCTGCGCCAGGGACGAGTTCGAGGCTGATGTTGCCCAGCGTCGAGACGTTGCGCAGCAGCTTGACGCCCGTGCGGACCGAGACGATCACGTCGCGCTTCTGGTCGCGGTCGATGTCCGCGATGCGGATCTGCGTGACCGGCGCGCCGATTTCGATGGTCTGCAGCGGCAGCAGCGACAGGTTCTCGTTGGAGGCCATGACGACGACGCGTGACTCGTGCGGATCACCGACGAGCACTTCAGGCTGACCGTCGCCATCGAGATCGACGCTGGCCGCGATGCCTGACTCGATCAGGGTCGAGTCATGATTGCGCGCGCCGCGAAGCTTGCCCCCGCCGTCCGCGAGCCACAGGTTCATGCGATCGGCGAGGCCCGACAGCACCAGCAGATCGTTCTGACCGTTGTGATCGACATCGACGACGGATGGCCGCAGCGGCAGCCCGGTCGAATCGAGTTGGAAAGGCTGGCCGAGTCCGCCTTGGGCGGCCTGCGGGACGACGAGCACGCTGGCGCGATCGACGACGCACGCAACGAGATCCGGGAGACCATCGCCGGTGATGTCTCCGATCGTCGTCAGCGACGCGCGGCCTTCGGCCTGCACCGACTCCGACGTGTAGGTCTGCAAACCAGGCTGGTCGACGTAGGAGGTGATGATCGTGAAGCGATTCATCTCGTAGCACGACACCGCGATGTCGGCGCCAGCGTCGCCCGTGATGTCACCGACTGAGCACGCGGCAGGCGCGCCCGGCACTTCGAGGATCGTCGGCACCGCCGCGAAAGACAGCTTCGAGCCGAGGCCCGGGAACACCAGCACGCGGTTGAGCGTGGGGTCGGAGACGACGAGGTCCGCGATCTGGTCGCGCGAAGCGTCGCCGAGCGCCATCGTGAAGGACTGACCGCCGCCGGGCAGCGTGATCGACTGGCCCTGGCTGAAGGCGCCCGAGTTGTCGCCGACCAGGACCTGGATCTCCGGCGAGTAGGGCCGCGAGATCAAGAGGTCGACGACTCCATCATCCGTGGCGTCCGCCGCGAGCACCTGCAACGCGTCGCGCCCGATCGAGAATGACGGGCCCTGCGAGAACTGAGCATTGCCGTCGTTGAACAGCACGTCGACCACCTGGGCTTCGCGGCGCAGGATCGCGAGGTCCGCGTCACCGTCCGCGTCGAAGTCAGCGTGATCCATCCAGATCACCACGCCGCCCGGCGTCAGCAACTGCGCGGGCGAGAAGGTCGGCCCAGAGCCGAGCAACACCTGCACCTCGCCATTCCAACCGCCGATGGCGATGTCCACGTTGCCATCGAGATTGAAGTCCGCCACCGCCGAGTCGGCGTGGTAGACGACGCCGGTCGTGATTTCGGTGCGGGTCTCGAACTTGGGAGCAGACCCGACAGGAACAACGGGAGCTGAAGAGTTGTCGTGACGTGCGCAAGCGGCAGCAACGGCCACTGCGAGATAGACAGCAATCTTGGATCGGCGCATTACGGAAGGACTCCGGGTGAGATACCGAACGCTACCACCCATGCGCCACACCGGCGGGCGCGTGCAGCGAGGTGTTCTCAGAACGAGACGAGGCCGGTTGTTGGCCCGCTGGGAGTGGGCTCACGACACGTCAGCGAGCGATGGCCGAGCAACGAAGAACACGGGCCGGGAACTAGTTCGTAGCGCAACCTGCGTATGCCGCGGAGAACTCGCGACGCCGCCATCGGGCTTCGGGGCCGGCCGCAGCCGCCGAGGTGTTGGGCAACCGCTTCTACTCTCCGGCGAGATAGCTCTTCGCCCGCTCGATGTAGTGCGCCGCACGCCAGCGCTGATGCGCCATCTCCTCCTCGGTCACCTGGCGAACGATCTTGCCCGGCAATCCGACGACCAAGGAACGCGGCGGGATGACGGCGTTCTCCTTGATGAGACAGCCTGCACCGAGGATCGAGTATTCGCCGATGCGCGCGCCGCCGAGCACGATCGCACCCATGCCAATGAGCGCATAATCGCCGATCTCGACGCCGTGCATGATCACGCCATGGCCGATCGTGACGCCGCGACCCATGACGAGCGGCGCGTCGACGTCGACGTGGATGCACGAGTTGTCCTGCACGTTGCAGCCTTCGCCAATCGTGATCGAGGAGTCATCGCCACGGATCGTCACGCCAAACCAGATGCCGACGTCCGCGGAAAGGCGCACATCGCCGACCACGGTGGCGTTGTCGGCGATCATCGCGAGGCCGCGACGCTTCATCCGGCCGACCATGTCGGGGTAGACGCGGAACTCACGCGGATCGGGGGTCATCGCGGATACATCCAGTCGAGGAACTCGGGCCAGTAGAGGACGAGCATCACACTCACGGCGTTGAACATCGCGTGCGCAAGCCACGGCGCAAGCAGCGACCCGTGACGCCGACGAAGGTCGCCGAGGAACCAACCGAACACCGCGATCGGAAGCGCGTAGGCCGCCCCGTGCACGAGGCCGAATAGCGCGGCGGTCAGGATGATGCCGATGCGGTCGCCGACGCAGGCGACGCAGAGTTCCTGCAAGTAGCCGCGAAAGACGATTTCTTCGGCAAGCGGGCCGAAGGCCACGACGCCGATCGCCACCACCATGCCGCCGATCTCGTCGATTCCGTGCTGTTGCAAGTAGACGAGCAGCGGCTGGGGTTCTACCGCGATCTCCGACGCGCGCAGCAGCGCGATGCAACCGATCGCGAGCGCTGCCCAGGCGAAGTAGAAGGCCGCAAAGCGCACCGCGACCGCGATGGGCCGCATCGGGAACAGCGATGGCCCTGGCGACATCGCCCGCGTCAACAACACGAGCGCGATCGCCCCGACCGTCATCGATCCCATCTGCACCGGGATCTCCTTCACCATGGCCTCGGCGTCGCCATCGACGATCCAAGCATGGACATGCACAGCCAACGCCGGCACGAACAAGAACACGAAGGCCGCGCAAAACATCCGCGCCGCCGATCCGAGCGCGGAGGATCGTGGGGCCAAAGGCGCTGGTTCGCTCATTCGCCTGCGATCATCCCCGACGTCGGCGACGACGCGGTGGCGTAGAGCTTCTTCGGGATCCGACCGGCGAGGAAGGCGTCGCGGCCTGCTTCGGCCGCGGCCTTCATGGCCCGCGCCATCCGCACGGGGTCCTTCGCGCTCGCGACGCCGGTGTTGAGCAACACGCCTTGCGCACCGAGTTCGAAGGCGATCGCGACATCGCTCGCGGTGCCGACGCCCGCGTCGACGATCACCGGCACAGTCGCGCGCTCGAGAATGATGCGGATGTTGTTGGGGTTGAGAATGCCCTGACCGCTGCCGATCGGCGCGCCCGCGGGCATCACCGCAGTGACTCCTGCGTCCTCGAGCCGCTTCGCGAGCACCGGATCGTCGCTCGTGTAGCACAGCACCGTGAACCCTTCCTTCACCAACACCTTGGCAGCGTCCAGCGTGCCGATCGGGTCGGGCAGCAAGGTCTGCGGATCGCCGAGCACCTCGAGCTTCACGAGGTCACCCATGCCGAGTTCGCGGCCAAGCAGCGCGGTGCGCACTGCATGGTCCGCGTCGAAGCAGCCCGCGGTATTCGGCAGCAGGACGTAGGTGTCGCGCGGCAAGTAGTCGAGCAGCGACTTGCCCTGCGGCACGCCGAGTTGCAGCCGGCGCACGGCGACGGTCACGCATTGCGTTCCGGACAACGCGAGCGCTTCCACCATCGACTCCATCGACGGGTACTTGCCAGTGCCCAAGAACAGGCGCGAGGTGAAGGAGTGCCGGCCCAGGACCAGCGGCGAGTCGACGAGCGCTGCCACGCGTTGGATCGTGCGCCGCGGGAGGCGGCGGCACAAGGCCGCGGCCGCGCGGGCCCGCTCCATCAGCCGCCGCCGAAGAAGGTCACCACCTCGAGCCGATCGCCGTCGCACAAGGTCGTCGTGGCGTGCTCGGCACGGCGAACAAGAACCTTGTTGCGCTCGACGGCGACCTGATCGGGGCGCAATCCGAGCCTTGCGACCAGGTCGGCCACCGTCGACGGCGACGGCAGCGAGGTCGGCTCGTCGTTGACCGTGATGCAAAGCATGGGCGCGCTCATCGTCGGTGTCTCAGTCGATGCGACGAAGCACGAGGGTCTTGAGATACTCCGATTCTGGCATCGAGAGCCAGACCGGGTGATCCGCACCCGCGCCGACGCGTTGGTGCAGCGCGATCTTGAACGGCAGCCCAGCGGCGGCCTGACGCGCCATGTCCTCGAACATCGGCGGCGTCATGTGGTGGCTGCACGAGCACGTGACGAGCCAACCGTGCGGCGCGAGCAATCGCAGCGCCTGGCGATTGAGGTCGCGGTAGCCGCGCAAGGCGCCGTCCAACTCGCGGCGCGACTTCGCGAACGCGGGCGGATCGAGAACGATCAAGTCGAAGCGGCGATCGCCGTCGCGAAGCCCGCGCAAGTAGTCGAAGACGTTCGCGCGCTCGACGGCAAGTCCCAGGAGCCCGTTGCGCTGCGCGCCGATCTGCGCCAGTTCGAGCGCGCGCTCCGATTGATCGACCGCGGTCGCCGACGCCGCGCCGCCCTTCAGCGCCGACAGCGAGAACGCGCCCTGATAGCTGAACAAGTCGAGCACGACGCGGCCCTTCGCGAGTTCGCGCACGAGCGCGCGCGCCGGCCGCTGGTCGAGATAGAAGCCAGTCTTGTGCCCGGTGAAGGGTTCGACGAGGTGCAGGAGCCCATCCTCGTCGATCTCCACCTGCTCCTTGCGCGCACCGTGGAGCAGACGCACTTCCTGCGGCAGACCTTCGAGCTTGCGGATCGCAACGTCAGTGCGCGCGATGACCGTCTCCGCGCCCATTCGTTCGGCAAGGAAGGGCACGATTGCATCGAGGCTTGCTTCGACGAACGAGGCCGTCACCTGGATCACGAGCACCGGCCCGTAACGGTCGACCACGAGACCAGGCAGGTCGTCTGCCTCGCCGTGCACGAGCCGCGCGCCGTCTTGTGTGCCGAGCCTGCCGACGCGGCGGTCGATCGCTGCCGCAAGCCGCGTGTGGAAGAAGGCTTCGCGACAAGGCAGCACCCCTTCTGCCCAAGCGCCGCACGCACGCAGCGCCAACTTGCTTTGTGGCGACGTCATGCCGAGCCCGCAGGCTCGCCCTTCGGCATCGACGACGCGCACCAATTCTGCGGCCGCCACCGGGGCCAGCAGGTCGTCGGCGTAAAACCACGCCTGCCCGCGCCGCCACAAGGAAGTAGCGCGCTCGTTCAGTTGCGCCTGTCCGGGCGTGGCGGGGCCGGTCGGCGGAGTCGGTTTCGGCTTCTGCGGCCTGCGGGTTCGCTGCTCGTTTCGCATCGGGGGGCGAGAGTTCTAGCCGCCGGGCCCCGCCGTCGCAGCAGTCGACAGGGCCGGACTCAGGCTTGCGCCTGCATATCCAGGGTCAGGGCCTCGGCATCATGCAGCCAGCGGACGAAGGTGATCGATCCCGGGAGGCTGCGCGTCTCTTCGAAGGCGAGGTTGGAGAAGAAGGCCAGGGCGGGCGCATTTGCGATGTCGACGATTGCCTGCAACCTACGAATCCGCAAAGACTTGGCCTCGTCCAACACCAGCGAGAGCAGCCTCGTCCCGAGCCCGGTCCGGCGGCACGATCGGGCCACCGCCAGAGTCAGTTCGGCCACGCGATCGGGCCCGATGTCGAGGCGCACCAGACCGACTGGCTCCCCGTTGCTGGTCGCGACATAGCCCCGCGCCTTGCCCCCTGCCGCGAGCAGCGCCGCCCACCGGTTTGCCAGCGAGCCCGACGGGGCCGCAACTCCGGGTGCGTCGAGCCAGGACGCGACCACTGGCGCGTCGGCTGGGGTGAACGGACGCAGACGGACTTCGGAAACTTGCATGGGGGATCCTTCGAGTAACCGTTCGTGGCTGCCTGACAAGGGGGGCTCTAAGTTGCGCTCGACCGGTGGATCGCGTCCTTGCCTCTGCAGGCGAAGGTTCCTACCATCCTCGGCCCTGACTTCCGAGCGCCCGTGGCTTGGACGGTCGGCAGCCGCCCCAGGATCCCCTCGGTCCGACAACCCAGGCTCGCGTTTCGCGGGTCGCGGGCAGGGTCTTCTGCCGCCTGTTCGAGCCTTGGACGGCGTGTCGTCCCTTTACCCACCCTCCGACTGCGACTGGCGATGGCAAACTCTGCCGACATCCTCCGCTACATCGATTCGATCGCCCGCGACAAGGAGATCGACAAGGAATCCCTAATGCTGGGGATCGAGCAGGCGATGGCCCAGGCGCTGGCGCGCAAGTACGGCGTCGACGACGTCGAACTGGTCATCGACCGCGATTCGGGTGAGATCGACTGCAACTACGACGTCTCGATGGAAGAGCAGGGCCGCATCTTCGCGATGTCGGTCAAGCAGGCGATCCTGACGCGGGTCCGCGAGGCCGAGCGCGACGTCATCTACAACGAGTTCGAGCAAAAGCTCGGCGAGATCCAGAGCGGCACGATCCAGCGCTTCGAAGGCGACACCGTGATCGTCAATCTGGGGCGCAACATCGAAGGCATCCTGCCCCGCGCCGAGAAGGTCCGCAGCGAGTCCTACAACGTCGGCGAACGCATTCGCGCGATGATCCTCGAGGTCAAGAAGGTCGGCCCTCGCGTGAAGGTGATCCTCTCGCGCGGCCACAAGGACCTCGTCCGCGCCTTGTTCGAACTCGAAGTGCCGGAGATCAGCGATGGCACGATCCAGATTCGCCGCATCGAGCGCGAGCCGGGCTATCGCACCAAACTCGCGGTCGACAGCACCGATTCCAAGGTTGACTGCGTCGGCGCGTGCGTCGGCGTGCGCGGCACGCGCATCAAGTCGATCATCGACGAACTCAACGGCGAGCGCATCGACATCATTCGCTGGAACGACGACCCGCTCGCGTTGATCCACAACGCGCTGAAGCCCGCCGAAGTCGCGCACATCGAACTCGACCCGGCCTCGAAGAAGGCGCTCGTGCTCGTCAACGAAGATCAGCAGTCGCTCGCGATCGGCCGCAAGGGCCAGAACGTGCGGCTCGCCAGCAAGTTGACCGGCTGGGACATCGACATCATGACGCAGGCCGAACTGGCCCGCAGCGTCGAGGCCGAAGACCAGGCGGCTGCCGCGCAGACCGACGGCACGCCTCCGGCGGCGCAGGAACCCACCGCGACGGACAACCAACCGACGCAAGACAACAGCTCCTCGCATCAGAGCGAGAGCTGAGTCGCGCACCGAACGAATCCACCACCGCTAACCGGGCTCGGCCTAAACGGCCTGCCCAATCCGCAAGAAGGCTCGCTTGAAGAAAGTACGCGTTTCCGACATCGCCAAGGACCTCGGGCTGAAAGGTCCCGACCTGGTGAAGCTCTTGCGCGACATGGGCTTCGACGGGATCACGAGCCATCAGAAGGCGCTCGACCCGGCGGACGAGATGATGGTGCTCGCGCGCCTCGAAGCTCACGGCCTCAAGAAGAAGCCGGCGGAAGAAGCCGCGGCCACTGGCAAGCCAAAGAAGAAGCTCCTACCCGGCGCCAGCGACGAAGGAACGGCCGAGCAAGGTGCCGAAGAAGCGAGCACCGATCTGGAGACGCCGGCGAAGAAGCCGCTCAAGAAGGACAAGGAACTCAAGGAACTGCCGGCCAAGAAGGCGCTGCCTTCGAAGCCATTGGTCAAGAAGTCGATCCGGCACTTCGACTCTCCCATCGAGTCGCCAGAGGCCGAGGCCACGACGCCTGCAGCACCAACGACACCAGCGAAGCCAGCAGCGCCTGCGGAGCCCGCGACGCACGCGACGCACGTTGAGCACGTTGCGCCCGTTGCTCCCGCTGCGCCAGCGCCGGTCGTCGAGCCAAAGGTCGCGCCAGCACCCGAGCCGATCGTCGAAGTGAGCCCAGCCATCGCTGCTGAGCCAGAGCCGGCGCCGGTTGCACAGGAGCACGTTCCGGCAAAGCCCGTGGCCCCTTCGGCGCCAGTCGCCGCGGAGGTCGTCGAGGCCCCACGCCGCGCACCCGCGCCGCCGACCGCCCCGACCTCGATCGCTGCGCAGTCCGGCGGTCAGGCCGCCGCGGCGGAGCTTGCTCCAGCCGCTGCGCCCGACTCGGTGCGCAAGCTGCTGATCCCGCAGAAGAAGGCGACCGTCGTCGGCCGCATCGAACTGCCGCAAGAGACCATCCGCGACGCCCGCTCGCGTTCGGCCCCCAATACCGACCTCCGACGCGCTGCACTGCAGAAGACGCAGGGCCAGCGCTCGGCGACCCGTCCGCCCGTCAGCGGCGGCTTTCAACGCCGCGCGCCCTCGGGCCCTGGTCAACGGCCGGGATCCCGTGATCAGGCAATGCGCGGCTCGAAGAAGTCGCGCATCCCGACCACGGTCGATCCAGACAAGGAAATCGAGGTCACGCCACCCGTTTCGATCAAGGGCTTGTCAGAAGCGCTCGGCATCAAGATCACCGACCTGATCGCGACGCTGACCTTCAAGCTCCAAGTCGCCGGCAAGAACATCAACTCCTACCTCTCGCAAGACGAGGTCGAACTCGTCGCGATCGAACTCGACCGCAAGGTCAAGATCGTCGAGCACAAGCACGCGGAAGAGGAAATGATCGAGAAGCTC
>SXPK01000149.1 GCA_005776365.1 Planctomycetia bacterium
ATGAACGGGACCGTGGAACCTTCGTCGAGCAACGCGACGGCGGCCTGGACTTGTTCTGCCCGCGCGCTGAGTTCTTGCGCGATGCGGGCTTCGATGGACGGAAGCAAAGCGGACCTCCCTGGCAGTGGTGCCGCGCCGTCTGACCACGACGCGGGGGAGCCTTGCTTACGGACGCGCAGCCTCGGATCAAGGGCGCGCAGCAGTCGTTCAGCGGCGGCCCGGCGCCAGCGGCGCCACTGCAAGGTCGTCGAACGATGTCGCTGCGTCCGCCTTGGTCCAGAGTCCGGCCGTGCCGGCCTGTCCGATCTTCGTGTCCTCGATCGACAGGATTTCCTTGCCGTCGAACATCACCTTGTGCTCCGCGCCGAGCGAGGTGACTTCGAGGAGGTGCCACGCGTCAACAGGCACGATGACCTTCGCGGTCTGCAGCATCGAGCGCACGCCATCCACGACGTGGTAGATGCGCACGTTGTCCTCAAGCGGGTTCCAGCGCGTGATGTAATACGTGCTCTGGTTCTGCGCGCGCCACACGAGGCCGCCGCCCTGATCTTCGCGGCCGCCGTCGGCGCGCACGCGCACCGACAGCCGGACATCGCGCGACGCGATCGGCGACGTAGTGAGCGCGAGATGGAACTGTTCGCCGGTCGAACGGCTCGCGGTGACTTGCAGCGAGCGCGCACTGTCGTCGGCGCCGCCTTGCTGCGCCTTCCACTGCGCGGCGACGACCGCAGCCCCGGTGTCGAACTGCCGCAACGAATCCGGCGACGCACCGATGGCGCAGTCCTCGAAGCTGTTCTGATGCGTTGCGATGGTGGCCGGAGGAGCGGAGTTGCAGGCGGTCATCGCCAGCGAAAGGAACGCGAGAACGGTCGTGCGCATGCGCGCAGAGATACGCGGCGCAGTGCCTGTGCGCCATCAGACGATGCAGTGGCAGTTCGCGCTGGCGGTCGTGCGCGCGGTCTCGACAATGCCGCGCCCCTTGGAAGCCGCAGAACCGATTGGACGCGCGTTGTGCTACCGCTGCTTGCGGCCGGTGGCGATGTGCCTCTGCGCGCTCGTGCAGCAGGTTCGCACGCGCACGAAGCTCGTCGTGCTGCAGCACCCCAAGGAGCGGCGACATCCGTTCGGCACCGCACGGCTGATGCGGCTCGCGATGCCGGATGCGCGCATCGAGACGGTGCACGGCGGCTTCGACGAAGTGCTGCGCCACGAGATCGAAGTCGCCGAAGACGCGGCGGTGCTCTACCCGCACAAGGACGCCATCGACCTCGCGACGATGCCGCGCGATCAGTTGCCGTCGACCCTCGTGCTGCTCGACGGCACGTGGTCGCATGCCAAGAAGCTCTACCAGCACAACGAATGGGTGCAGCGGCTGCGGCACGTGCGCATCGAGCCGCCGCGGCCGAGCAACTACCGCATCCGCAAGGAGCCGCAGGCGGACTTCGTCTCGACCGTCGAGGCGCTCGTCTACGCGCTGTCGATCCTCGAGCCCGAGAACGAGGGGCCGCAGTCCTTGTTGTCTGCGTTCGATCGCATGATCGACCGGCAGATCGAAGTTCTCGACGTGGTGCAGAAGCACGGCCGTCAGAAGCGCGAACGCAACAAGGAGTCGCGCAAGCTGTCGCCGTGCTTGCAGAGCGAAGATCTCGTCGTCTGCTACGGCGAGTCGGCGTTGCCGGGCGGCGACCCTTCGGGCCTGCGCGAACTCGTGCAGTGGTCGGCGGTGCGACTCCGCGACGGCGCGTTGTTCGACGAACTGATCCGGCCTTCGCAGGCGTGGCCTTCGGACGAGCGGTTGTCGCACATGGGATTCTCGCGCGCGGACCTCGAAGGCGCATCGCCGCTCGGCGACGTGCGCGCGCGGTTCGAGCAGTTCGCCGGCGACGCGGCGCCAGTGTGCGCGTGGACCAAGACGACCCTCGACTGGGCGAGCGGCATGCTCGACGCATCGCGTCCGCGCGCCGTGCTCAAGATCGACTACTCCAACCTCAAGAGTCGTCGCGCGAGCTACTGCGAATCGATGATGGCGCGCGAAGGCCTCGCGGAACGCGCAGTCGCGGCGCGCGGCCGCGCGGGACTGCGCCTTGGCAACGCGGTCGTCGTCGCGGATTGGCTGCGGCAGCAGCGCGTCGAGCCGGGCTGAGGCTCGGCGAATGCCGAACGGGCGCGCCGCGCGCCTGCACGGTGGCGCGGAGCCGCTCGCGCGCGCACGATGCGGGACCTTCCGTCCGCGCGATCCATGGCGAGCAATTCCTTCGGCGAGATCTTCCGCTTCACGACGTTCGGCGAATCGCACGGGCCGATGCTCGGCGTGGTCGTCGACGGCGTGCCCAGCGGCATCGAGTTCGGCGAAGCCGACCTGATGCCCGAGCTCGCGCGCCGCCGTCCGGGCCAGAGCGGCGCGACGTCGCAGCGCAAGGAGAGCGATCGCCCCGAGATCGTGAGCGGCGTGTTCGAGGGCAAGACGACGGGCATGCCCGTGTGCGTGCTGGTGAAGAACGAGGACGCGCGTTCCGCGGACTATGGCGCGCTGCGCAGCGTCGTGCGCGCAGGCCATGCCGACGAGACCTGGGCGAGCAAGTACGGCCATCGCGACCATCGCGGCGGCGGCCGCAGCAGCGGGCGCGAGACCTTGTGCCGCGTCATCGCGGGCGTCCTTGCGCGCAAGATCCTGCCTCGAGGGCTGCGCATCGTCGCCCATGCGCTGCAAGTCGGTCCGCACCGCGCGCAGCGATTCGAGCCTGCGACCATCGAGCAGAACGCGATCCGCTGCGCCGACCCCGACGTCGCAGTGCGCATGCTCGCGTATCTCGAAGAGTTGCGCGCCGCGAACGACTCGACGGGCGGCATCGTCGAAGTGCGCGTCGACAACTGCCCCAAGGACCTCGGTGAGCCGATCTACGGCAAGGTGAAGGCGCGGCTCGCCGACGCGTTCTTGTCGGTCGGCGCGGTGACGGGCTTCGCGTTCGGCGCCGGCTTCGCGACCGCGGCGATGCGCGGCAGCGAGTACGTCGCGCAGCGCTTGAGCTTCGGCGGCATCCTCGGTGGCGTCACGACGGGCGAGCCGCTCGTGCTGCACGCTTCGGTCAAGCCGACGAGTTCGATCGGCGACGTCGCCAAGAAGGGCCGCCACGATCCGTGCATCGTGCCGCGCGTCGTGCCGGTGCTCGAGGCGATGACCGCGTGCGTGCTCGCGGACCTGTGGCTGCTGCATCGAGGCGTGCATGGGAAGTGATGGTTCTCCATGCGTGCCCCGCAGCGGCGCGCGTCGTCGCGTCGAAGTCGCGGTGGCGGACGCCACGCGTATTGGTGCGCAGTGGTGGCGCTCTGAACCCGCGGCCTGCTGCTCATCGTGGCGCGCACGATGATGGGTGGCATGTCGCCATTCGTCACGGACGAGCCGCACTCGTTGGGCAGTGGCTGGATCAGCGGCACGATTGGCGCGTCGCTAGGCATCGCGGCGGCGGCTCTATGTGTGTGCGTCGCCTTCCCCGACTGGTTTGCGACTCCTTTCGCACGTGAGCATGCGCCTGCAGGCACCCGCGCGCTGCTTGTCGCCGCGCTCGGAGTTGCTGCGGCGCTGGGGCTCTTCTCGTTGTGCCTGCGACGCAAGAAGACGCTCGGCATGGTCGCGCTGGCTGCGGCGGCCACCGGCGCCATTGCGCTGGCGTTCGCGCGTTCGGCGCGCGTCGAGTCATCACCCGGCGCGAGCGTCGAATTGCCTTGGCTCGCGCTCGATGTCTTCGCGCTCAATCTGGTCCTCTACGCCGCCGTGTTCGTGCCCGTCGAGCGGTTGCGCCCGCGCTTATCGCAGCCGACCTTTCGTGTCGAGTGGTGGACCGATCTGGCGTGGTTTGCAAGCAGCGCGCTATTGGTGCAAGTCACTGCGGTGCTCGTCCCGGCCCCTGGCCTAGCGCTCGCCGCGGCGCTACCGAAGGTCGCGGAGTTTGCGCGCGCGCTGCCGCTCGTCGTGCAGTTCGCGCTGGTCGTGCTGTGCGCGGACCTCGTGCAATACTGGGTCCACCGCGCGTGCCATCGCGTGCCGTTCCTGTGGCGCTTCCACGCCGTGCATCACTCGGCCGAGGCGATGGACTGGCTCGCCGGCTCGCGCCTGCACCTCGTCGACGCGCTGCTGACGCGCGCGCTAGTGTTCGCCGCGATCGCCGTGCTCGGCTTCGACCTTCGCGCGGTCGCTGCCTACCTCGTCTTCGTCGGCGCGCAGGCCACGTTCGTCCACTGCAACACCGCGCTGCGCCTGTCGTGGCTCGAACCGTTCCTCGTCACGCCGCGCTTCCACCACTGGCACCACGCGCGCGAGCTGCAGGACGTGAACTTCGCCGTGCACCTGCCGTGGCTGGACCGACTGTTCGGCACATGGTCGATGCCGAGTGGGTGGCCGCAGGGGTATGGGCTCGCCGGCGGGGCGAAGGGGTGGCGGGGATTCTGGCGGCAGATGGTGGGGCCGTTTGTGGGCCGCGCATCATGACGGTCACCAAGTAGGTTGCTCCGAATGCCAACGCCCCTCTTCCTTGTCGGCTCTGGCCGTTGTGGCACGACATTCCTGCGCGAGATTCTCGAGGCTCACAGCCAGATCGGGCTCACGAATGAGTCGCACGCGGCGGACTTCCTTGTGTTCGCCTCCCAGTTGGCCGGGCTCCGCGATGACGAGCGTCGGGACTTCCACATTGAGACTACGTTCTCGATGCGAGGAGTCGTGGGGCCAGCGTATGTCGAGCCATTTGCCGAGGTCTTCCGGTCGTTTGTTCCCGCAGTCTTCACGGCATTTCATGAGCGGCTGTTCCCCGGGCGGAATCTGACCTACGTCGGCGACAAGATGCCGGACCCCGCCGCAGCGCTCGCGTGGAAGTTGGCGTTCCCGGAGACGCGCGTGGTGCTGCTGATTCGCGACCCTCGGGACTACGTTGCGTCAGCCCGTAGTTATGCACGACGGGGCGACATCGCAGCTGCATACCCGCATATGGATGTTTCGGTGAAGGCCCATGCCGTGCACTGGCGGAACGTTTATGGGGGAGCGCTTGCCGTGACCCAGCCAGGCGATGCGCATCGCTACGAGGAACTCGTCCATTCTCCTGCGGTGGTTGTCGCCAGAGTCCTCTCCTCGTTGGGGCTGGCACTCGAGCCGGAGTGCCTTTCTGTGTGCGGGGGGTCTTCCGGCTTCCAGTCGCACGGGACGTCGCTGGGTGTGCAGCAGAGCGTTGGGCGTTGGAGGGCGGACCTGTCGAGCCAAGAGTTGGAGGTGGTGCGTCGCGAGTGCTCACTGGTTGCTGCGCGATACGGCTACGACCTCGCAGAGTGAGGTCGTCGAGAGCTTTCTCGCCAACCGTCAGTGCATCGCCTCGTCGTCGCCGTACTTGATGGCGATACCGGGAGTCGTCAGGAAGCCGACCAGAGTGTTTGCCTGCCTAGCTCGTGCGAGAGTCTCAAAGCCCCGGTCGAATGCAATCCGAGTCTGCTCGAGGTCGCGATCGTCGTGCGCGTAGCAAGGTAGGAAGGACCCGTTAGAGAGCACTCCGTGCTTGAGGAACTCCTGGATCAGCAGCGATAGCTGGGCAAGGGGGGAGAGTCTTCCATGGCGGTCTATCCAGATGGCGAGCCTTGCGGATGGGCCCGTGAGTCGTGCGTCGATGCCATGATCCACTGCGCTGGATTGGAATGCCGTCCGCAAGGCTTCGCCGATTGTTGCCAGGCGATCGGTCACCGGTTCGTTGGCGATGATGTCTAGCGTGGCCTTTGCTGCTGCCAGCGACAGCGTCTCGCCGCGATATGTCATGCCGTAGCCAACCCGAGCTATGGTGTAGAGGAACTCCGCGCGTCCGCAGAGGGCGGAGAGTGGCATCCCGTTTGAGAGTGCCTTCCCGACCGCTGCCATGTCCGGAACGACACCGTAGCACTCCTGTGCGCCTCCTCTTGCGACCCGGAAGCCAGTCAGGATCTCGTCGAAGATGAGAATGCAACCGTGGTCACGGGTGAGATCACGTACGCGCTGTAGGTATCCGGGGGTCGGTTCCTGGTCTCGCGCGGCCTCCATCACGACTGCTGCGACCCGTCCCTTGTTTTCGAGGAGCAGGCGCTCGAGATCCCCGGCGTCGTTGTAGGTGAATGGTTGAATCGTCGAGCGCAGCGATTCGGGCATCCCTTGGCACTGCGCTATTCCAGCCATGTACCAGTCGTGGAACCCGTGATACCCGTAATGCAGCACCAGCTCCCTTCCAGTATGTGCCCGTGCGATGCGCACGCCGAGCGCCAGCGCATCGGAGCCGTTCTTGCCGAATGCGACTCCTTCTGCGCAGGGCACCATGGAGCGGATGCGCTCTGCCACTTCGATCTCGAGTGGGTGCGTCAGTGACAGCAATGGACCTTCGGCTAGTTGATCGCGGATCGCGGTCTCGACTGCGGGGTGTCGATAGCCGAGCACTACTGGCCCCCATCCCATCATCCAGTCGACGAATTCGCCGCCGGAAGTGTCCCACATGCGGCCGCCCTGCCCTCGCTGGGCGAGAAGCGGGTATGTGCCATGGTCGTGGAACAGGACTCCTTGGGTCGGATTCCAGCGGCCGCTGGCAAGCACACCCTCTAGTCGTTTCCACAAGGCGATTGTGCGGTCAGGTCCCATGGAGGAGTGCACTGGCTGTCGTCATGCCTGTCTCGGGCCGCAGGCATCTTCTGGGACTTGCACGAAGGGGTGTGCCGAGGATGGCCCCGAAGGCCGCGGTCGCGACGTGTAGCCATTCGCGAAGAACCGGCTCTCTTGTGAGTGCTTGACCCCCGGCCTCACAGGGTCCGTCTGGTGTGCTTCGCAGCCATTCACGTAGGGGCACGTGCCGCAGCGGCCGACGAAGCGACCGTTCGCTAGATCGGTACGTAGGTTGCGATACCACTGATGGTTCCAGATGTCTTCGAGGCTGTGATCTTGGACTCTGAGGTCGGGCATCAGCCCGTAGGAACACGCCATGACCTCGCCTGTGGATCGGATCTTGGCTTCGTAGAAGGGGTCGATGCAGCCGAAGCGCGAACTCGCCTGCCCTAATTGTCCGGTGCCTGGTGACCGGTTGCGCTCGTCATCTTCCAGCGTCGAGCGATACTAGACGAAGTGGCTTCCCGCAGCTTCGGTGATGCGTCTGGCCTCCCGCGCGGCTGCGATGGCGACCGGGTCTCCATATGGGTTCTCTTGCCGGAGAGCCTCGTAGTAGATGACCAGTGGTTGGACGTGGATGGCGTGCAGATCTGCGGCCTTGACCAGGTCGGCTGCTAGGCGCGGCAGCTCTTCTGCGTTGCGACGCATCAAGGTGAACGCAACTGCAATGTGCGGCAGTGTGGAGCCGGTATTGCGTTTCGCCTCGGCGAGGCGAATCAGGCGCGTCTTGATGGTCTCGTAGCTAGCCCCGCGGATTGGTTCGTTCGACTCGATGCCGTCGATGGAGATCGTGACCGAGTGCACTTTTGATGCCACGATGTGGCGGCAGCGTGCTTCGGAGAGGAGGAGGCCATTCGTGTTGAATGAGACTTCTGCGCTTCCCTTGCTGCAGATGGCGAGCGCCTCGTCGAAGTGCTCTGACAGCAGCGATTCGCCGATGCTGTTCAGATTCACGAAGTGGGCCTGTTGAAGCCATGGACTTGCGGCGCGGAGCACGTGCAAGGGCATGTCGAGCTTGGGGTGGTCTAGCTCGGTTCCGAAGTCTTTGGGGCAGTGGACGCACGCCAGGTTGCAGCGCGAACTCAGTTCCACGAAGACGTGGCGAGGGGGCTTGTGAACGCGACCTGTGTAGGCGTCGTACTCGACGAGTTGTTCTTTGAGTTGCTGAGACATCGGACCAAGGGCGAGCTGGTGGCACAGCTCGTCACCACGCCCTCAGAAGGTCTAAGCCCAGCTTCTGTGACAGCTTCCGCTTTGAGATCGTGCCTTTTCAGGGGTTAGTTCCTGGCGGAGCGTCGTCGGTTGCGGAGTTCCTGCGGTATCTGGCAGTGAGGCGAATGGGGGTTTCGGCGCGGCGTCGTTTTCGTGCGGCGTGAGAGCGGTGGGCTCTGGTTGCCCAGGGTTCCGCCTCATTCAAGTCTGCAACACCGCCCCCCTCAGCCGCCAAGATTGCGCCCGTCCTTGCGCAGCCTTGCCTCGATCTCGGCCCTATACGTCAGCCGCGCCCATCGCAGCAGGACCTCTTGCTCGCTGGTGCCGGGCATCGACTCACGCACTGCGTTGCGAGACCAGCGAATGGTCGCTTCGGTCAGCGCGAACGACATCGCTGCGCGGCGGGCAGGCGAGGCGGCGCGTCCATCACAGCCTAGGCCGTCGGGCTTGAGTCGCTCACTGCGCGCAGCACAGTCGCGGGGTGAAGTCCCCCGCGCATGCCGCGCCCTGTCCAGCCTCTCAGTGCTTCTTCGGCGCCTGGAAGATGTGCACGGCCATGTTGTGCACAGCCTCCGCGGCTTCCATCAACGCTTCGGGCAGCGTCGGGTGCGCGTGGATCGTCTGCGCGAGGTCGTTGACCGTGGCGCCCATCTCGATCGCGAGCGCGGCTTCGGCGATGAGTTCGGTGACCTCGGGGCCGATCATGTGCACGCCGAGGACCTTGTCGGTCTTGGCGTCGGCGATGACCTTGCACCAGCCCTCGGTCTCGTTGAGCGACATCGCGCGGCCCGACGCGGCGAACGGGAACTTGCCCTCGACCGGCTCGAAGCCCGCCTTCTTGGCCTCGTCCATCGACAGGCCGACCGACGCGATCTCGGGATCGGTGAAGATCACCGCCGGGATGCACGCAGGGTCGTAGGCCGCGCCCTTCTCGCCCGCGATGGCGGCGGCGGCAACGATGCCCTCGTGGCTGCCCTTGTGCGCGAGCATCGGCTGGCCGGCGACGTCGCCG
>SXPK01000150.1 GCA_005776365.1 Planctomycetia bacterium
ATCGCGCGCAGTTCCTTGAGCGTCTTCTTCGCGTCGCCTTCGTAAGCGCGTTCGAGATACGAGAACATCGTCTCCCAAAGCTCCGTCTGCGACTGATCGCCCGGCAACGGCGTCTTGTGCGCGCCGTCAGCGTCGACGAAGTAGAGGTGCGGAATGCGCTCGTTTTCCTTGGCGGGCTTGAACAGCGCCGTGAGCGGATGCTCGGCATGCAGCACGTTCGGCGGCAGCTTCACGCAGTGGAACCACCGCGTCAGCAGCACCGTCTGCTCATTGTCGAGCGAACGACTCAGCAGCGCGTGGTCCGTGCCCTTGCACTTCTCGCACTCACGCATCACGAGCAGCGGACGCCAATCGTCGCGAACGACGAGCCGCATCGCTTGCTCGAGCGGGAGCGCGTGCTCACGCTGCACGGTGACGGTGCCGCCCTGTTCGCGCGCGCCAGTCGCAGGCGCTTCAGGCTTCCAGACGGGATAGTCCCAGGAAATCTGAAGGAGGTCCTTCGACGTCTTCCCACGACGGAAGTCGATGGGAATACCGCCGCGACCGCCGCCAGCTGGGCCAGCACGTCCTGCACCACTTGGACCCGCTACGGGAGCCGAACTGGCTCCCCCACCACCACCTCATCACTGAGGCGAGGCTGGCCTCGCGAAGATCATCGCCATCGCCACGCAGGCGATGGTTGCACGGAAAGCGCTCATGCGTGTTCCTTGAGTTGCCGCGTCGCCGTGCGCACCGAAATGGCGCGGACAGAGCGCGATCCGAAAAGCCTACCAGGGGAGGGCGGCCGAACAACCCTGAGGGAATATCTCGCCCGGGATCAGGCAGGATTGCGCAGCGCCGCAGCACCGCGGTGCCGCCGCGCCGCAGCGCCGGCCTCTGGTCAACGCGGGCCAGTGACGTCGATCCCCGACCGCAGAAACACGGACTCCATGTAGTTGAGCATCGCCCGGACGTAGGCGCGCTTCTCGTGGTATGGCCCGGGGAAGAACGCGCGCTTGAAGCCGTAGATCAGCACGTCCTTCAGCGCGCGCGGATCGAGGCCGAAGGTCGAGACGGCCTTCTGGATCTCGTCGGTCATCGTCGTCCGCGACACCAGGCGGTTGTCGGTGCACAGCGTGACGCTGAGCCGCTCCTTGCGCATCAGCCGGAACGGGTGCTTCGACAGGTCGTGGCGCAGCTCAGGAATCGTCTGCTGATTGCTGGTCAGACACACTTCGAGCGTGATGCGGCGATCGGCGACGTAGCGGACGAGCTTGTCGATGTAGGCGCGCTTGTCGGCGATCGCGCGGTCCTTGATGTGCTTTTGGCTGAAGATCCAAGTGCCGTGCCCGATGCGGTCGGCGTGGCAATCGGTGATCGCCTGGAAGATCGACTCGGGCCCATAGTCCTCGCCGGCGTGCACGGTCTTGCCGAGGAAGTGCTCGTGCGCCAGCTGGTATGCAGCCTGATGGTCCCTGGCCGGAAACCCGCGCTCCTGGCCGGCCAGATCGAAACCCACGATCGGCAGTCCATCCTCTTCGGCGGCGCGGACCGAGGCCCGAGCAAGCTCGAGCGATGCAAAGGTGTAGATGTCGGTCGACGGCGCGGACGGCAGCGCATCGAAGTAGGCGCGATAGTGTGCGCTGAACACCGGCAAGAAGAAGCGCAGCGCGCAAACGATGACGCCGCACGCAAACGGCGGCACTTCGCCGGCCTTCACCTGCGGATCCTGGTTGATCTCTTTCTTCGCACGCTCGAGGCCACGACAAACCGCGGCGAGCACGTCGCGCACCGGGAAGTCCGCTCGCGCGTGCAACTGCGGCGCGAAACGAACTTCGATGTAGAAGACGTTGTCCTTGCGGCAGTCGATGGCGAGCTCGTAGGCGCAGCGCTCGAGGCTCTCGGCGTCCTGCATGCACGCGACCGTCAGTTCGAAGCCGCGCAGATACTCGGGCAGGTTCTTGTAGGCGGACTTGAAGACCGTCTCGAGCAGCCCATCGGGCGTAGCGCTCGGCATCGCGACCTTGCGCTTCTTGGCAAGCTCGATCAAGGTCTGCAGGCGCAGGCTGCCGTCGAGGTGGAGGTGCAGGTCGGACTTCGGGAGCGCGGCGAGAACTTCGCGCGTGAGGACCGGCGTCTTGGTGCGGCTCGACATGGCGCGATCTTGGACCGCAGCGACGGCGCGGGCAAGCGCGCCTTGAAGCGCTTGTCGTCACGCTTCCTTGCCGCCGCGGTGCTGCCTACCTTGGAAAGCCCATGTCCGGCAGCTTCGAGTTCGTGCAGGCGGATGTCGCGGAGCGCGAGCTGTTCTCCGACCGCGAGCGCATCCTCTCGCACCCGTGCGAACTCGCGGCGCCGCGCAACCGTGCGCGCACCGTCGTGCGGCTTGCGGCAGGCGGGCGCGTCTACTACTTCAAGCAGTTTGGTCCGACTTCGTTGCACAACCGGATCCGCTTTGGGACCTCGCGGCCGCACGGCGCGGACGACGCCGAACGCGAATGCCTGATGACGATGGCGCTGCGCAAACGCGGCATCGAAGCGCCGCGGCCCGTGCTACGCGGACGCACGCAGGACGGCAGTTCCTTCTACCTCTGCGAGCGGCTGCCGGGCCTGCCGCTGTCGGAATGGCTCGCGACCCGTGCGCATGAGCCAGCCATGCTGAAACACTGCGCGGCGTTCTGCGGCGAGTTGTTGGCAACGGGGTTCTTGCTGCCGGACCTCTCGGCCGACCACGTCTTCGTGCGCCTCGATGCCGGCGGCTGGCGCTTTGGCGTCATCGACCTTCACAACGGCAGCCTGCGTCGAAGCGGCCCCGCGCCGCTTCGCACCTGCCGCCGCGCGCTGCGGCGGTTCTTGCGTTCGGTCGAGTCGCTGCCACTTGCGCGCGGAAAGGCGCTGCGATTTGCGCTCGTGTTGCTGCGACATGCGGGAAGAGCGCGTCACGCGCGCGCGATCCTGCGCGGCCTGCCGCCGATGGACACGGCCGCGCGCTACGAAAAGCCTGGGAAGGCACAGGCATACAAAGAGCGCAACCGAGTTCGCGCCGAGCGCGAATTGAACCTGCTGGCGACCGTGTGGCCCGGAACGCCAGGTGAGTCGGTGCTCGACGCGCCATGCGGCACAGGACGGTTGACGCAGTTCCTGTCGACAAAGGGCCACAGCGTGCTGCGTGCGGATGGCGCGCTCGCGATGCTGCGCCAAGCCAACGACGCCGCAGGTCCCGCCGCGGCGGCGCAAGCGCATGCGCTCGCGCTGCCCCTTTGCGATGGCGCCGTCGACGGCGTCGTGCAGTTCCGCTTCCTCCACCACCTCCCGCACAGCGCGCAAAAGGCCGCGATCGCCGAGGCCTGCCGGGTTGCGCGTCGATTCGTCGTCGCGAGCTTCTTCCATCCCTGCAGCGCGCACCACGCGATGCGGACTCTCGCCGATCTGCTGACCGGCGCCGCGCCGACGCGGCACGCCGTCACCCTGGGTCGCGTCCGCCGATGGTTCGAACAGCACGGTTATGCGCTGTGCGCATGCCGCGCGGAGTTGCCCTATTGCAAGGACCTGTGGGTCGCGAGCTTCGTCCGCAAGGGCACTGCGAACTGAATCCCGCTCGCCCTCGAACGCGCGTCAGTCGACGTCGGGGCGCGAACGCTTCAGCATGGTCAAGAAGTCCTGCTTCTCTTGCGGGGCTTGCTCGCCGGTCTTCGTCGCCGTTCGTGCTGCGGCTTTTTGCTCTGCGCTGCCGAACACCGAATCGAGCGCGCTGCTCGCAGTGTTGCGCACGACACGCTTGTTCGTCGCAACGCGCGGTTCGTCCTCGCCAAGAACGGAGTCGAGCGCCGAAGTCACCGCCTTGTGATCATCGTTGGCATCGAGCGCGGCGAAGGCTTCTTGCATCGACTCTTCGACCGAGAGCCGCGGCGCGCCGTCGACCGCTTCGACGTGTTCGGCGACGAGGATGCCTTCGCGCGCCAATCGCACCATCATGCAATAGACGTCGAACAGCGGCAGGCCGAGGATCGACACCAGCGCCTTTGGCGTCGTCGCGCCGTTGGCCTGCGTCACGAGCTTGAGTTCGTGCACGTCGAGCGCGATGTCGCCCATGCGCTGCAGCATGTCGTCCGCGGGTTGCAGAGGCGCGTCCGCGTCCGGGAACATCCGGCGCATCGCGCGCCAGTCGTCGGCGCGCTTGCTGCCCTCTAGCAACAGCGAAGTCACGCCAAGGCGCAGGTCATTCTCGTCCGCGAACGTCGGCAGACGGTCATGGCGGCGGTAGTAGAAAGCGACTGGCCCTTCGTCCGTCAGGCACTCGAACAGCACTTCGCTGCCAAAGCGCCGCGCCATCTCACGAGCTTCCTCTCGCTTGAGGCAACCAGCGTCCGCGAGCGCCAGCACGATCGGTCGGCCCGAGCGCGTGCGTTCGGCCTCCGCGGCTTCGATCGCCGGGACCGACAACTCGCGCTGTCGGAGCATGTCGCTCGCGGGGATCACGCGGCGGTTCACATGGTGTGGGTCGAGCCACACGATGCGGCCATCGCGCATGTAGACGTCGAGCCGGTTGTCCGTCTTCTCGATGCTGAGGCAGCCCTTGTGCTTGCCAGTGGCGAGCATCTGCAGGACCTCTTCGATCGAGAGAAAGTCCGTGCGACTCGCAAAGTTGAAGTCGTGCTCCCGATGGCTCTCGCGCAGCAGCGCTTGGTCGAATGCGCGAGCAACCTCGGTCAGGGACGCGACGGACCACAACGCTGCCATCACCTGCTCGGCGGCGCGTTGAGGATTGCGCGCGGCGTCCTTGGTCGCGAAGGCGGCCATGGCCTGGCGGACGCGCGAGAACACCAACTCCATCACGAGATCCCGCGTGTCGGTCTTGCTGCCTTCCATCTTCCGCTTGCGCTCGACGAGGTCCACGACGCGCTTGTGCATCGATGCGAACGCAAGATCGGCACGTTGGACGTCCTCGCGTATGAGCGCGTCCACGGCGGCGCGCACCTGCGCCACCAATTCGTCGCTCGTCTTGTCGTCGTCGGTCGCCACAGCGGGATCCAGGATGTTTTCGGCACCCTCGGCGCGAAGGCTTGACGCCAGCGCTTCGCGTTGGGGCCAAGCGCGCCTATGGTGCCGCAATGCACCGCGCGTTCGTCGCCTTCGGGGTCGCCATCGCCGCCGTATTCGCGCGCGCATCCGTGGCCTCAGAGCCGCCGTGCCATGGGCGTGTCGATGATCGAATGGCCTGCGCGAAGTGCCACCGCGCCGTGCATGAGGAGTGGAAGGGCAGCGCCCATGCGCGCGCGTTCGTGGACCCGATCTTTCAGCAGGCCCTGGAGTCGCGGGCCTCGCCAGAACGCTGCATCCCGTGCCACGCGCCGGTTTCCGCGCTCGACCGACTGGGGCAGATGCCGCGTGCCCGCAACGACCACCGCGAACTCGGAGTCGACTGCCGATCGTGCCACGTCCGCAACGACACCGTGCACGGCCCCAATGGCGCCAGCACCGACGCACACAAGACGGAGAAGGATCCGACCTTCCAGGGCCGCGGCGCCGTCGCGTTGTGCACCGGTTGCCACGACATGCGCATCGCGGATGTGCTGCCGCTCGGTCGCGAGTTTCTCGCCGCCACTGCCGACGACGGCGACGGCGACGCCACATGCGTTTCGTGCCACATGGAATCCGTGCGTCGCGCCGTTGCGGAGGACCCGGGCACCGGCAAGCAGAGCGGCGAGTTGCGCGCGGGCCGCAGTCACGCGCTGCTCGGCCCTTTGGATGCGGACTTCTGCGCATCTGCCTTCTTGTTCACCGTCGAAATGGCCAAGGGTCAGGCCTCGCTCGTGTTGCGCTGCGGCGCGGGTCACGGAGTGCCGGGCCTCGCGCGACTGCGATCCTTCTTGGTTCGCGTGCAGTGGTTGGACAAGGCTGCCGCAGTGCTGCGGGAAGACACCACGACCATCTCATGGCAGAACCGACTGTTGGTCGACGAAGAGCGGAAGTGGGAACAGCCCGCCGACCGGAAGGCGGTTGCGCTGCGCGTCCGCGTGGACCACACCTTCGCGGACCGAAAACCATCGAACATCCTCGATCGAACCTGGGAGCTGCAGTGACCGACGACGCCATCACCACGCCGCTGCTGCAGGCGCACCAGGCACTCGAGGGCCTCGGACTCCGACCCGCGGAGCGACGGATCCCGATCCAGTCGAGCCATGGCTCGTCGCTGCCGATCGCAGCCGAAGGCCCAAACGGCCGCCTCTTCTTGCTGAAGTGGTACCTGCCGCCGATGCAGGACCACATCTACCCCGCGGGCGCGCGGCCCGAGGACTTCGCCCGGCGAGAGTCCGCCTTCTACCGACTGCTCGACAGCATCGACCCAGAACGCCGCGAGCTTCCGGCGCCCAAGACCGTGCTCGTCGGCCCCGGCGACCCGCCGAAATGGCTGCTGCTCGAGTGGCTGCAGGTCGCCCCTGGGCCGGCAGAAGAAGTGCTGCTGCAAGACCACGTCTTCGAAGTGATCGAGAGCCTGCAGCGAGTCCCCGTCGACCGACTTCTCGGTCGTCGGGACTTCCCGCTCAACCACTGGGATCCGATCGGCTACCTCGAACGCATCCGGCTGATGTACGACGCGGTCCTCAACGTGCTCGGCGAGGCGCGTTGGCGGCGCTTGCTGAAGTTCTTCGACGAGTCGGTGCGCTGGCTC
>SXPK01000151.1 GCA_005776365.1 Planctomycetia bacterium
ACCTGCCCCACGACGCCAAGCGGCTCGGGCTTGCAGCCGGGGAACGCAAGGTCGAGTTTGTCGGCCCAGCCAGCGTGGTAGAAGAAGTGCTGCGCGCAAAGCGGCACATCGACATCGCGCGATTCGCGGATCGGCTTGCCGCCGTCCATCGTCTCGAGGCATGCCAGTTCGCGCGCCCGCTCCTGGACGATGCGCGCGATGCGAAACAGATAGCGACCGCGTTCTTCGCCCGACAACTTCCGCCATGCGGGCAATGCCTTCTTGGCGGCTGCGACGGCGGCATCGACGTCCTGCTGCGATCCCTGCGCGACTTCGCAAATCGACTCTTCGGTCGCCGGATTGACCGTGGCGAATCGCTCGCCCTTCTTCGGCTCGCGGAACTCACCGCCGATGAAGTGCCCGTAGCGCTTCTCGATCGTGAAGTGATCCGTGCCCTCGCGCGCGGGCGCGTAGCTCCACGTGCCACCAAAAGGCAATTCGCGTCGTGCTGTGCCGATGACCTCTGGATGCCTGCTGTCGACCTCGGACATGGGCCGCGCACAGTAGGCGGAAGGCTGCGCCGATGCACGCAGTCGGAGCAAGGTGGCCCAGGCGCAACCTGGCTCTCTAGAAGAGCGGGCTCCTGCCGATAGGATGCCAAGCCATGCGTTTCCTGTTGCTCGCCCTCCTCTCGCCGTGCGTCGCGTGCACCTGGTTCAAGCACAATCAGGAAGTGCTGATCACCAGCGAGCCGCCGGGCGCACAAATCTGGATCGACGGCGAGAACACGGGCGAGACGACGCCAAAGGCACTGGACATCGCCGAAAGCTTCGGCTCGGACCATCTGCTCGAGTTGAAGAAGAAGGGCTACCGCACTGAGCAGCGAGCACTCCATCAATACACCCGCGGCTACACCTTGCGATTCATCGACGGCGCCGGAACCCCCAGCCTGCCACCGCTGCCGCTGTTCTGGACGCTCGGCGACGTGTTCTTCCCCTTCGGCGTCAAGGGCGCGATCGTTCCGGGTGAAGTCTACGTCAGCCTCTATCGCAACGACGAGCCGCTGCTCGGCTTCGACTTGCTACGCGCGAAGTCTGCGGAAGCGGCGCAAGGTCAGTGAGACGCGCGGTCTTTCTCGATCGCGACGGGACGATCAACCGCGAGGTCGACTTCGTTGCGACCCCGGATCGACTCGAACTGCTGCCGGGAGCTCGTGACGCGATGCATCGGCTCGCGGACGCTGGCTTCGCGATCGTCGTCGTGACCAATCAAAGCGGCATCGCGCGCGGGCTCTTTGGTGAGACCGAACTCGCGCGAATCCACGAGAAGTTGCTGCACGAAACTGGCGAGCTCCTCGCCGCAATCGTGCACTGCCCGCATCACCCGGACCAGGATGGCCCCTACGGGCGCGACTGCGAGTGCAGGAAACCCAAGGGCGGGCTCGTGCAACTAGGCGCTCAGTTGATAAGCGCGACGCTCGAAGGCTCCTACTTGGTCGGTGACTCGGCGCGCGACGTGCTCGCGGCGCGCGGGACTCCCTTGCGCACTGTCTACGTGCACAGCGGCAAGCCACCAGCGCGCGAGATGCAGCGATTGCGCGAAGCCGACTTTGCGCCCACGGCCGAGGCAATGGATCTGTGCGCAGCCGCCGACTGGATCCTTCGCGACCTGCGAGGCGAAGAGTAGTAGTAGCCGCGCAGCGACGCAGTTCTATGCTGCGAAGATGCGCTTCCTCGACCCAGTCGCCGCAACGCTCGCAGTCGCCATCGCCGCCGCCGCGCAAGACACCGTGATCGTGCCCAGCGGAGCGAGCCTTGACGAGATCGCACGTCTTGCCGGCGAGGTCCGCCCCTCGCCTCGACAACTGCAATGGCAGCAGCACGGGTTCGTCGCCTTCGTCCACTTCGGCATGAACACGTTCACCGATCGTGAATGGGGCGACGGCAAAGAATCCCCCTCGACCTTTGCGCCAACGGACTTCGATGCAGGGCAGTGGGCGCGAGCGTTCGCCGACGCAGGGATGCGCGGCGTCGTGCTGACGTGCAAGCACCACGACGGCTTTTGCCTCTGGCCTTCGGCGAGCACCGAGCACGATGTCGCGAACTCCGCCTGGCGAAACGGCGATGGCGATGTCGTCGCCGAGGTCGCGGACGCATGCCGCGAACACGGACTCTCGTTCGGCATCTACCTGTCGCCTTGGGATCGCAACACCACGGTGTTCGGCACGCGCGCCTACCACGATGTGTTCCAGCAGCAACTGCGCGAACTCTGCACGAGCTACGGGACCTTGTTCGAGGTCTGGTTCGATGGCGCGCACTGCCCAGCCGATGATCCAGAAGCCTTCGATTGGCAGTCGCACTTTCGCCTCATCCGCGAACTGCAACCTACCGCATGCATTGCGATCACGGGTCCCGACGTGCGCTGGGTCGGCAACGAAGCTGGCTCGACGCGCGAGCAGGAGTGGAGCGCGCTGCCTCTCGATGCCGCCGACACCGGCGCGATCGAAGAGAACCGCGCCGTTTGGCGTTCGCTGTGGCGTCTGCGCGAGAAATGCCAGACTCCGGACCTCGGTTCGCGCACGGCGCTGGCCGATGCACGGCGGCTTGTCTGGTGGCCAGCGGAAACCGACGTGTCGATCCGCAAGGGCTGGTTCTGGCGCGCCAGCGAAGACGCGACCGTGAAGCAGAAGCGCGAACTGCTCGACATCTGGTTTCGCGCCGTCGGCGGCAATGCCGTGCTGCTGCTCAATGTGCCTCCCGACCGGCGCGGTCGCATCGCGGATCCCGACGTCGCGGCGCTGGCGGCCGTCGGTGCTCATCTGCGCGCGACCTTCGCCACGGACCTGACTGAAGGCTGCAAGCGACGCGAATCGGCGACGGCTACCGAAGTCTGGTTTGGCGGCGAGCGCACCTTCGACGTCGTGGATTTGCGCGAGGACGTCGCCGCCAATGGCCAGCGCGTCGAGTCCTTCCGCATCGACCGCTGGGACGGCGAACGCTGGGTCGAAGTCGCGACCGGCGGCACGATTGGTTTCCGCCGCATCCTGCGCCTGAAACCCTCGGCGGCGCACGGCATTCGCTGCGTGGTCACCAAGAGCCGCGGCCAGCCGCTCGGCGTGAAGTTGGCGGCGCACCTGGAACCCAGCGAACCAAAGCCTTCGAAGTGATGCGGGCGCAAACTGGCAAGCAGGGACTCGACCTCTGCCGGACGCATGGCAGACTCTGTCCCCCATGCCCTCGCTGCGACGCAAGGCCTGCGCAACCGCATCTCGCTGCGCCGCTCTGCTGATCCTTTGCCTGTTGTGCGCATCCTCGCCAGCGCAAGGCCTGCGTTGGAACGTGCCGCAGCATGGAGCGCTGACCTACGCGCGAACGACGCAGCGCCTCGCGGTCGTGCCGCCGGCATCCTCGATCCGGATCGACTGGGTCGTTCCTGGCGGCAGTGAAGGTGGCCACGAGTGGCGATACTTCGCTTGCCCGCGCACCGGCGCGCCACCGATGTGGGAAACGCCCGGATTCGATGACTCCTCCTGGCTGAAAGGACGAGGCGAGTTCGGCACCGACCTGGCGGAGAATCTTCGGCAACGAACGCGCTGGGCCAGCGAGCTGCTGCTGTTGCGCAGCCGCGTCGACCTCGGCAGCCGCAAGCCAAAGGCCGTGATGTTCTCGGTCAGCCACGACGACGGCATTCGCGTGCATTGGAACGGCGAGTTGTTGCTGCAGAACGACGGCTACGGCCGCGACCGCATGTATGTGATCGCCGGCAAGCACCTGCAATCGATGCAGTCAGGCGGCGAAGGCCTGCTCACGGCCTCGTGCGTCAACATCGGCGGCGCGCAGTACTTCGACCTCGCAGTGGGAGTGCTGCCTGCGCTGCCGGCGGGCGTGAAGAGCGCCGAGGACCTGCAGAACACGATCAACCAACAGCGCGGCGTCGCCGACCACGTCTGGCGCGAGTTCTTCGGCGGCTATCGCCCGCCCGGACTCGTGCTGCACGGCGAACTCGACCGCTCTGGATCTCGCGTCGCAAACCCGCCAGGCGACTTGCGCGAGATCGGCTTCTGGGCCGCATGCGACCTCGAGCGCGGCGTCACCGGCGGCAGTTACCAACAGGAAATCTCGCGCCTGTGGCAACTCGGCGACCTCAAGCTGCAGGGCAAGGTCAGCGCGGTCGAAGGCGACGGCTGGCAGACGATGGAGATCTCGGTCAAGGACGCGGCCGAGGTCAGCACCCGCGGCGAGACCAAGCGATTCGTGCAGATGCATGTAACGCCGCACACGGCCTACGGCTTCGACGGAAAGATCGCCATCCGGCGCAGGCTCGAGCTGAAGGCTGGCGTTGCGCGCGTGGCGGAGTGCGAAGTCAACGTGTCGGGCCGTGTGCTGCGCGGCAAGGACCAAAAGGACCACTGCGCCGACTTCGTCCAACGCGAGACCTACAGGTTGGCCGAGGTGCGTGACGGCCAGGACGGCGGGTTCCGCGTCGCGGTGCAGAAGGCGCTCGACAAAGGCACGGGCTTCTTGCGCAAAGAACTATCCAACCTGCGCAGTCCCGAACTCCGCCGCGACGGCGACGACGCCAACCGCAGCTACCACGCCGGCCGCCTCGCACTCGGCCTGCTCGCGATGATCAAGGGCGGCGTGAAGAAGGACGACCAGGTCCTGCTCGTTGCGCTCGACGAACTGCGAGGTCGCAAGCTGGTCGACACCTACTCGCTTGGCAACGCATTGATGGCGCTGGAGGCCTTCCATTCGTCCGGTCAGGACGCCGCCGACCTCGCCCAGGGCGCGCTCGATCGACAACGGCGGCGCTCGATCCCCGACAAGGACCGCGCGTTGATGCAGAAGTGGACGACGCTGCTGCTCGACAACGTCGACACGCGCGTCGACCCGCAGTATCTGCTGCGATTCAACTACGTGCGCGATCGCCGGTTCGACAACTCGGTCAATCAATACGGGCTGCTCGGCCTCTACTCCGCGCACTTGTGCGGCATCGAGACCTCACCGGCCTTGTGGGAAGGCGCGGCCAACCACCTGATCACTGCGCAATGCGACTCATTGGGGCAACTCGACCTCGACCTGATGAGCTTCCGCACGCTCGCGCGGATCAACGCGTCGCCCGACGAGAAGCGGACCGTGACCATTCTGCCCGTGCGCCCGGCCGGCTGGACCTACGAGGACCCGAAGTGGCAGGGCGAGAGCCAGCCCGCGTGGGGAAGCATGACCTGCGCCGCCATCACTGGGCTCGCGATCAGCCAAGCCGCGCTGCAGGACCTCGGCGTCAAACGGATCAAGCTGCAGAATGACGCCGACGCGGCGCGGCATTCTGGCTTTGGCTGGCTCGGGCAGAACCTCTCGTTGCGCTACCACCCTGGCCACATCGGCCGTCAGCACAGCTGGTTCTTCTACTACCTCTACGGGCTCGAACGCGCGGCCTTGCTCTCTGGCATCGCCCGCATCCAGGATCGCGATTGGTATCTCGAAGGCGCGATGGTGCTGATGGGCTCACAGGCGGACGACGGCGGCTGGCCCGGTGAAATCGGGCATGACGCGGCGATCGAGCGCGCGGCCATGGCCGTGTTGTTCTTGAAGCGTGGCACCGCGCCGGTGCTGACCGGACAGTGAGGACTGCCTGGCTTGCGACATGCGTCGCCGCTTGGTGCGCATCCTGCTCCACCAGCGAGCCGTGGAGCCGGGTCGATTTCTCCAGGTCCTTTGTGCCGTTCCAGTTCGGCGGCGACGGCAGCCATCGCGTCGTTCAGAACGAACTCGTCCTCGAACCCGGTTCGCCACTGACTGGCGGCACCTTTGACGTCAAGTTGCCAAAGGACCGCTACGAGGTCGCGTTCGAAACCGAGCGGTTGTCGGGCATCGACTTCTTCTGCGGGCTCACCTTCCCCACTCCGCATGGCGAACTGACGCTCGTGCTCGGCGGATGGGGCGGCACGGTATGCGGGCTGTCGAGCATCGACGGCGCTGATGCGTCGGAGAACGCGACGCGAACGCTGCGTCACTTTGAAAACGGCACGCTGCGCGCAGTTCGAATCCGCGTCAGCGGCGACGATGTGCAGGTCTTCGTCGACAACGAGCCATTCCTTGCGGCAGATCTTCGCGGCAGGCAAGCAAACGTGCGCGCCGAGGTCGAGCCGTGCCGACCCTTCGGTTTCTGCTGCTACCTCGTCACCGCTCGACTCGTCAACCTTCGCTGGCGCCGACTCTGAGTCGGGGCCCTCTCGGGAGCGGCATCGTCGTTGCGTCGCACCGACGCCGCGCCCAACATGCGCGCCCCTCATGCCGATCCTCCCTGCGCTCTGGGCCTTGCTGCTCGGCTCGCTCTGCACTGCGCAGAAGCTGCCCGCGCCGCCGATCCCGATCGCAGAATTCCGCGGCTCCTGGATTGCGACCATCGACAACATCGACTGGCCGAGCAAACCAGGACTGCCTTCGATCGCGGCACAGAGGGAACTGTCGGCGATAGTCGACGCGGCTTCTGCGATGCGGCTGAACGCGCTCGTGTTCCAAGTGCGCCCCACCGCCGACGCGTTCTACGAGAGCAAGCTGGAACCCTGGTGCGAGTGGCTCACCGGCAAGCAAGGACTCGCGCCGTCGCCCTTCTGGGATCCGCTGCAGTTCCTGGTCGAACGCGCGCACGAGAAAGGCATCGAAGTGCACGCTTGGTTCAACCCATTCCGCACCCGCTCCGCATCCTCGGCTCCACAGCCTGCGGCTTCGCACATCACGCGCCGCATGAAGGAGGCGTGCGTGAACTACGTCGATCAGGGTTGGATGGACCCTGGTGAGCCGCGTGCCATCAGTTGGACGCTGCAGGTCGTGAGCGACGTCGTGCGCCGCTACGACATCGACGGCGTCCACATGGACGACTACTTCTACCCCTACCCGAAGGAGAAGGCGCCGTTCCCCGACGACGCGAGTTACCGGCGCTACTCGCAAGGCGGCGGCACCCTGCGCAAGGACGATTGGAGGCGGCAGAACGTCGATTCCCTGGTCGAGCGCCTCGAGTCCGTCACGCACGCGGAGAAGCCGTTTTGCAAGGTCGGCATCAGCCCCTTTGGCATCGCGCGCCCCGGCGTGCCAAAGGGCATCGAGGCAGGACTCGATCAATACTCGCACCTCTACGCGGACGTCCGCGGCTGGCTCCAGCGCGGCACTCTCGACTACCTCGCGCCACAGCTCTATTGGGCGATCGACAAGACGCCGCAGAGCTTTGCCGTCTTGCTGCCGTGGTGGAGCGGTGAGAACCGCCGGGGCCGTCATCTCTGGCCCGGGCTCAACGCCAGCGAGGCGAACAAGCAAAAGCGCCCATGGCGCGAGGACGAACTCGTGCAGCAGGTCGAGATGATCCGGCAGCAGCCGGGAGCTCCCGGGCATGTCCACTTCAGCTGGAAGGCGATCAAGCCAGGCACGCTGCTGCATTCGCAGTTGACCGCAGATCTCTACCACGAAGCCGCGCCGGTCCCCGCCTCTCCATGGCTCGGCGATGCGCCGATGCCGAAGGCGCCGGAGATCCGGCTCGAACGCGACGAAGGCGGGCTTCGAGTCCAAGTCGAGGCCGATTCGAACTCGCGCTTCTATTGCGTGCAGGTCCTGCGCGGCAGCAGGTGGCGCACGTTGTGCGTGCGCGGCCGAGCCTGCCCCGCCGTCCTACTGCCAACGGACACTCGCGCGGTCGCTGTCCGCGGCGTGGCGAAGAACGGCATGCTCGGCCCATGGCGCGGATTGCCTGCCGGCAAATGACCCGCAAGGGCGTCGGCCTTCGTCAGTAGAGGAAGCCCGACAGCTGCAGGTCTTCGTCGGATGCCCGCCAAGACCATTCTTGGATCGCCAGCGCCTCTGCCATGAAGGGCCGGCCCTCGCCGCCGACCGGCGTCGGCGCCAACTTGCCCCCGATGATCTTCGGAGCCACGAAGGCAGTGACCTGATCGACGCAACCCCACGACAGGAGGTCCGCAGTCAGGCTGCCGCCGCCTTCGACGAGCACACGACGCAGCCCTCTGCGCCGCAACTCGCGCCAGGCTTCGCGGAGGTGCAAATGCCGTGGGTCTTCGGCAGTCCGGATCTGGATGACCTGCACGCCGAAGTCCTGCAGCCGGCCCGTGCGCAGCGGGTCGACGCCTTCGCCAACCAACACCCACGTCGGCGTCTTGCGAGCCGTGCGGACCAAGTTGCTGTCGTCACCGATGTCGCCGAGCGGATCGAGCACGATTCGGATCGGCTGCCGGCCTTCGACGTGGCGCACGGTGAGTTCGGGATCGTCGATCTGTGCAGTGCGGAACCCGACGATGACGGCGTCGCATCGGGCGCGGATCACATGCGTGCGGCGACGCGACTCCGGGCCGCTGATCCACCGCGCTTCACCGGTCGGAGCGGCGGTCTTGCCATCGAGCGTCATCGCCCACTTCGCGATGGTCCACGGACGATCGAGTGTCAGCGCCTTTTGAAACGGCCGGTTGATGGCAAGGGAATCTTCAGCGAGCACGCCATCCTGAACTTCGACGCCGTTCTGTTCGAGTTCGACGACGCCGCGACGACGGTGTCGCGGATCAGGGTCGATCGCGCCGACGTAGACGCGGCGGATGCCTGCTTGCAGCAACGCCTCTACGCACGCGTCGGTCTTCTTGCCGCCTTCGCCTTTCTTCGCCGAGCACGGCTCCAGCGTGACGATCATCGTGTCGGGCTTGTGGCCATGCTGCGCGGCATCGCGCAAGGCCATGATCTCGGCGTGCGGACCGCCGTAGTACTCGTGCCAGCCGCGACCCACCACCTCGTCACCAATCAGCGCAAGCGCGCCGACGCGGGGATTGGGTTCGACTTCGCCGCGACCGCGCTGCGCCAGCGCGAGCGCTTCCCGCATCAACATCTCGACGTTCACGTCGTCGCCGCGCGATGTGGGCGCGTCCCATCGTGACGGGGATGGTCGAGGTCGTGCGCATGGCGCGCGGATTCCGGCTCCTCGCGATCGCCGCGGCCGTGCTCAGCCTCGTTCTCGGCCAGGCGTTTGCCGACGAGAGAATGCGCCATCGCCTGCTCGATGCGCACCGGCACATAACGACCGACGAGGTCGAGTCCGCCGTCCTGCGGCCGGTCGAAGTGCACGATGCGATGGTGCACAGTTCGACCGCTGAGGCGCGTCGCGTCCTTTGGGCTCTCGCCTTCGACCAGCACCTCCTGAGTCGTGCCGACCAGCGCGTTGTTCTTCTGCACGCAGAGACTGTCTTGGATGGTGAGCAGGACTTGATTGCGCCTTTCCTTCTCGGCCTTCGAGACGTCATCGACCAAGCCAGCCGCCACGGTGCCAGGCCGCGGCGAGTATTGGAAGACGTAGCTCTGCGCATAGCCGACCTGAAGCATCAGCGAAGCCGACTCGTCGAACTCTGCCGCCGTCTCGCTCGGGTAGCCGACGATGAAATCGCTGTGCAACTCGATGTCGGGCGCCTTCGCGAGCAGTTGTTCGACACGGCGGAGATAGCGCTCACGGGTGTAGCCACGGCGCATCGCCTTGAGCACCCTGTCACTGCCCGACTGCACCGGCAGGTGCAAATAGCGCGCGACCTTGGGCAACTCCGCCATCGCCGCAATCAAGTCCTCGGAGAGGAAGTTTGGATGCGACGTGATGAACGCGAGTCGGCGTAGCGATGGGATCTCATGCAGCGCTCGCAACAACTTCGCCAAGGTGATGCCAGGACCAAGGTCGCGGCCGTAGGCGTTCACCGTCTGGCCGAGCAACGTGATCTCGGTCACGCCGTCCCCGCACAGCCGCGCCGCTTCTTCGACAATCGCATCGATCGGTCGCGACACTTCGTCTCCGCGCGTCGTCGGCACGATGCAGTAGGTGCACGGCATGTTGCAGCCGCGCATCACCGATACGAAGGCCTGGCTCTTGTGCGGCCGCACCTTGACGTCGCGCACGATCGTGTCGCCGGACACGCCGATCCCTGCTGCCACGAGGCCGGCCCCAGCCACGGCGTGCTTGCCGGCGGACGGATCATGGACCTTCGCCAGTTCGAGGTTCTTGTGCCGCGCGTTTTCGACGGTGACGTCGATGTCGCCAAAGGCAGACGGACCGACCACGAGGTCGACGTGCGGCATCCGCGCCACCATGAACCGCTTGTGCTCCTCCGCCATGCAACCGAGGACTCCGACGACGAGCGCTGGCTCCGCGCGCTTGCGAATGCGCAACTTGCCGAGCCGGCTCCACACGCGATCCTCCGCGTGCTGGCGCACCGAGCACGTATTGAGCAGCACGACGTTGGCGCTCGCTTCGTCCGCCGCCGGCTCATAACCCCGCTGGCGCAGCCTGCTCTCGACGAGTTCGCTGTCGAGCTTGTTCATCTGGCAGCCGTAGCTGGTCAGGTGGTAGGTGGGCGCAGTCATGGGCAGCCGAGCATTCTAGAAGTGGTTTTCCAAATGGCCAGCAAGCGCGGCGAGGCGACAGCGTCTCTCTCCACCAACGCCATCTGTGCCCCGTGCAGCGTGCGCTATGTTCCGGCACCGTGACGACCGCCCCCGACTTGTCCCAGCGACCTTGGCTACTCCCGACCCTGATGGCGCTGTGCGCGATCGGCCTTGGGTGGGCCTTCGAAGGCACCAAGGACCTCGCAGTCTGCGCCTTCGAGCTGGCGCCGCTCACCTTGGTGCTGATCGTTTTCGCAGTGCGACGAAGGCAGTTTCGGTTCTCCGACCTGGCCTACGTGTTGTTGGCTTGGTTCTTCTTCATCCAGTGCCTTGGCGGCCGCTATGAGTTCGCCAACGTGCCGTTTCCGCAGACGGCCATGGAAGCGCTCGGGCTCGTGCGCAACCCCGTCGATCGCATTGGCCATTTCTTTCAGGGCTTCGTGCCGGCGATCCTGTTGCGCGAATGGTTGATCCGGCGACGGGCAATGCCGCGCGGCGGCACCGTGTTCTGGCTCGTGACGGCGGCGTGCCTTGCCTTCTCGGCGAGCTACGAGTTGCTCGAGATGAGCGTCGTGAAGATCTGGTATCCCGATGTCGGTCCTGAATGGCTCGGCACGCAAGGGGACCCGTGGGACGCGCAGATGGACATGACGATGGCGCTGTGCGGCGCGCTGATCGCGCAACTCGGGCTCGGCAAACTGCACGACAAGAGCATCGCTCGCGCCGAGCAAGCGATGCGGCAGGGCGCGAGCGTCACGAAAGCAGGCTGAGTCTCACTGCCGTCCCTTCGCGCGCTTGCAGGTCGTCGCTACTGGCGGAACGCGAAAGCGAGGCCAAAGTCGATCGCCGTCTGCACGATGCAAATCGGCAGGGCAAGCCACAGCCAGCGCGCGCCGAGGTTGCGCATGCCGACCGCGGTGACCGCCACCAACGCGATCGTCACCAGCCCCGCGATCACCGCGAATGCAACATCGTCTGCCCCGCACAGGACCGCAGGGGCGAAACCGGGGCACACCGGCAGCATCCAAAACCACAACTGCACGCAGTGACTGCACTCCGTCAGCGGGCCGAATAGGAGCGGCAGCCAGGCACCTCCCCACCACGCGACTGCTGTCCGCAAGAGCGGCATCTGCCATGCGGCAAAGCCGCGCGCATCGCCTGCAATCTCACGCACGGGCTCGGACTCAGTGATCCAGCTTCCTGAGCGGCGGGTGCGGGGAGTCCGGGCCCCAGGTCTTGAACACCTGCTCGGTGCCGGGCCACTGGTACTCCTCCATCATTGTCTGCAGCGACAACGGCCGAACACTGCCGTTGCCATAAAGGACGTTCACCGTGCCGCCGTTGAAGGCCCAGCCCTCGCCGCCGCGCGACTCGTTGTCATTCGCAACCCATGCTTCGTCGGCCTTGCTCATGCCGGCGATGTTCTCCTTCGCCCGCGCTGCGTAATGCGTGTCATCCGGCGTCAACGCTCGCAGATCGGTCCAGATCTTCTCGCCACGATCCACTTGCTTGCGCAGTTCGATGTAGTGCGGGTCCTCGTCACGCGTCGGGCCGGGCGTGAAGAACCGATCGAAGTTCTCGACCGACGGATCGATCACCTTCTTGACCCACAAGTCGAGCAAGAACTTGTGGCCGCCCTCGGTGGGCATGTGCCCCACCTTGGTCGGCGACTTGTACATCTCCATCCACTGGTAATGCTGACTCATGTTCTTCTGGTCCGCCGAGATGTAGGCCTGCTCGCGACCCGCGAGAAGGTCGGGCAGAAAGGTCGCGGCGAGCAAACCGATGATGCCGACGACGATCAGCAACTCGATCAGCGTGAAACCAGCTTCTTGTCTTGCGTGCATTGGCTCAGTGCGTGGAGGGGTCGAATGACACCGAGCATGCTAGCGACGCAGACCGCTGCGGGTAACAGGGGAGCCCAAATGCAACGAGGCGCACGACCACGGTCCGTGGTCCTGCGCCTCTCGTGCAGTCGCCTTGCTGCGACCCTGACGGATCAGCCGTTCTGGCCGTCGCTGTTCTGGCCGTCGCTGTTTTGGCCGTCGCTGTTTTGGCCATTCGTCCCCTGACCGTCGCCGCTCGACGGCGTCGGCGCGGGTTGATCGGAGGGTGTCGTGTTGTTCGGGGTCTCGCCGCCGTCCTGTTGGATCGGTTGCTCTTGCGGCTGCGGCATCGGCGGTTCTTGCTGCAGGTCGGTCTCGCCGATCGGCGTCGCCGGATTGAGCGACCACTTCTGTTGATAGTTCGTCGCGAAGAACGGGTCGCCTGAGTAGTCGCTCCACCAGGTGCGCCAGCCCAACACCGACGAGCGGCGCTGCGTCGTGTTGTCGCTGAGGTGGTCGTAGCCAAAGTCGCGGCCCGTGGAACCCTTGAGCGCCTCGTGGCAGAGGTAGCGGACTTCCTTCTTCTCGCTGTCGAGGCCCTCGATCAGCGTCGGGCACTGCTGCATGTCACCCATCGACAGCAACGTGCGCGCGACCTCGAGGCGGACCGTCTCGTTGGTGTCCTTGGCCAGCCCCTGCAGATGCGGGATCGTGCGGCGATCGCGGATGCGACCCAGGGTCCACGCGCAGGAGCTGCGGACTTTCGGGCTCTCATGCTTGAGGCCTTGCAGCAGCGCCGGGATCGTCGATTCGCCCGTTTGCGACAGCCACATCAAGTTCTGCAGCAGTTCGTCGCGATGCTGGTAAGGGATCTGCTGGACGCGGCTTTCGATTTCGTCCGCCATCAGCGAGTTCGGCGGAGTGAACTCCGACTTGGTCTCGCCACCGGAGAACATCGAGCAGCTCGCGAGGAGCATCAATGGAAGGGTCAGAACCGCGATCCTCATGGGGGATTACCTCTTCAGGAAACCGTGCTGTCCGCACGCACCGTGCGCGACAAGGCCCTCATCGGCATTGCCATGGGGAGTTCTTGAGCAGGACTCGAGAATCAGCTGCGGCGCGTTGCGACAGTCGGGCAGAACCGATGACCAGCGACCGAGCGCCCAGCTAGCTGCGCGACCGGAGCCGGCTCGAGTTGCGCTCGCATCAGGGCAGTCGGGACTCTTGCCCGAGGTCTGCCTTGTGGCCAAGATCTGCGCGTTCGGCGACGGCGCCGGACTCCCACCTCGTTCCCATAAGGATAGCCCCATGAACAAGGCAGATCTCATCGCAGAAGTGCAGCGAAACCTCGGCACGGAGTGCTCGAAGTCGCACGCCGAGAAGGCCGTGAACAGCGTGTTGGCCTCGATCCAGCGCGGACTGAAGAAGGACAAGGCAGTGCAACTCGTCGGCTTCGGCTCGTTCGCGGTCAAGAACCGCAAGGCCAGGGTCGGCCGCAACCCGCAGACCAACGAACCGATTCAGATCAAGGCGTCGAAGACCGTCGGCTTCCGCCCGGGAACGGATCTCAAGGGCAGCGTCTGAGCCAACTGCGGCCCCTCAGTCGAGGAAGCCGCCACCGAGCACGCGGTCGCCGTCGTAGAACACGGCGGCCTGACCTGGCGTAACCGCGAACACCGGCGCGTCGAAGGTCACCGATACCGCGCCAGACGGCTCGACCTTCAGAGTCGCCGGTGACTCTGCGCTGCGGGCGCGAACTTGCACCGCGGCGCGAAGGCTGCTGCCAGTCAATGGCGGCTCATGCAGCCAACGCACTCCGGCGACGCGCGCAACCGTCGCGTCGAGCCCGCTCCTCGGCAGCAGCAAGACATCGCCCGACCCCGCATCGATCCGCGCAACGTAGTGCGGCGTGCCGAGCGCCGGCAACCCACGCCGTTGTCCCACCGTGAATGCGTCGATGCCGTCGTGGCGTCCGACTTCGCGGCCGCTGCCGTCGATGAGGCGACCGATCGGTCCGCCGCCGCCACGCTGCCTCACGATGTCGCGGTAATCGCCCGACGTCACGAAGCAGATGTCCATCGACTCAGGCTTCTGCGCCGTGCGCAGCCCGGCGGCCTCAGCGACTTGACGCACCTCGTGCTTCTCCATGCCGCCGAGCGGGAAATGCACGCGCGGCAAGACCTCGCGGTCGATCCCGAAGAGATAGTAGGTCTGGTCCTTGTTGCGGTCTTTGGCGCGCAACAACTGCCCCGCCTCAGCGCGCGCGTAGTGCCCAGTAGCAACGCCTTCGGCGCCGAGATCGCGCGCGAGCGAAAAAACGTGGCCAAATTTCAGCTGCTGGTTGCACAGCACACAGGGGTTCGGCGTGCGGCCGCGCCGGTACTCGTCGGCGAAGTAGTCGATGAGCTCCTTGAACTCCCGTTCGTAGTCCACGGAGTAAAACGGGATGCCCAATCGATCGCAGACCACCGCGGCGTCGCGCGCGTCGCTTGCCGAACAGCACGACTTCTCGACCGCAGCCCCCTTGCCCGAGACCCCGTTGCGGAAGAACACACCAATGACTTCATGGCCCTGCTGCTGCAGCAGCAAGGCTGCCACGCTGCTGTCGACGCCGCCGGACATCGCTGCAAGGATTCGCATGAGGCCAATACGCGAGGGAGTGGATGCACGATGCGCCTGCTGCCACGACCGAATGCGAAGTCCGATCGCTGCGTCACGAGTTCTTGGCCAGGTCCAAGGACCCTGCTGCGGACTCGCTCCATGCACTCGGCCGTCACTGCTCGGCCTCGCTCGCGGGCCAATCGTGAATCCACTTCTAGCGGGCGAAGGCGGATCCCTATACTCCCTCGCCCCCCGTTTTCCGCTTCGTGCCCAATCTGATGTCGAACGATCCCGTGCTGATTCCACTGACCGCCATCCCGATCATGCTGCCGCAGGAGCCGACCGCTCCGGCTCCCGGCCCCGCTGCTGGCGCATCGCCGGCGGCTGGCACGACGCAGGCCCCCACGGGCGATGCCGGCCAGGGCTCGGCAACCGGTGGGCAACAACCATGCGGCACGGAGACCTTCTTGATGATGGGCCTGTTCGTGGCGCTGATGTGGCTCATGGTGCTCCGCCCGGAGAGCAAGCGGCGAAAGGAAACGCAGACCATGCTGTCCGCCCTCAAACAGGGCGACACGGTTGTCACCATCGGCGGCATGCACGGCAAGGTTGCGACCATCGCGGAGAAGACCGTCGTGCTGCGCATCGACTCGCTGATGCTCACGTTCGACCGCTCGGCAATCGCGCGCGTGTTGCGCGATGAAACCCCGGCGCAAAAAGGCTGAGGCCACCTCGGGCGCGCGCGGCGAAGCACTTGCGGCCGCCTTCCTCGAGGCCCGCGGCTACCGCGTCATCGCGCGCAACCTTCGGACCACCCATGGCGAGATCGACCTGCTCGCCCACGACGGAGTGGAATGGACCGCCGTGGAGGTCAAGGCCCGCGCCGACCATCCCGCGCCCGAAGCCACGGTCTTGCCCGAACAACTCGATCGCATCGCCAACTCGCTGCAGGCCCTGGCCCGGAGCCTGCGCCCCAGGCCGACGTGGGTCCGCATCGACGTGGTTGCGGTCCGTTGGGTCGAACCGGAGCCCGAAGTCCGGCTCTTTGCCGGCGTCCGGCGGTGGCAACTTGTGCCGACCGCTTGCGGTTCTGCGTCAGTACTCAGGCAAGATCCTGCCGATACCCAAGGCCAAGGCCGCCTCGCGGCTGCGGTGTTTCGCCTGATATTGCGGCCGGTATTCCGGCTGCTTCGAGCCCTGACCCCGTTTGCTGCTGCCAAGATCTCTCGATGGTGACTCTCGGTGAACAGATGATCCCGCGCCGGAAGCTGCTGCTGATGGGCTCGGAGTGCGTCCTGTTCACCGGCATCCTGTTCTTCGGGTCCTGCCTGCCGCCGCTCGCCACGCGACCCCTGTCGGAGGTGCCGCTGCTGCCGGATCTCATCCGCGGCGCCCTGACCAGCCTGACGATCGCGGTCATCAGCCAGACCTCGCTTTCCTACAACGACCTCTACGACTGGCGCACCGCACAGAACCGCGCCGAGCTTCCCAACCGCCTGCTGCACGCGTGCGGCTACGCGTTGGTGATGCTGGCAGCGCTGGTGCTGTTGTTGCCAAGGCTCTTCTACTTCCCGAGTCTCGACGTCAGCAACCAGACCTGGAAGCTGATCCTGCTGCTCGGGATGTCGTTCCTCGCGGTCTGGGGCTTTCGCCACGCCTTCCACTGGTTCTTCTACAAGTGGCGCTTTGGCGAACGCGTCCTGGTGCTCGGCTCGTCGAAAGAAGCCCAGGAACTAGGCCAGCTGATCGCAGGCAACCCACTCGCAGGCTACGAGCTGATGGGCATCGTCCAGGAGACGGAGGACGCCATCGTCCCCTGGGACAAGGACACGCCGGTCCATGAACGCATCGTCGGAACGCTCTCCCAACTGCGAGAACTGTGCGATCGAGAAGGAATCGCCCGGGTCGTGGTCTCGTTGCGCGAGCGTCGCGGCCGCGTCCCGATCGAGCAGTTGCTCGGCTGCCGCATGGCAGGGATCACGGTCGAAGAACGGGAGACGATGTATGAGCGACTGACCGGCAAGCTCGCGGTCGAGAGCATGCGACCGAGCTACCTCATCTTCGGCTCGGGCTTCGCGCGCGATCCGCTCACGTTGGCGCAGAAACGCGTGCTGGACATCTTCGCCTCGTTCGCGGGGCTGGTGTTGTCCTTCCCGCTCGCGCTCGTCGCCGCGGCAGCAGTCAAGTTGACCAGCAAGGGCCCCGTGTTCTTCACCCAAGAGCGCGTTGGCCAGGACGGAGAAGTGTTTCGCCTGATGAAGTTCCGCACGATGCGTCAGGACGCCGAGCGGGAGTCGGGCCCAGTGTGGGCGAAGAAGAACGACGACCGAGTCACCATTGTGGGTCGCTTCCTTCGCATCACGCGCATCGACGAAATCCCGCAGTTCCTCAACATCCTGATTGGGCACATGTCGTTCGTCGGCCCGCGCCCCGAACGCCCCCACTTCGTCGAGCAGTTGACGCGGCAATTGCCCTTCTACCCGCTTCGACACACCGTCAAGCCAGGGCTGACGGGTTGGGCCCAGGTCTGCCATTCCTACGGCGCATCGTTCGAAGACGCGACGGAGAAGCTGCGCTACGACCTCTACTACATAAAGAACGTGAGCTTGATGTTCGACTTGAGCATCATGGTGCGCACGATCGGCGTCATCCTGCTGGGCAAGGGCGCGCGCTGAGCCTCTGCCCGACCGATCGGTTCGCGCACCAACCCCGCACGTCCATGAGCTACCGCATCCTCGTCGCCGACGAACTGTCCGAAGAAGGCCTGTCGATCCTTCGCACCGCCGGCGAGGTCACGTTGCAGAAGGGGATGAACGAGGACGCGCTGCGCCTGAAGCTCCCCGGCTACCACGCGCTCGTGGTGCGCTCCGCCACGCAGGTGACCGCGCGCTC
>SXPK01000152.1 GCA_005776365.1 Planctomycetia bacterium
AACATCGGCGCCGGCCGCGTCGTCTACCAGGAGATCACGCGCATCGACAAGGCGATTCGCGACGGCGAGTTCCAGAACAACGCCGCGCTGACTGGCGCGATCGCGCATGCCAAGAACGGCAACGGACAGCTGCATCTGTTCGGACTCGTGTCGGACGGTGGAGTGCACAGCAGCGACCAGCACCTGAAGGCGCTGCTCGCGATGTGCAAGCAGAACGGGCTCACCGGCGATCGCGTCCTGTTGCATGCCTTCCTCGATGGCCGCGACACGCCGCCGCGTTCGGCGCAAAAGTACGTCGAGCTGGTCGAAGGCTGGATGCAAGCCCTTGGCGTCGGACGCATCGCGACCGTCATCGGTCGCTACTACGCGATGGATCGCGACAAGCGGTGGGAGCGAGTGCAAAAGGCCTACGACGCGCTGACGATCGGCGCGGGCCTGACGGCGACGACCGCGCAGGCGGCGATTGCGCAGTCCTACGCGCGCAACGAAGGGGACGAGTTCGTGCTGCCGACCACGATCGGGTCGCCGGACAAGGGCCGTGTGCGTGCCAATGACGCGGTGCTGTTCTTCAACTTCCGCGCAGATCGTGCACGGCAGCTGACCGAGGCATTCACGAGCCGCGAGTTCACGGGCTTTGCGCGCGCTTCGTTCCCGCAAGTGCACTTTGCGACGATGACGCGCTACCGCGAGGACTTCCCGTGCGCGGTTGCCTTTCGGCCGCAGAACCTGAAGGGCATCTTCCCGGAGGTCGTGAGCAACGCGGGCTGGTCGCAGTTGCGCATCGCCGAGACCGAGAAGTATGCCCACGTCACCTTCTTCTTCTCCGGCGGTGAAGAGAAGGAGTATCCAGGCGAGCGTCGCATCCTGGTGCCGAGCCCGAAAGTCGCGACCTACGACCTCCAGCCGGAGATGTCGGCGCCGCTGGTGACCGAGAAGCTGCTCGCTGAGTTCGCGGGCAAGAACTCACCGGATGTGACGATCCTCAACTTCGCCAATGCGGACATGGTCGGGCACACGGGTCTGATCCCCGCGGCAGTGCACGCGGTTTCTGCGATCGACGCCGCGCTGTCGCGCATCGTGCCAGCGGTCCTGAAGAAGGGCGGCACCGTCGCGATCACCGCCGACCATGGCAACGTCGAGATGATGATCGACCCGCTCACCGGCGAACCGCACACGGCACACACGCTCAATCCGGTGCCGTTCTTGATCGCTGGGAGCGGCGCAAGCGGACGCCACCTGCGCGCGGGCGGCAGGCTTTGCGATATCGCAACCACGCTGCTGCCGCTCGTCGGTCTGCGACGCGCGGACGGCATGGACGGCGCGGATCTGCTCGCATGAAAGCGCGTGGCGTGCTGACGCTGCTCGTCGTCTCGGCGCTGTGCGCGCAGGACAAGCCGCGCACGGAAACGATCGGTGCGCGTGTCGCCCGGATCGTCGCGGGCGCGTCGAAAACCGAGGTCGAACGCACGGTTCGCGACCTCTGCGCATTTGGAACGCGGCATGTGTTGTCGCGCAACGACAGTGAAGCCGAAGGCACGGGCGCGGCGCGTCGCTACGTAGAGGCTCGCTTTGCTTCGCTGGTCGAGCTGAGCGGTGGCCGCCTGAAGGTCGAGACGCAACAAGGGCGAGTTCAAGTCGCGCGCGAGGGCATGCCGAACGAGGTCGACGTCGTCAACGTGATGGCGACGTTGCCGGGCACGACAGATGCATCACGCGTCTACGTGATTGGTGGCCACTACGACTCGCGCAACAGCGACGGTGCCGATGGCAAGCGTGCTGCGCCGGGCGCCAACGACGACGCGTCGGGCACCGCGGTGGCTCTCGAGGCTTGCCGCCTGCTGTGCGCCGAGACCTTTGCCGCCACGATCATGTTTTGCGCATTCGACGGCGAAGAGCAGGGCCTCGTGGGCAGCAAGTTGTGCGCTGAGACACTCGCCAAGACCGACGTCGTGATCGACGGCATGATCGGCTGCGACATCGTCGGGAACACGCTCGGGATGGATGGCGCGCGGCGCGACGGCGTCGTGCGCTGCTTCAGCTACGGGCAGGACGGCAATGACGGCCAGGGCCGCAGCCTCGCGCGTGCGCTCGTGCATGCCGCGCACGCGCATTCGCTGACGCCAAAGGTCCAGCTCGTATTCCGCGGCGATCGGTTCGGCCGCGGCGGCGACCATCGTTCTTTCCACGAGGCCGGCGCGCCGGCTGTGAGGCTCACCGAGCCGCGCGAGGACTACTCGCGTCAGCACCAGGATCTCGTCGAACGCGATGGCAAGCCTTACGGGGACCTGCCGGACTTCGTCGACTTTGCGTATGTCGCCGGAGTCGCGCGTGTCGTCGCGGCGACGCTGTGCGAACTCGCCGCAGCGCCGCGCATGCCCGTCGTTCGCACAGCGAGCGCGTCGCGCACCGCCTACGACACCGAGATCGAGTTCGCACTGCCGCCCGATGCGGCTGATTGCGAGTTCGTCTGGCGGGCGACGACCGCGCCCGACTGGGAAGGTGTCGTCGCGTCGAAGGACGCGAGGATGCGTGGCGACGAGAGAGGTCGCCGTCGTGCGTTGTTGCCTGGGCTCGCGCTCGACGAGCTCGTCGTCGGCGTGCGCAGCATCGGCGCGGACGGCGCAAAGAGCAGGGTGGCGATTCCGCCCGATCCGGACCGCATGATGAGACGCGCACGATGAACCAAGCTCGACCTGGCCGCGGCCATTGGATCTGCGCTTCGCTGGCTGTGCTGGTCGCGTGCACCGGCAGCGGCAGCGACATCGGGCCATCCTTTCCCGTGTTGCCAGCGGGAACGTGCAAGGCCACCGTGCGCGACAACCAGGGGCTGGGCGTCAGTGGCGCGGTGGTGCGCGTCGCGGACGGCGTCGGGGTGACTGGCCGCACGGGCAGGGCCGAGCTCTACGGCGATCGCCGCGGCACCCGACTCGTGCGCGTCGACGCGAGCAACGCCTCCGCGAAGGACACGGATCGTCTCGTGTCGCTCGCGTTCGAGGCTGCTGTCCAAGGTCCGGACCTGCCTGACGCGATCTATCTGCCAGACACGAGCGCGAGCGTTTCGTTGACGGTCGGCACTGGAGCAGCGTTGCCGGCGACCGATCTCGATGACACTGCGAACTCGGGCGCGGTCCTTCGGCTCGCTGCCGGCACCTTCGTGAGCGATGGCGGCAACGCCTCGGTCCAGTTGCGAATCGGCGAGCTCGCGCGCGAACGCCTGCCGTCGCCGCTGCCAGCGGCCCCAGCCGGCTCGTGGTTGTGCACGCGATCCTTCTGGGTCGATCCGCCGACGGCGACCTTCGCGCCGGCGGCGGCGCTGATCGTTCCTGATGAACTTGCTCTCGGCACTGGCAACTGCGTGCTCTTCCGCCTCGAACCGGTGACGGGGCAGTGGCAACAGGTTGTTGGCGCGGCTGCTGGATCAGGCGGTTCGATCCAGTTGGCCAACGGCATCGCGACCGGCGGCCTGCATGTCTACGCAGTGGCCACCACGTCGGCGACTGTGCGCGGCCGGGTCCTCGATGCCGACGATCGACCTATCCTTTCCGCGCTCGTTCGCGTCGACAGCGCGATGGCGAACACCGGAACGGATGGTCGCTTCGAGACGGTGGTCGCGGGCATCGACGCCGCGGGCGCAACGCGCGACGTCGCGTTCGAGATCATGGGCGGTGGCTCATGGTTGCCCATCGTTGCCACCGGCGCGACGGGACCTCTCGGTGCGGGAGTGAACGTCGATCTCGGCGATCTGACGTTGGAGACGATGCCGGTCGGCAACGTGCGCGCGCAGATCATCCGCCGCGGTCGCCCGGTCTCTTCGATTCCGATCGCGATGAGCGGAGGGCTGCAAGCCGCCACGAGTTCGGCATATACGGATTCTGTCGGCCAGTGCACGTTGGAGGACATGCCTGCCGGCTGGTTCGGCACCACGGTGACGGCGCCGCTCTCCGGCACTTCGGTCACGACGGCGGAGATCCTGTCGTTCCTGGACGCCGGCGCTCGCGTGATCTCCAGCCGCTACTACCTGTCGGATCGCTCGATTGCCTCCGACAACCGCAGCACGCGCCTGCTCGCCCTTGATGTCGAGAATGGTGGCCCGGCACAAGGCGCGGCGATCGTCCGAGGTCGGGTCGCAAACGAGGGCTCGCTCGGTCTCACGCGAGAAAGCGGCGTGATCGTCGCTGACCGAACCACGTTCGATCGCCTCACCGCAACTCTGCGGACGACGGTTGGCGCAGCATCGACGACGAGCGCCTTCAGCTTCGAAGGGGCATCCGGCAATCGCGTCGAACTGCCACTCGTGCGCGAACAGAAAATCGCGCCGGGCGCCTTCGATCGCCACGGCGTCGTGAAAGGCTCCTTGGTCGGCGCTGATCCTGCGCGTGAACAAGTCGTGTTCGCCTCGCGGCCCTTGGATCTGAGCGAGTGGTTCCGTTCGCGCATGCAGGGAGCCGCGAGCCCGCCGCGCATGCCGGTCCGTCTTGGCGGCGTGCTTCAGTTTGGCGATTACGGCGCCGGAGTCGCGCAACCGCTCGGCAACGTGACGGTCGCTGAAGGCACTTCCATCAGTGGCGCCTTCACGCTGACCAGCGTCGGCGCGCTGATCGACCTTGAGATCGCGGAAGGAAGTGCGCAAGCACACGACCTGCCGATCGACCACGCTGCGACCGCGTCCTTCCCGGCCGTGGGCGCGCTTGCCGGCTTCGACGCGTCCTTCGCGACCTCGGACCTTCGCTTCGACCTTTCGTTCCAGCAACCATCGGGACGCGTCGTCGAACTTGCGCGCGACATCGCTGGCAACATGACCGTCATTGGCAACGACCTGACGTTCACGTTGCCAGAGCTTGCTGGTCCATTCGAGGGCGGCGCATGGCTCGTCGCGCTGCGGGCATCGTCGAGCGGTCCGACCACGGCACAGGGGCAGCGACTGTTATTGCGCCTGAAGAACGCTGGCAGCGAAGTGTTCTCGATGCTCGCCATGCCGGACATTGTGTCGCCCACCGACGGCCAGATCGTGCCGGCGAGCGGCTTCACGGTGCAGTTCTCGGCGCCCACTGGCGCGACCTACGTGCAACTCGATCTTCGCAGTGAAGGCGTGGACGAGCGGACGTGGACGGCAGTGGTGCCAGCGACGGCTCTGGAGTTTGCGTTTGTCGCGTTGCCAGCGGATGCGCAGTCGCCGTTGATCGCGGGGCGCACGTGGACGCTCACCGTCGCCGCGTGGCGCGTCGATGTCGGCGGTTACGCAGGCGCCAACTACTACGGCGAGCTGAGCACGTTTTGGCAGAGCCTCGGAGCCGGCAATCAGGGTGTTCGTGCTGGATCGTCGCGAACGGTGACGATCGCGACGAACTGACGACGATGCCCCGCGCAGCGTCGGACCTTGGGCGTGGCGGCGCGTTGCGCGCGACTGCGATGGCATGCGGGATTGCCGCAGGGATCGCCGCAGGTGCGTGTGGAACGGTCGCCCCGCGTGCCGCCGAGCACTACGTTCGCGAAGCGCTGGACGCGCTCGCTGGCGGTGACATCGAGGGCGCGGAGACCGCGGTGGCGCGTGGCCGACGTCGGCATCCGCAGGACGGATCCCTCGCAGTCTGCCTCGCCTCAGTTCACGACTTGCTGTGGCGCGACGACCTTGCCATCGCGGCGTGGCGCGAAGTTGCTGCCAACCCGGAGCGCGCGGGGTGGACCGTGGCGGAGGCTCGGGGGCGACTCGGCGATCAACTGTTCTCGGCCGGGCGCTACGGCGACTCGGTAGCGCCCTTGCTCGCGGGCGCGATCGACGCGGCAACGACCCGACGCCGCGCATTGCTGGCGGTTGCGCGCGAACTGCCGTTCCGACGCAAGCAGACCGGCCCATTGGTGACCGAGCACCCGCTGCTCGAAGGCGCGCTGCCGGAGTTCGCATGTTCGCTCGGAGAACTGCGTCGCGCCTTCGCGGTAGACACCGGATCGTCGATGACAACCATCGCGCGCTCGCTGGCCGACGAGGCTGATGCGCGAGCAGTGACGGACATCGGCACGATCCCAGACGGGGCAGGCCGTCAAGTCGCTGCATCCATCGGGGTGCTCGAACAGTTCGCGGTCGGCGACGTCTGGTTCGGTCCCGTGCCCGCGCTCATCGTCGATGACGAACGGTTGGCGATGCGCGACTTGTACGGCGGCCCGGATCGGCCGCCGATCGGCGTTCTCGGCCTCGATCTCCTCGGGCTGTTCCGCATGACGCTCGATCCCGTGCGCAAGAGCCTCGTGCTCGAGATGCCGCGCGGATTGACGCCGGAGACGAGCGTGCAGTGCGTTCGCAGTGAAGGTCGCTGCCTCGTGCCGGTGCTGATCGAAGGCGAGCGCTTGTGGTTCGTTCTCGACACTGGCGCGAGCCACAGCAGCATGACCCCGCAGGGACTCATCAGGTTGCCTGGCGGTGAGTCGCGCGCCGTGCCGGGCTATCGTCGGGTGCGGACTGCGGGAGGCGGTGGCGTTTCTGTGCGCGAGGCGCGCAACCTCGAGATCGCGGTGTCGCAGGTGCGCTTCGTCGGCGTCGCGCTGCCGATCGTCACCCGCGTCGCAGTTGGATCGTTTCCGGTGCACGGTGTGCTTGGCATCGACCTGATGCGTCAGTGCCGTGTGACTCTGGATGGCGGCCGCGCCCGCATGGACCCGGGCCAGTGAGGCGCGTCGCGTTTCTAGTCGTCGGTCGCGTGCAGGGCGTTGGCTACCGGCGTTTTGCGCAGCGATCTGCGGAGGCTGTTGGCGTCGCCGGATTCGTGCGCAACGCCACCGGTGGGAGCGTTGTCGGCGAGGCCGAGGGCGAGGACGACGCCGTGGAGGCATTCCTGGTTGCCCTGCGCCGGGGACCAGCGCTGGCGACAGTCCTCTCCGTGGAGACGACGTCGCTGGAGGCGACCGGGGCTGTTGGCTTCGCGATTCGCTGATGCCCGCAATGGCCGGGGCGCTGTCGTTGGCATCGGCTGTCCCCATGCGCTAACAACAGCGGACCGCCGACTGCGCTGCGCGCCGCCTTCTTCCGGCAGCGAGCCGCGACGGACCCCGCACAACCGACTTGCCAATCGACACTGCTCATGCGCACGACCGCCCTATTCGCAATCCTCTCGACAACCTTGCTTGCCGCCTGCGTCGGAACGATCGACCGGCGCGTCGATCCTGACAGCCCGGATGCGGTTGGTGGCGCGGTCCTGCAGAGCCAGGACATCCGGACGATGGCCAAGAAGATGTCCGATGACATCCGCGCGGCAGGCGTGCTCACCTCTCAGGCCGACGGCCAGACGGTCACCTTCCACATCACCGAACTGAAGAACGAGTCCGCCGACGTCATCAATCGCACCATCATCCTCAACAAGCTGCGCACGGAACTGTTCAAGGCCCTCGGCAACAAGATCGTCGTCCTCGATCGCAGCGCCGATGGACTCGACGCAGTGCGCAAGGAACGCGAGGCCAAGCGCGCAGGCGCGGTCACCCAGAACGAGGGGATGAAGGGCGGCGTTCTCGGCTCCGATTACGTGCTGAAGGGCGTGATCCAGGACCGCGTGCAGCAGTCAGGCAAGCTCAAGAGCGCTTACTACCTCGTCACCTTCGAGCTCACGGATCTCGAAACGTCACGCCTGATGTGGACGAACGACTACGAGACCAAGTTCGAGTCCGAGAAGAGCGTCATCACGCGCTGAGTCCGATGCACTTGCGCGCCTTCCTGCTGCTGCTCCTCGCCACGCTTGGCTCCTGCAGCGTGTCGCAGCCGGCGATTCCGATGAGCAGATTCACCCAGGGTGAGTTGGGCGTCGTCGCGGACTTTGCGCGCAAGGAGGCGACCACCGGCCCGGTCGAGAACCAGGCGCTCGTGCTCAACGTGCTTGCGCAATGCGAGCTGCTGCAAGGCGATGTCGATGCAGCATGGCAGCACTTCGGCGCGGCAGCGCGCATCATGGGCAACTGGCAGACGAGCGGTGGCGAGGAGTTCAAGGCCATCGTCGGCAGCGAGAGCAGCAAGGGCTACACCGGCGATCCCTACGAGAAGGCGATGAACGCCTACTACCTCGGGATGTGCTACTTGATGAAAGGCGAGCCCGACAATGCGCGCGCCGCCTTCAAGAAGGGGATCCTTGCGGACGCTGAGTCAGGCGACGAGAAGTTCCAAGCGGACTTCACGCTGCTGTTCTGGCTCGCGGGTCGTATGAGTCGCGCGATGGGAACTCCGGCGGACGCTGAGGATTTCTTCAAAGAAGCCAAGCAGGCCGACGTCTTCTCGCGCGGTCATGGTTCGCGTGGCGAGGTAGGCAATCCGCTGCTCGCGTCGCCGCTTGGCGGCAATCTCGTGGTGCTTGCCGAAGTCGGCATGGGGCCAGAGAAGTTCGCGGCGGGCGGCGAGGGTGAGCTTGCTCGCTTCCGCCCGCGATGGAGCGATGCGCACCATGCGCAAGTCTGGATCGACGGCGAGTCACGCGGTCCGACTTGGACGCTCGCCGATGTCGATTATCAGGCTCGCACACGCGGCGGCACCGAGATGGAGGGCATTCGCCAGGGCAAGGCCGTGTTCAAGTCGGTGACGCGCGCGGCTGGGATCGGAGCGCTCTATCTCGCGGCAGGCGACAGCAGCTCGACCGGTGCGCGTGACAAGGCGCTGGTTGGCGCTGGCCTGCTCGTCCTGGCGGCGCTCACGTCGACGCGCGCCGACACGCGACACTGGGCCACGCTGCCGTCGACGGTGCAGGCGGCGACTTTTGATGTCGCGCCGGGCGAGCACACGATTCGCATCGACTTCCACTCGTCGAATGGCCAGGTCATTCCTGAACTGACGCAGACCTTCGTCGTGACCACACGAGAGGGAGCCGAGAGCTACTGCATGTTTCGGTCCCTGCCGCGCATGGACCGTTTCCCGAGATCCAAACCATGAAGCCAACCCTGCTGACGATTGCATTCCCGCTGCTGCTGCTTGCGTGCAGCGCTCCGCCCTACCCAGCCTTTGCGATCGAGGACGATGCCGAATCCGCCGCGCAGGTTGTCGTTGCGGACGCCACGCTGCAAGCCGTCGTGCGCGCAGGACGGCCGCTGGTCGAACGCACGCCGCAGGGGGACTTTTTGCGCATCGTCGTCCCGATCCGCAACATCGACGATGAGCCGATATCGATCCTCGTGCAGGCATCATTTCTCGACAGCCAGCGCCAGCAGTTGCCGGACGAGACCAACCGTCAGGTGCTGTTGCTGCCGTCAGGCGGAACGTCCAATTTCGAGGCGATCTCACGCCAGTCACGGGCGTCCGACTTCGTCGTGCGCTTGAGTTGGAACAAGTGAAGCACCGAACGGAGTCGACAATGCGCACCTACTTGCTGCTCTTCGCAATGCTGATGGCCGCCTGCGCCGGCGCGACACTGCCGCGGGTGCAAGCGCCGATGCCGCGCGCCGCGCAACTCGAGCTTGCGCCCCGCGCACAGGCGGTGGCCGACGAGTCCGTGACGCAGCAGTGGCTTCAAGATGAAACCAGCCGAGAGCGTGGTGAGTCTGCGCCACTTCGGCGTCCTGGTCAGGGGCAGGAGACGGCGCCGTTTGCGCCCGCGCTTTCGCCCAGAGTCGAAGGCGAGGCTTCCGTGCCGCGGCTGTCGACCAACGACGACGCCAGTGGGGCATGGTTGCGCGAGACCGCCGAAAATCGCCGCGCCGCCTACGAAGCGGGCGTGGACTGGAATGTCGCTACCGTCCCCGCGACGCAACCTATGCCGCTCGCTCAACCCGTCTACGTCGATCGCTACGTCGCGCCAGTTGGCTACGGCTACGACTACTACGGCAACCCGGTCTACTACAGCGGCTACGCGCGTCCCTCTGGTTCGAGATTCCCGACTTACACCGTGACTGGCGCGACGATCGGCGCGTTCAGCTCGGGATGCCGTGCGAGTGGCAAGAACATCGCGATCGGGGCTGGCATCGGTCTGCTGTTCGACCTCGCAAACTGCTGGTGATGGCTTCACCTGCCCGTGATCGCTGGCAGCGTCGACTTCTTGAGGAATAGCACGGCAAAGCAGGTTGCCTCGATTGCCATCGTCTCGCCCGAGCCGGCTTTGAAGGCGCCGGACTTCTGCTGCTGCGCGAACAGACTCATCGCGCCTTCGTAGTACCAGTCACGGCCACAGAGGCGGGAGACGCCGGCGAGTTCGCAAGCGCGTTCGAGGCTGTAGAGCCAGTAATGCCAATGCTTGTCAGCCTTGCCGACGAAGCCCGGATTGCCGCGAGTGGTGAACTCGCGGCCGAGCCAGGCGAAGGCCGCGTCGATCGCCGCGTCGAGTTCGCGCAAGCCCCGCTTGGGCGCGCGTTCAATGCCGAGCATGCCCGCGCGCGCGACGATCATCCCGGACAGGCTGGCGGCGGTCAGGCTGCCGTACGGCGGTTCGCCCGGCTCCTGATACGAGAAGCCGCGCGATGGGACGCGCAGCGTGCGGGGCTTTGGCTCCTTGCCCGCGGCAAGCGCGAGGTCGCGGTGCGTGACGATGGCCAACTCCGACGAACCGCCCGATGGCGGACACTGCACGGAGAGGAAGTGGTCGGCCGATGCGGCCCATGTCGCGTCGGAGATCTGCAGACCGCAAAGCTGCGCGGCGTCGAGGCCCAGCAGCCCGTACTGTGAGACAGAGTTGTCGAAGCGTTTGCCGCCGTCATAGTCGAAACGCAGCGTCCGCTCCGGGTCGACTCTCGTGTCGCGATTCATGAGCAGCCTGTCGAGCCACTTCTGAGCGAGAATGCGGTCGGGTTCTGGCAAGGTCCGCGCTGCACGGCGCACGACAGTCCCCGAACGCACCATCTCGGCCTCGCGCGGTGGGGCGTGCCGTTGCGCCATCGTCATCAATGCAGTCGCCAGCGAGTAGCTGTCGGTCATCTTGCGCGTGCGCAGCATGGCCAGCGCCTCTGCCAGCACGGGGTCGTCCGCGGGCACTTCGGCATGGAGCAGGGTCAGCGCAGCGAGGGCGAGTCGTCCGCTGCCGAAGGTGAACGACTCTTCCTTCTTGTCGCGGGCCCACGTCGCGGCTTCGTCGGCGAGTTGTTCGCGCACCCAAGCAGATCCCCTTCGCACCGAGTCGGCGACGCGCTTGCGGAAGTCCGCGTCCTGGTTTTCGCGGACCGCGACGAGCTCCCAAGCGTCCTCGATCTCGATGCGTCGTATGCGCCTCTTGTCCTCTTGCACCAGCAGCGACAGCGTCGCGGCGAATGAAACGACGAGCCCGCGCGTTGTGTCGACCTTGCGTCGCAGGTCGATCGAACCGCGCGCTTCAAACGCAAACATCGTCGACGGCTCGTAGCAACCGCTCTTGGGATCGTCTGGCAAGGGCGTGGCGGCTCGGCGTTGGATCGTCAGTTTCATCTGCTGCGCTCCCGCTGCGTCTCTCGCGCTGATGCTGCCAGTGACGACGAGATCACCGAGGGGGACCATGCGCGGGAACTTCCAGTTGCCGGAGCCTGACTCCGATAGATCGAACGCGATCGCGCGCAGGACGTCGCGCAGGTCGCGCACCGGCGTCGTGATGCGTTGCGCAAGGTCGTCGAGTTCGCCTTCGCACAACAGCGGACCGGGCGCAAGATCGGCCAAGAAGGCGGGCGGAATCGCATCGTTGGCCGCCGCGGCCTTGGCCTTGTCGGGGCTCTCGGCGGTCACGGACCGTTCCCGCAGAGTGCGTCGATACTCGGCCGCGCCAAGCGGCGGCAGGTTCCACCGCACGGTTTGGGCGATGGCCTGAGTCACGAACAGCAGGACGCAGAGAAGTCGTGCGATGCACATACAGAAGCGACGCACGGAGGGGGCAAGCGCACGGAGAAATCCGCGCGGGCTGCGGGATGGGCGCCGCGGTCGGTGCGCAAGGTCGCGGATGCGCGTGCCGACGCCTGTTCGGCGCAGGTCGTTGCGCCGCACCTGCAGCGGTGATCAGGTCGCTGCGGTCAGAGCCGCAGCCAGGTCGGCTCTGCCTTGGCGTCCAAGCAGGCCAGCGAGCACCGTGCGGACGGCGTCATCGCCGCGGCCCAAAGAAATGGCCATGCGCTGGTGCCCCAACGCAGTCAATGCACCCTCGTGGGTGCCCTCGTCCCAGCAAAGGCTCGCGAGGTGTGCATGCGCGAGCGCGCAGTCGGCGTGGGCGTCGAGGGCCGCGCGGAACGCGTTCACGGCGCCGGCGCGATCGCTGCGCAGCAAGGCTTGCAGCCCGCGCGCCACAGACGAGCGGGCCTCGACTTCGCCGCTCGGCGCCGCGAGGGCTGCGTCGAACATGCGTGCATAACCTTCACAGCGTGCGCTCCAGTCCCAATCCCGTTTGATGCGCTCCCGAGCCTTGGTCCCCATGCGCGCCTGAGTCTGCTCATCGTCGCGGAGCGCGGCGAGCGCCTTCTGAAAGGCCTCCGACGTGCGTGCCAGCAGATAGCCGTTCTCGCCGTTTTCGATCAGCTCTGGCATGTTGCCGACGGCGGTGCTCAAGACAGGCACGCCGCAGGCCGCCGCTTCGAGGCATGGATTGGGTGTGCCTTCGACGCGGCTTGCACAGAGGTAGACGTCCAGCGATCGGTAGAAGTCGCGCATCTCGACCTCTGTGCGCAGTTGGTCTTCGCGCGCGGCGATCCGCAACTCGACTCCCGCCAATGCATCGCACGCTGGCTGGATCACAGTCGGAAGCCCACGCATCTCAGCGCCGAAGTTGGCGACGCTCCCGGCCCAGCCGACTACGAGCGGCTCGCCTTCGCGGCGCTCGCGCTTTGCCGCATCGGGCGTGAAGAACGAGGCGTCGACGCCATTTGGCAGGCACCAGGATGTGCCGCCGACGAGCGGCCGCACTTCGCGCTCGAGCAGCGCGCTGTGCGTGAACACGAACCGCGGCAGACGTCGCAGTGCCGCGAGGCCAGGGCTGCGATGCTCGCCTTCGAGTTCGTTGTGTGAGCACACTCCCATCAGCAACTTTCCGCGCAGGCGCGACAACGGCTCTGCGAGCCGCTCGAGCGACTGCAATTGCCGCCAGTAGAACACGACCACCAAGTCCGCGTCGTCGAGGTCTTGTCGCGTCAGTGCGTCCTGGTAGACGATGCGTCCCTCGTAGCGCCCGGTGAGCGCGCGGCAGAGGTTCTTTGCCTTCCTGTCGTGCGCCCAGCCCTTCGCGTCGACGACGTAGACGACGCGCGGCACCCGCGGGCTCTGAAATCGGCAACCCAGCACGCCGCGTGGCACCGGCCCGTCGATGCGCCAGTGCCGTTCCACGACGAAACCGCGGCGCCGCAGCGCGTCCGTGAGCACGGCAGGCGAGTAGCGCGTGCGATACTCACTTGGACGCCGCTGGTCCTCGGGCTTGCTCCAGTCCGACGTGAGCCAGCGCGAGCGCGGGTCGTGCCCGTACGACTCATCGACATAGTCGAGCAACAAGAGACCGCCGGCTTCGAGCCGCGCCGTGACCCGGTCCAAGAACAGGTCGAGCTGGAATCCGTCGACGAGTTGAATCCAGTTCATCGCGGCGATGGCCGCGTGTTTGCGATGCGCAACGCATTCCAGCGTGCGGCCGTCGTCGTGGAACAGGTGGATATCGGCGCCCGTGGCGGTCGCCAGTTCGCGGCCTGCCGCCACTGCTTTGTCATCGAGATCGCAACCGTGGAGCAAGTGCCGCCCGTTGCGCGCGAGCCACTGCAAGTTGACGCCAGGGCCGCAACCGATGTCGAGGATGGGCCCGTCCGCCGCTGCGTTCTCGTGAATCCAGCTGTAGCCGAGGCAGTTGTCCCAGCGGTCGTGGCGTTGCTCGATGCTGTAGAGGAACCACGGCTGTGTGGCGTGCGCGGCGAGTGTCGGCGCAGGGTCCACCGATGGCGGGAACGCGCGCCACTGGTTGCGGTCGGGGTTCCACGTTGCGAGATCGACGCGCGTCGCACGCGAACGGACGGCGTCGTCGTCGTCGCGAGCGAGCGATTCCGCCGCTTCCGTCAACGTCGCCGGGGAAAAGCCAAGTTCTCGTGCGCGCGCAAACACGGCATCGAGGTCCGCGAGAACGCGGTCCACTTCTCCATCTGTCTGGGCGTAAGGCGACGCTCCTGCGACCAACTCCATCGAATGGAACATCATGCAGAGCGTTCGCCACGGCATGCCGCGGTCTTCATCGCGCGCTGCGGTTTCCAGCAGCGCCAGCATCGCTGCGCGCTCGCTGTACCACGGCCGCAGCCAAATCGGCTCGCTGCCTGCACGACCGACGCGCTCAGGAGCCGCGATGGTGATTGGGATCTCGAACAAAGCGCTATCGCCAGCGATGCGCAGGTCCCCATTTCTGTGCACGCGCCAAGGCGACAACGGCAGGCCGCGCCAGTCAGGGCCCGCGGCCCCATCGTTGCCGTTCCAAGCGATGCCCGGCGTCACGGAAGAATCGACTACGTAGCCGAGTTCTTGCAGGAAGGCGCCAGTGCGTGGACCCGCGCCAAAGCGACCGGCGCGAAAGCTGGTCGGCCGCGCGCCGAACTGCTGCGCGAACAACTGCGTCAACGTCGCGAGGCGCTGGCGTTCGTCTTGTGGCTGCAGGTCACGCTGCATCGTAGAGATGCGCAGCGTTGGATCCGACCAAGTCGAAGGACGCGGACCTGGGGGCAGGTATTCCGCGTGCAAGTGAGCGCCGAGCTCGCAGTCCGTGAGCGCACGCAACGCGGCAACGGCCTCGATGTCGAGCATTGCTTCGGCGCTGACGAGGTAGGTCGGACGGATGCCGTGGAGATTGCAGAGCGGCGCGAAGCGTCTCGGCAACGCATCGACGATGCTGCGAAAGGTCTTGGCAGGCGGCGTCGCCCAGCCCTTGCCGTAGTCGCGTTCGACGTCGAGCGTCACGCAAAAGCGGGTCGATCGAGTCATCGTGCAACTCCCGCTGCGTGCCCGCGCGGCGAGCTGTCGCGGATGGATTCTCGGGGCGCGCGTGCGGCGATCACGAGGTTCTTGTCGAAGCACGTGGGGCGCGTTCGGTCCTGCTGCGCGAACAACTGCTCGTGCAGCTTCTGGTTCTGCGCCTGCGCGTCCCGCAAGGGTCCCGGCTCGTGCTGTGGATGCAGCACGCTGATGTCCACCAAGCCTGCGGCGCGCAGCAACTGTCCGGCGCTCTGCTCGGTGAAGCCGATGCGGTGCGTCAGGTCCATGAAGCGCGAGTAACCGCCGAGGACGCTGGCCATGTTTGGAGTGCGAAACACTGCGACTCCGCCGGGCCTCAGCGCTGCCTTCGCCGCTGCTGCGAATGCAAAGGCCCCTTCGAGGTCAAAGTGCTCGAGCAGATCGAAGGCCAGCACGAGGTCGAACTTGCCGGGGTGGTCGAGAAGGAACGCACGCGCTTCGCAGTGCACGACCTTCGCTCGCATGGCGAGGCGCCGCTCGGTGGCGGCAGCCAACTGTGGATCGAGGTCGCACGCAGTGAGGTCGTGGTAGCCGCGCTCGGCCAGGAACCGCAGCAAGTGACCAAAGCCGCAGCCGACCTCGGCGATGCGCGCGTCGCGCGCCTTTGGCAGCACGGCCGATAGCTCGGCTCGATAGTAGGCGCTCGCGGCGCGGTAGGTCTGCTCATCGGCGCCGCTGACCGCGCTCAGATGGTCGTGGTAGGTAGCGTTTAGCGCGTCGAAGAGCGAGGGTGGTGGGGCGGTGGCTTCGCCTTCTCGCCTGGCCAGAGCCGTCGTGTTCGATGTTGCTGCGGTGGATGGCGTCGTGCCGTCGACGAAGTGGGCAGTGACAGCGACTGGCTGCGGCGTTGCGAGGGCCGATACTGCGGGCGATGCGGCAGGTTGGAGTCGTGCCATCGCATCGCGCAGCGTCTTGGCGCGCACAGCGCACGCTTGCTGCCAATTCCGGATCGCCGCCAGATATGCGGCACGCTCGTGACGACGCGATCGCAGCAACTCGAGGTTGTGCTCGCACCAGTGCAGCGCCGCGCTGAATGCAGCTGGATCGCGCGCGACGATGAGCCCGTTGTCGCCGTGGCGGAGGACTTCGCGCGTGATGCCTACGTCCGTCGTGACGACGAATGCTCCACACGCGAGAGCCTCGAGCAATGGAAGCGGCCCGCCTTCGGCGCTTGATGCGACGCAGAGCACGTCGAGGCCGCGATAGAAGTCGGCCATCGCCGACGGCGGCACGTTGCCGCCTGCGATTTCGAGTTCGAAGCGTCCAGCGCACGCCGGCAGCAGAACGTCGTCCAAGCCTTTGCACGTGTCGGCGCGGTTGCCAGCCCAACCAACGCGAAGCGTTCCCTTTGGCGCGTCACCCGCTGGCGTGAACACGTCGAGCTCGACGCCCTGGGGAGCAAGGTCACACTCGCGCACGGTCTGCACGAGCCAACGCAGGCGCTCCGAGATCGCCGCGCAGTGCCCGGCGTCGGCGAGATGCCGTTCTGCAAAGGTCGATGGATCGAGGTGGCCGTAGGCCAGCTCGTTTTGCCAACGATGGCTGCCAACCATCTTGATGACCCGACGCGGGTCGTTCACGAATTGTTGGTGCCAGGTCTCGCCCCAGAAGAACACCCAGACGAGGTCGAAGTCCCACGACGCGAGGTCGGTCTTCTCCTGCACATAGGCAACACGGCACTCGAACTCCGGTTCAAGATGCCGCTTCATTGCCTGCGCTTCACGGTCATAGGCCCAGTCGCGCCGGTCGGCGAGCAACCAGACTTTGGGCCGTCGTCCCGCCGGGGCCTTCGCAGGCGGAGTCGATGCGTCGACTCGTGACGTCGGGACGGCACGGAGTGCGGCGAGTTGTTGCGCCTTCTCAGTCACGCGATCCCACATCCGTTCTTCGGTGTAATCGCGGAGCGCGCGTGTGCGTCCGGCCGCCGCGATGCGGCGACGCTCGTCGTCGTGCGCGAGGTAGTAGCGAGTCTTGTCGATGCACTCCTCGATCGTCTCGAAGCCGACGATCTCGCGGTCCACTTCGAAGATTGGGCCGAGGAAGCGCTGGTTGTCGCAGATCTGCAGCACTCCGTTCGCGGGCAGCTCGAGGAGTCGCGTGTTGCAAGGACCCGTCGAGTGGTGGAGGTTCCAGCCGATCTTGCTGCGAGCGTAGAGTTCGACGACTTCTCGTTGCGTTGCCGGTCCGAGCGGCCAACCGCGACCGCGGACGTGGGCCTGCGGGAACGCCGACACGAGACGTTCTGCGCGCGCGGAGCGGTCGCCGATGCCGAACGAACGGTCGCAACAGAGCACGATGTCGTGTTCGCGGTAGCCGTAGAGGATGCGCCGCTCGGTCTGCAATGGATCGACGCGTTCGGGCCGGAGCACTGGCGGGATCCAGGACGCGCTCTTTGCGCCCCAAGTCGAGTAGTCGGCGACATGCGCCGCGTTGACGACGAAGCAGTGGTCGAAGTGCGCGGCGATCGGGCGCGAGAGGTGCTCGGAGTTCTCGGGGTCGTCGGCGCAGATCAGGATCTTCAGTTGCTGAATCTGGTCGAGCAGGTGCGGATGCAGCATCGCGCCGCCGGCTGCAACCAGGACGTCGCGGTCGTCGAGTTCGCGCAGCAAGCGTTGGTAGGCTGCGTGGAGCGCGTGGTCGCCCGAGCGATAGCGGCGGTCGAGTTCGTGGAACGGCAGCCAGCCGCCCTCGCAGGGCACGCCGAACGCACGCGCATCGATTGCACGGGCCCGCAACCGCGACACGAATGCCTCTTCCTCATCGGCGCGCGTCGACGAGTACTCTGGATAGACGATGAGCCAGCGCAGCGGCCTCATCACTGCGCCTTGCGGATCATCCCGATCCAGGATCCACGAAGATGATGCACGGGGCCGCGATGACCGATGTCGCGCAAGAACGCGGCGACGCCGTCCATCGAGGTCTTGATCCACGCATGGCGATGGCGTTGCACGGGGCTGAAGTCGTGCCAAAGCAATAGGCCGCCCTTGCGCAACCGTTGCCAAGCCAGGTGCGAGTCCTGACGCACCGCTTCGGCGTCGTGGCACGCGTCGACGAAGGCAGCGGCAAGATCGCTGACTTCGGGCGGCGGCGTCCACTCCGCGGTGTTCGCGTAGATCTGCACGATGTTTTCGATGCCGCGTTCTCGGCAGTAGGCGCCGATCTGCTCCTTCTGCAGCACGTGCGTGACGTGGACGCCCGCCGCCGCGGCTTGCTCGGGCAGCATGTTGACGGTGTAGACCGTGTGGTTGGGACCGACGTTCGTGGCGAGCCGGAATGCGCTGCGGCCGTGGGAAGTGCCGAGGTCGAGGCACGGTCCGTTTGCGTTGCGGGCCACGGTGCACAGCGCCTCGGCGTCGCGGCGCTTGCGGTGGTGCAGCTCGCACTCGTTTTCGATCGTGTCGATGTCGGGCTCGAGGATCGCGCCTTCGTGCACGAGGTCGAGTGCGGTCTGGAGATCGGTCAGGGTCGCATGCAGGCGAACGGGGAGGCCGGCGAGCTTCTCGACGGGCACGGCGAGCGTGTGCAACGGACCATCCGTGTCCCCGCCCTGGGCAAGCACCTCATCGTCCGAGGCGAATGGCATGCAAGTCGTCTCGTCGCAAAGCTCGTAGTGCAGGTCCTGCAGCAGCGCGACGGTGGCGCGCAGCGAAGTTGCGTCGTTCCGTGCCAGCGCGACCGAGAGCATCGGCCGGTCCTTGGTCAGCACGGCGCGCGCGCCGGCGATCACGTGTCGTTCGTGGCCGTTGACGTCGATCTTCACGAAGTCGATTCGCGGCAGGCCCAGCTCGACGACGACGTCGTCCAGTCGGCGCACCTTGACCGTGGTCGTGCCCGGCGCAACATCGCCCTCGGCGCACACGGTTGCGGAGTCAGTATCGATCGAGCACGAACGCTTGCCGTCGAGGTCGGAAAGGCCGAGCGGCATCACCGCGACGCGACGCTGCAGTCGGTTTGCGGCGAGGTGACTCTGCAAGTCCTTGCGAAATGCATAGACCGGCTCGAAGGCCACGACGCGACCCGAGTCGCCGACCCGTTGCGCCATTCGCAGCGTGTGCCAGCCCACGTGCGCGCCGACGTCGAGGACTGTCATTCCCGGTCGAACCGCGGCCTGCAACAGTCGCGATGTCGCGGCTTCGAACGAGCGTTCTGTGACGAGCGCGCCGCACAGCTTCGATTCCGGGTCGAGAGACCAGGAGAAGCCTGCGCACGAAACAGCGCTCCGGGGCGTGGAAAGGACCCTGACTTCGTTCGTCGCCGTTGCCATAGCCCCGCTGCTATCGGCCGGATCGCGCTCCCGGCTTGATCCCGGACCATGGGGAATGTCGGGAAGCTCGACAGTGGCAGGTCCGGCTTACCTTTGGCTAACCTGCACGGAGATGCCCAAGAACGTCGTCGCCGTGTTCCGCGCCCGAGGCCACCTGATCGATTCGGGCCTGATGTCCGACGCGATGGAGGCCGTTCAAGCCGCCGGCGCTGTCTACAACGTGCTGCGCCTCGACATCGGCAAGCACCGCACCGACGAGAGCGAACTGGAGCTCGAGGTCATCAGCCCAAGCCAGAAGATCTACGAGCGCGTGCGCGCCGATTTGATGTCGCTTGGCATCAACGAGACCAACACCGAAGACTGCAAGCTCGATGTCGTGGACATCGCGGGAACTGCGCCCGAGGGCTTCTATTCGACCACGAACCTCGTCACGGAAGTGCACGTCGGCGGCCAGTGGCTTCTCGTCGAGAAGCAGCGCATGGATGCTGCAGTCGTCGTTGCGGACGGTCGCGCGCGCTGCGTCAAACTGCGCGACTTGCAAATCGGCGAACGCATCGTCACTGGCTACGACGGCGTGCGCGTGACGGCGCAGACGACGCGCAAGCTGCAAGAGGCCAAGTTTGGCTTCATGCAAAGCGGGGCGTCGAGCGAGCGCCGCCTCGCGGCGCAGGTCGATCAGGTCGTGCGCACGTGGCGGCAGGTGCGATCGGATGGCCGCAAGGTGATCCTCGTCGCCGGCCCCGTCGTCATCCACGTCGGAGCGGCTGCGACGCTCGCGTCGATCCTGCGCGCAGGGCACGTCGATGGCTTGTTGTCCGGCAATGCGCTCGCAGTGCACGACACGGAGGCGTCGATGTTCGGCACGAGTCTCGGCGTCGACCTCAAGACCGGCGCGCTTTCGGTCCACGGCCACATGCACCACATGCGTGCCATCAATCGCATCCGCCGCGCTGGCGGGTTGCAGCAGGCTGTCGAGAAGAAGCTGCTCAAGGCCGGCGTGATGCACGCCGCGATCACGGCCAAGGTCCCATACTGCCTCGCTGGCTCGATTCGCGATGACGGCCCGTTGCCAGACACGGTCATGGACCTGATCGCTGCACAAGCGCGCTACGCGGAGATTCTCGAAGGCGCGGGCCTGGTCGTGATCCTTGGCTCGATGCTGCACGGCATCGGCACCGGCAACATGATCGCGGCGGACGTGCAGACGGTGTGCGTCGACATTCATCCGGCTGTGGTCGCCAAGTTGAGTGACCGCGGCTCAGCGCAGAGCCAGGGCATCGTGACGGACGTCGGCGCGTTCTTGACTGCCTTGCAGCAAGGACTTTCGGAGCCGCCGGCGGCGTAAGGGCGCCGACCGCAAGGCCGCGCCCGCAGGCGAGACGGAGGAAGCGGGGCCCAGCCGCAGCGAGGCCGAAGTTCCTGGCTGCAACCGCGCAAGCCCGAGGTCGCCGCTGCCGATACTCCCTTCCCATGGGCGTCTCCTGCGCGATTGCGACCCTCGTCATCCTGCTCCCGCAACTGGCGCCAAGCGCGGCTCCATCTGGACCGCAGTCGACAGGCAAGGCATCAGCGCAAGCGGCGATGTCGGTCGACACGGGCCTCGTCGTCGTGCACGAGGGCGTGTCATTGGCACAGGGTTGCTTGCTCGGCGACGGCGGTGTTCGCACGGCGACCCCAGCGGCCGTTGAAGCGGGCGCGCGATCGGGCGCGCGCGCCATTGAGGCGGCGTTTCGCAGCGAGTCCGGGACGTGCACGACTCCGGGCGGCGTGGTCGTTCAATGTCGACGCGAAGGCGTCAAGCTCACGTTCCCGAGCGGCCGCGAACTGCTCTACGCGCCCGACGGGCACATGCACCTTCGCGACGGCACGCAGGCGGGGCCATTCCTTGCTGGCGTCGACCTGAGGCTCTCCGACGGCACGGCCGTCGCGATCGACCGCAGCGGCTCGCGCCGGGCGCCGATCGAGTGCGTGGAAGTGCGCAACGGGATCGAAGACGCATGCTTGTTCCGTCGCGGCAACCCGACGCACGAAGCCGCGCGCGGTGCATTCCGCCTGCCGGTGATCTCGTGCCTCGGTGACGGAGGATCGCTGTATCGCACGATTGCGCTCGGGCCGCTGGTGACGATGGAGCGCGTGTTGACGCCGTTGGAGTCGAAAGTCTCGATGCCGGCGCAACGCCTTTGCGTGCTCGCAGGTCCGCTCGTGGATTCGATGGAGCTGCTTTGCGCATCGCGCGCGCAGCGTCGACATCCCGAGTCGGTGGAGCAGCTGCAGTTGATCCTGTCTGAGCTCAACGCGGTCTTTCGCAAGGACTCGCCGATGCCGCCGCGGACGGGGAGCGATCCGTTGCAGTACTTGATGCATGCGGGCTTCGACCTCCGCTTCGAGCATGCACAGGGCCTCGTGTGCATGCAGCTGGCGCGCAACGGCGCGGACCCATTCGTCGAGTGGCGGCTCGGCTACGGCACTGCGATCTGTGGCATGTCGGCCACGACCGAAGCCGGCTCTGGCGCCGAGACCGTCGCACCGGCGATGCCTGATCTGCAAGCGCAGCTGCTGTATCACGAGATCGACGCGGCGATGGCCGTCGTCGTCGCAACGCGCGAGGGCAGCGCGAAGAAGCCAGCGCGCCGCTGAGGCGATCGCTACTTGCCGGCGCCGTCGCCTGGATGGGGCGCGTCCTGCTTTGGCGCGCTGCGGCTGCCACTCGCTTCGTCTGCCGACGTGCCCGAGTGCTCCTTCAGCGCGGCGTCGATGGCAGGATCGGCAGCGTTCGCTTGCTTCATGCGCAAGAGCGCGTCGCGGGCCTGTGAAGTGCGGGTCGCGCCGAGCGCCAGCAACAACGTGGCGCGCAAATCGGGCTCGACGTGAGCGGAGAGTCGCGCGAGGATCGGTTGCGCAGCGTCGTCGCCGCGCAGCGCGAGGCTCAGACGGCCAACGGCGCGCGCGAACTGCGGCGTGCGCGTCTTGTCGAGCGACACGAGCATCGCCTCGATGAGACCCGGCATGCGGCGCGTCGCGCAGAGTTCGAACATCGCCAACTTGTATTCGACATCCTCGGTCTCGGCGGAAGTGCGCGCGAGCATCTCGCCCCATTGCAACTCGGCGACGCGCGCTGCGGTGAGCGGTCGCTCCACGAGCAGGCGCGTGGCCTCGAGGCGCGTGGCGGCGTGCATCGACATCGCGGTCTCGACTAAGCCTTGCGCGACTTCGCCCGGCTGCTCGCCGCCTTCTGCTCTGGTCAGCAGCTTGCAGAAGCGCAGGGTGGGATCCACGTCGAGGTCGGTTCCGATGATCGGGTTGCTGCCAGCGCGTTGGCTGAGCACGAAGAAGGGGCCCTGGTCAGCGGCCAGACCCAGTTCGTTCGCAGTCTTCGTGGCGTCGTGCAGGCAGTAGAGGCGCGACTCCAGTGGCGTCGGCCGTAGACGCAGGCGCAAGTCCGTGAAGTCGATGACGGCGATCGTCGATGGCGCTGTTGCAGGTCCACCGCGGACCGTGCGCAGGATCTGCAACGTGTGCAGCTCGTGGTGTTCATCCACCGAGCGCGACCGGATCTGGCGCGCGACCGTCACAAGATCAGCATCGAGCGCAGCGAAACGCAGCTCTTGTGCCCGTGCCGTGCACACGACGACGACGAGGAGCACAGGAAGGATGCGGAGCGAGGTCGTGGCCATGATCAAGATGCGTGGCGGTGGTGCGCGCACAGGCTGGCGAAGTTCGGCTGGTGGAACTCCGTCAAGTTCTGGTTCCCGTGAACGTAACCATGCCGCGGCGCCAAGACGCTGGTGCGGTTGCCCGGTCGCGGCGGGTTGCTCCTCGCATGGAGGCGCTTCGACCTGCAGCGGCCGCCGGCCATATTGCCACTGCGCCGATCCAGCCTGACGCGTTCTTGGTCGCCGCCGGCCGCGCCTGCCAGCAGTGCCAACGCCCGGGCAGTAACGGCAGGTTGCTCATGCGAACGGCAGATCCTCCGAGAATCGAGTGTGGTCAAGGGTCTTGGACTGCTGGCGCGCTCTCGGGCAAGGCGCGAGTCGACGCGGGTAGCCGCGCGCGAGTTGCGCGAAGCGCGCCCGCGCCCGCGGTGGACGCGCGTGTTGGGAGTCCTGCTCATGGTGATTGCCCTGACGGCGGCATTGGACCCGGACTATCCGATGCCGCGGGGAGTTCTACAGTCGATCGCGGCCGCGCGCGTGTCCTCGGAAGGACTTGCTGCCGTCGAACCGCTCGGAGAACTCGCCTCGATGCCCGAGGTGTTTCGTTGGTCCTGGGCGAAGGAGAATGCTGCGTCCGAACTCCGGATCTTTGACCTGGTGATTGTGGGCGCGGACTTCACCGAACTCGCGCGAGTGAAGGTCGAAGGCTGCGAAGCGCGCGTTGAGGGAGCGCTGCGCGATGCCATCGCAGGGGTTGCCGAGTTCCACTGGCATGTCGAATCTCCTGCGCACAACTGCGTGTACCGGAGTGCTGCTGCTGCTGTTGCGATTTCTCGCTGAAGAACCTTCGGTGTCACCGTCCCGACGGCACACCGTGCGTTCGTAACTCAACAACGCACAGGGGGATACCGAAATAGTCCGCGGGTAGGCGCAAGCTGACCCACGCACCACAGACGGACACCAACTGATGATGAAGCTCGCGATCGGTGAGATCGTGCAGGGCTACCGGGTCGACCGGTTCTTGGGACGCGGAGCATTCGCCTCTGTCTTCCTGGCTCAGCACGAACAAACGGGAGAGAAGGTCGCCATCAAAGTCGGCCATGCGGCCGGCGGCGGCCGACAAGTCACTCGATTGCTCGAGGTGACCTCGCGTCGCACTCCAGAGGGCATCAGCCCGGACGAGTTGCCTGCGGAGGCAGTGTTCTTCGAGCCACAGGGTGTCCGCATCGACCTGTTCGACGAGCAGGAGATCCGGCAGATGCTGAATGCCGAAGCAGAACTGCTCGCCCACGCCAAGCACGAGAACCTGGTCGGCCTACGCGAGCGCCTCACGATCGACGGCAATCCCGTCCTCGTGCTCGACTTCGTTCGCGGCAAGACGCTGCGCGAGAAGATCCGAAGCCTCGAGGGCATCCACCTCAATTGGTTCTTGGCGTTGACGCGCGCGTTGATCGCACTGAAGGATCAAGGCGTGATGTCGTACCACGGCGACCTGAAACCCGAGAACATCGTCGTCAAACCGAGCGGCAAAGTGGTCATGCTCGATCCAGCGATGCGCGGCAGCGAGCAGCGAGTCGTCACGACGACGCCGCACTACAATCCGCTGCTGCTGACCGACAGCAAGGCCGACGTGATGGCGGTCGGCATCATGATCTACGAGATCCTGACTGGCACCCTGCCATTCGACGACGTGCCGTGGGAGTTCGCCTGCCAACGCAGCGGCGGCGAGACGGTGCGGTTGTCGTTGAGCTACTTCTTCAGCTACTGCCCGCCGCACACGTTGAATCCCAAGACTCCACCAGAACTCGAGCGCATCATCTACCGCGCGATCACGGTGCCGAGCTATGGCCTCGTCGAGCTGAAGACAGACCTCGAAGCCTTCATCGCAAAGGCCTGACTCGCCGCAGGCACTAGCTTCTTGCCTGCAATGTCTCGCGGATCTTGTTCGCGAGTCCCGCGAACGAATACGGCTTGGGCAAGAAGTGCGCGCCCGCAGGCGTGCCCGAGTCCTTGAACACCTTGTCGTCCGAGTAGCCCGAGGTGAAGAGCACGCGGATCCTCGGATGCTTTTCAAGTATCCGCTCGGCTAGGTCCGGGCCGTTCATGCCGGGCATCTCGACGTCGGTGAACAGCAGCGAGATCTGCGGGTTGTTGTCTGCGATATGTAGCGCTTCTGCCGGCGTGTCGGCGACGAGCACTGCGTAGCCTGATTTGGTCAGTGCGCGCTCGACAAGTGTGCGGATGGCGCGGTCGTCTTCGACCACGAGGATCGTCTCTGACTGTGTGCGCGGTCGTTCCGCGGGCTTGGTCTCCCTCAACGCCGCGATGTCGTCGGTGCGTGGCAGGTAGACCGTGAATGTGGAGCCCGCTCCGACTTCGCTCCGCACCGAGATGGCGCCATGGCACTGTTGCACGATGCTGTACACGGTCGCGAGACCGAGACCCGTCCCATTGCCGGTCTCCGCCTTGGTCGAAAAGAACGGCTCGAAGATCTGTTCCAGCTGATCTGACGGGATGCCGCAGCCGGTGTCCTGGACTGTCATCGTCACATAGGCGCCTGGGTCGAGGCCGAGCGGCTTGCATCCGACTTCGTCGACGATTGCGTTGGCAGTGGTGATGCGAAGCGTCCCGCCCTTGGGCATCGCGTCGCGCGCGTTGATGGAGAGATTCATCAGGATCTGCTCCAGCTGTCCTGGGTCGGCGAGCACCATGCCGATGTTGCCGCAGAAATCCGTGACGAGATCGATGTCTTCGTCGATGAGCCGCCGCAGCATCCGAACGACTTCGCTGGCGGACTCGTTGAGGTTCAGCACGAGCGGCGCCAGCGCCTGCTTCCTGCTGAAGGCAAGCAGCTGCCGCGTCAGCGAGGCGGCACGATCCGCGGCTCTTGCGATCTCGCGGACGTCTTCGCACAGCACGTCGTGCTTCGGAAGCCGATCCACCAGCATGTCCGCTGTCGAATGAATGACAGTGAGCAGGTTGTTGAAGTCGTGGCTGATGCCGCCAGCCAGTCGGCCGACTGCCTCCATTCGCTGCGAGCGAGCCAGGTGCGCTTCGAGGCGCTTGCGGTCACGGATGTCGCGATAGATGCACTGGATGGCGACCTGCCGCCCGTTCACGCGCACCGGCGTCGCGATCAACGAAACGTCGATTTCGCTGCCGTCCTTGCGGCGACGGATCGTGTCGAGATTGATGGTCTCGGAACGACCGGCGTGCTGGCACAGTTCTGCCCCTTCGACTCGCAGTCGTTCGGGAACGAGGAGCGAGTCAATCGACTTGCCGATCGCGTCCTCCGCGGCATAGCCGAATAGCCGCGAGAACTCGGCGTTGATGCGCGTGACCTTGGCGTCCACGGACAAGAATGCCAGCGCCTCGGGGGAGCCTTCCCACGCTTCGTCGTGCAACTCGAGGCGGCGGAGGCTCTCCTCGTTGCTCTCTAAGGGTGTGTGGATGCGCCGCAAGAAGCCCTGCGTCGACGCGACGACGCCGTCTTCGAAACGTGGGATCACATCGCCTTCGACCCAGACCTTGGAGCCAAGCGCATTGATGAATGCGAACGAGACTCGCTGCAGCGGCTCGCCTTCGAAGGTGCGCTTCATCGTCTGCATGCAGTGGTCGAGGCTGTCCGGATGCACGAAGTCCAGGATCGACCTGCCTTCGAACTGGAGTCCTTCGACGGCGAGAGTCCGTCGCCATGCGGCATTGACGAACAAGATCCGACCCGCCGGATCGACGCTCTGGATGAGGTCGTTGCTGAGTTCGACGAGTTTGCGGCACATGGATTCGCGTTCGCGAATCGCTTGTAGGCTGACCTTGCGCGCTTGCGCCGACTTGTCTGCCTGCAACAGCTGCGTCAGTTCGCTCGTCAGCAGCTGCCACGCCTTCTCGTGCTCAACCGGCACGGCGCGATTGGGCAGACTCATCGCGAGCACCCCAAGCGTGCCGTCCGCCAGGGTCAGTGGTTGTTCGACCCGATGGGTCTCGTTGGACTGCTGTGCCCCCGGCGCATCGGCGTGCGCACGCAGAGTGAGCACGGTCCCTTCATGGAGGTGAACCTCCGCTCGTGTCGCGTCAAAGGCAGCGAGCGTCGTGGCAAGGAGGCATTCGATTCCCTGCCTGACGTCGTCGTGCCTTACAGCGAGCGCCCATGCCGATGTGGCGGCAGCGGCAACGCGCACACAGGGCGCGTCCTCCCTGGCAACTCGGGTCTGCTCCTGCATGGTGGAGTGGTTAGCGTCCATCCGGGGTGGATTGGGTTCTTTCGTCACCCGGCCTGCGCACTGGGGCCAATGCCGGCGTGGATGTTCTTCATCAGGCAGCGTCGTGTGCTTGGTTCAGATCACGAAATCTTGGCGGCCGCACTCACCGGAGTAGTACTTGATACGCATCGGGCTCACCTTGCCGGTGGCTTGGTCGAAGACGTTGATCTCGTCGAGTTCACGGCCGTAGATGTGCAACGAGATGGTCGGTTTGTCCGTGTTGTTGCCGATCCGATGGATCTCTTCGTAGGGCGGCAGCAAGTAGGCGACCGTGCCTCGGCCGACTTGGGCTTCGCGCGATTGCACGAGCTCGGCTCGCGACGGATCGAAGCCATCGTCGAGGCGGTCGTAGCAAACTTCTTGGAGCGAGTTCTCCAAGAGGCCCATCGCGCCCCAGCAAGCATGGTCGTGGATCGGGGTCGCCTGACCTGGCATCCACACCAGCGAGAGGATCACGAACCGGTTCTTTGGGTCCTTGTGCAGCAGGTGCCGCATGTAGTGGTCGTGGCTGCCGACGCGATGGCGCTCCTCGAGCCAGCGGTCGCTGGCGCACAGGCTCTTCGTCAGCTTGCTGACCTCACGAACGATCCGTGGCAGCGCGGGTTTGTGGTCCAACAGGGCGCCGACGTCGCGCACATAGTCCAAGAGCCCGTAGACGGCGTGCGTCGCTGTAGACATCGTCGGGTTGCGCGGGAAGATTGTTGGACCGACCCGGTCCAAGCCCGGACATTCTGCGGGTCTGGGCGCAGTCGCGCTACCCGCCACCCGATTCCATGACGATCCGCCGAAACATCCTCGCATCGCTCTTCTGCCTCGCTGCCGCCGGGTGCGGCGCCAACTCAGCGATCCAGCGTGGAGAGGAGTTTCTCACCGAGGGCTATGTGCTGCAGGCCTTCGAGGAACTCGATCAGGAGCGGACCCGACAGTTGCAGGAGGATGGCGCGGTCGACGACGAACTGCAGGCGGAGTGGCTGCGAGTTCGCTTCCGTTACCTGCTCGAGCGTGGTCGGCAGGAAATCTATCTCGATCGAGAAGTGCAAGGGATCGCCACCTTGCAGGAGGCGCTGGAGTTGCGTCCCGGCGATGAACAGTTGCTCGCCTTGTTCGATCGCGCGCGCCTCAAGCTCGCCAAGCGCGAAGTGGCGATCGGCGGAGACATGCTGGCAAAGAAGGACTTCGAGCAGGCAGTCGCCGCATTCCGTCGCGCCCAGGGCTTCAAGCCTGATTTCGCGCCGGCGGTCGAAGGCGAGGCCAAGGTCCGCGAGTCCGTGTCCCGTCTGCACGGCGAGGCGCAGAAGCAGTTCCTCGACGCCGTGCGCAAGTTGCCCGAGTTCCGCTATCCGGAAGTCGACTGGCACGCGCAGGCTGCGATCTCGCGCGATCCTTCGCGAGCGGACGCGGCGGAGGTCAAGCGTCGTGCCATGAACGAGATCGCGCAGGATGCGCGCGAACGCGCCGAGGAGTCGCGCACCAAGAAGCTCTACGGCGCCGCGTTGATGGAGTATCGGACCGCGCAGCGAATCTGGGCCGACATGCCTGGCGTCGCGACCGCGATCGCAGAGATGGAGCGCGAACTGCAGGCGCAGCAGAAGATGGAGCAGGCGCAACTGGCGGTGCAATCGGGACGGTTCGACCAGGCCGCGGCCTTGCTGGAAGAGGCGCAGACCTTGTCCGTGCTCGAACGTGCGACGGTCACCGAACTCCGCGTCGAGTGTCGCAAGCGGCAGGGGATGCTCGCCTACAAGGCTGCGCGGGATCTCGAACTGCAGGGTTTGAAGCAGGAGGCGCTGGGCGCATTTCTGCAGTTGGTCGTCGATTGGCCCGAGGGTCTCGACGACGAGAAGACTCGGATCGAGGCCTTGCACATCGACATCGACGCGGCGGTGGCGGCATATGCGGCCGGCGCGGAGGCCGAGCAGCGAGGCGATCACGCCGTGGCGCTGGAGCAGTTCAAGACGGCTCGCACTTACTACGCGAAGTACCGCGACGTCGCAGCCCGCATCGCGGCGATCGAAGCCAAGCTGGCGCAGCCCGCCAGTGAAGGCGCGGGCGGCGGAAGCTGACGACAGGTGTTCGCCGCGCCATGATCGCGCCTGTGCGCGCGACGTCCTTGGCGAGCCGGTTCCTCGCGACCCTGTTGGTCACCTGCATCCTTCCATTGCTGGTGTTCGGCTGGTTCACGCTCGGCAGCGTTCGCGGCCTGATCGACGCGCAGGTCGTCTCGACCTTTGTGCCTCGCCTTTGTGGCGATCATGCGCAGAAGATCGAGGATCGGTTGCGGCAGATCTACCAGTCGTGCGCGGTCGTGCGCGAGATCGCGCGGCGCGCGCTGGAGAGCCCAGAAGAACTCGCGGCCTTTGGCGAGCAGGTCGAGTTGGTGCCGGACCTGCTCGACAACTACCTCGACCTGCTCGTGCTCGCCGACCAAGACGGTCGCGTCGCCTGGTGGCAGGACGGTCAGTTTCTCGACCCATCGACGCGCGGTGCGCGTTCGGCGCGGATCCCGCAGTCCGTAGCCGACGCAGCCTGGTTCGTGCGCGCGCAGCATGATCGAACGGCGGTCTTCCTGCCGCTGGGCGAGGCTCCCTACGCCGGCGACGCTCAGACTGCGCGCCCACGCGACCCATCGGCGCATCACCTCGCGCTTGCGTTCGATGTGCCGCGTCGAAGTGGCGAAGCGGGGGCGATGCTCGCGCTCGTGCGCTGGCAAGAAGTGCAGCGACTGCTCGACGAAACGAAGCAGGCGCTCGTCGACGCGGGCTACCCGTCCGCGGAGGCGTTGCTCGTCGATGGGGAGGGTCGCGTTCGCGCGCACACCGATCGGTCGCGTTACGGCGAACTGCTGCAGCCGCAACCGTTGCGCGACCGAGTTGGTTCTACGGATCGAGGGGAGGCGCAGTTTGAGGAAGAGTCCGGTCGCGCGATGCACTGCGGCTTTCAGCGTCTCGACATCGGCGGTGCGTCGAACTTCGCATTGGCTGTCGTCGCGCCGACGGCCGAGTTGTTTGCGGGCACGAACTCGTTTGCGCGCGTGTTTTGGTTCTCGATCGGTGCGACGGTGTTCGTGCTGATGGTGTGGTCGTTGGCGGCGTCGCGCGCGATTGCGCGACCGGTCGGCGAACTCGCAGATGCCACGCGGCGCATCGCGCGTGGCGATCTCGATGTGCAGGTGCCAGCAGGCGGCGGCCGCGAACTCGGCGAGCTTGCCGCCTCGTTCAACGGCATGGCGCGCGAGCTCGCGCAGGGTCGCGAGCGTCTCGCTGTCGCGGAGCGCGAGAAGGCCTGGGCCGAGATGGCGCGGCAGGTTGCGCACGAGATCAA
>SXPK01000153.1 GCA_005776365.1 Planctomycetia bacterium
GTCGAAGAGGCGGTCTACGCCGAGTTCCTTCGCATCTCCGAGCTCGGCGGCGTGCTCGGCGCGATGGAGACTATGTACCAGCGCTCGCGCATCCAGGAAGAGTCGCTGCACTACGAGACCAAGAAGGCCAACGGCGAGTTGCCGATCATCGGCGTCAACACGTTCTTGTCGTCGTCGGGCTCGCCGATCCAGGTCGTAAGCGAAGTGATGCGCTCCTCGGAGGACGAGAAGGACGCGCAGATCGCGGACCTCGCCGACTTCCACGCGCGCCATCGCGGCGACGCGAAGTCGGCGCTGCAGTCGCTGCAGCAGCAGGCCTTGGCCGGCAACAACGTGTTCGCCGAACTGATGCAAGCCGCCAAGGTCTGCTCGCTCGGGCAGATGTCGGGCGCGCTCTACGAGGTCGGCGGGCAGTATCGACGCAACATGTGAGGCTGCGCGCGGGGCAGCATTGCCGCGCGCTTGCCTGAACCCGGGCTCCCTCGCTCAGGGCAAGGAAGCGAAGAAGTCCTTCAGCTGCTGGCGCCGGGTCAACCCGAGCGCATTGCCCCGATCGAAGGTAGCGAAGACCTCGGGCTCCTCGGCCCTCGTGAAGTAGACGATTGCCGACAGCGCCGAACCGTCCTCGCCTCTGGCCTGGAGCTTGGTCTGCATCCAGTTCACGTACTCTTGCCCCAGGGATGCGGTCAACTCCTTCATGACCACGTTGTAGCGATCGGAAACATCCGCCTGCATTCGCTTGATGTTGCCACTCGTCGGCTCGGTGCCGGGCGCAGCCTGGTAGACGGGCACCAATCGGTAGGAACCCCGTGCGATCGCTCGAAAGAACGCCGCCTCGCGTTGGGCAAAGTCCCTGACGAAGAGCTCGTTCTCCTCCTTGTTCTGCTCGGCAATCAACTGCTCGAGCCGACCGAGCTGCTCGTCATCGAGCACCTTTTGCAGCGGATTGAGGTGGGGTGCGGCAATTGCCTTGTGAGGTGGATAGCTGGGCGGAATGGTCTTGCCGTTCGTCTTGAAGCGAATGCTCTTTCGCAGGCTCTCCTCGATCGAGCCCTGAACGGTAACCGTGGGCTGCACCAACGCCGCCGCAGGCGGAACTCGCGTGCGTTCCGTGGTCTCGGTTGGTCCTGGGAGAAAGGCGACAGGCGACGGATCTTGCTGATCCTTCAGAGGCTGCACGGCTCCATCGGCACCGCTGCTGCCCGATCCAGTCGATTCCACAGACGGAACAGCCGGGTCCATCACGCCGGCTCTAACGAAGAAGAGCGCGGCGACACAGAGGAGAGAGAGCAACAAGAGCACTCGCATCATGGCCTTGGTCCCTAGCCGCTAGTCGGCACAGCTCCAACACATCGCGGTCAAGCCAGCGAGAAGGTAGTGCGCTCCGATTCCCAAGTCGATCTCGCAGGGATCACAAGGGCATGAGCCCATCGTCCACCAAACCAACGTCACATCCACATCCACATCCACAGTAGTGGAGGGGAGGAACTGAAACTGCCCTTCGTGGATGTTCGGCGATCCCACAGAGCACGGGGCCTGGGCCACTCCGATCGCACACGACAACGCGAACACGAGGGCCCGGAGGCTAGACGAGAGCAGATGAGTTTCCAGCACGTGACGTCTCCATTGACGCCGCGAGCAGTCAGCGCACGGCAGCGAAGAAGTCCTGCAACTGCTGGCGATGGGCGCGGAAGCGCTCATGTACGCGATCCCACGCCGCAAACGTGCCGGGCTCCTCTTGCCGGGCATAGAAAACCGCATACTGCCGAAGCCTCCCGTCTGCACCGGCAACAGGCACAAACGTTCTCGTCCAGTCTTGATGCTCCCTGCCCCAAGTGCTCTCCAGCTGTTTGGTGACCTCGGCGCTTAGCGCCAGCATTTCTTTCCTTAGCGCTTCGCTGTCCGCCTCAGAGGGGGCTCCTGCTGCGATGACCGTGGGCACAGAGCACTCACGGTAGGATCCTCGCTGGATTGCTCGAAGGAACGCCTGCTCACGAGCTTGCTTGTCCTCCCGATGCAGCTTGTTCTCCTCCTCCGCCTGCCTCGAGAGCAGCTCCCGCAACTGCTCCTGCTGTTGCGCGTTCAACTGCTTGCCTTCTGGATTGAGGTGCTTGGCGGCGATCGCCTCGCTCACAGAATATGTCGGAGGAATCGTACGGGACTTGGCCGCGCTGAATGGGCTCCTCGCTCGGAACGAAGCTTCGAGGGTCGACTCGAATGACGGAAGTGCACCGGTAGGAACTGTTGCAAGCGAGACTCCCTCGCTGGGCTCGGGCACCTGCCGCTGCATCTCCGCAGAGTCGAAGGCTAGGTCCGGGATCTGCGACTCAGGCGCAACCCGCGCCGACGCGGCATCCGGAGCGGGAGATTCTTCGGAAGGTCCGCTGCGCAACATGAACAATACAGCGCCACCGATGCCGATGGCAAACCACCAGACGACTCGCGAGACCTTCCTGCTGTGAGCGACCATCGATCCTCCACCAACGCGGACGTCCGGCCGCGCGGCGCGGGTGCTACTACCTCGGCGACGCGATGTCGACGCCCAGCATACGCAACCACAGCCACTCGAGCCCGCGCCGCGCGTCGATGCGCGCGCTCACCTTGCGATCCAGCACGAGCGGCTCCACGGCCCCGTCCTCGCGGACGCGCGCGACTTCGAACGCGAACACGTAGTGCGGCTCCTGACCCATGCGCAGGTCGATACAACGCAATGCGTCGCCGTGCCGTTCGGCCTTGGTGAATCCGTGCGCGAAGGCGTCGACCGACTGCGCGAACGCATTGTCGCGCAGCGCCGCAAGCCACTCGCTTCCGCGGTTGATCCGTTCGAAGCGCACGGGGCGTTCGCCGTCGAACACGGACCAGAACCCCTCGTAGGCATGGTCGCCGTCCACCGCGACGACCCGCCACAGCAAGGTCTGCAGCGGCGCCGGCATCACGACGACGCGCTGCGTCGAGATGCCCATCGCCGCAAGCTGCGCATGCGCAGCGTGCGTCGCGAGTTGCTGTGCAACAAAGCTCCACGCGGCGTAGAGGCACGCGACGGAAAGTCCGCGCCGGTTCCATCGCGCGCCCGCGCCCGCGCCGCGGCGCACGTAGCCGTGGAGACCGACGAGCAACGGGATCGTGAACAACGGATCGATCACGAAGATGCAGCCGATGGCGAACGCGTGCTCGGAGAAGGGCAGCGCGAGCTTGGTGCCATAGACCGTCAACGCGTCGAGCAACGGATGCGTGAACAGCGCAAGCCACACCGACGTCCACCACCGCCGCAGGCGCTGGCGTTCGCCGAACGCGGCGGCGAGCCCGTGCGCGATCGGCACGGACGCGACCGTGAGCCACAGCAGCGAATGGCTGTGACCGCGATGGCTGCGGACGTCGCCGATCGGGCTACCCGTCGAGAACAGCACGTCGAGGTCCGGCAGCGTCGCCACGAGACCGCCGACCAACACCGCGCGCCACGGACGGTTGTCGCCGTGCAACGCGAGCGCCGCGCAACTGGCGCCGAGCGCAAACTGGCTGACGGAGTCCAACGCGCGCGCCTTGCCGACCGGAGCGTCAGTGCCCGCCGCCGCCCGCGCCGGCGACGTTCATGCCGACGAGTTGCACCTGGATGTTGCGGTGCTTCGCGTCGTCGATGAATCCAGCGATCGCTTCCTTGACGTCCTGGTCGACGTATTCGCCGCTCGCGTCGATCACGACACGCGCGCCGTCGTCCACTTCGTCGAGCGCCGACAGCAACTGCGGCTTCGTGATGAAGGTCGCGTCGCGCCGGAAGCGAAAGCTCCATGCGCCGCCTTCGTCGCGGCTGACCGCGACTGCGCCTTGCGCGTTCTGACGCAGGACGAACACGACGCCAACAAGGATGCCGACGATCACGCCCTTCAGCAGATCCGTCGCGAGCACAGCAGCGATCGTGATGACGAACGGCAACATCTGGTAGACGCCGAGGCGCGCCTGCGCGGCGATCATCGACGGTTTGCACAGGTTGAGGCCAACTTGGATCAGGACCGCGGCGAGGGCCGCCAACGGGATCCGATTGAGCAAGTCGCCGGCAAACACGACGGCCACGAGCAACAGCACGCCGTGCACCAGCGCGGACAGGCGATTGCGGCCGCCGGCTGCGACGTTGGCGCCGCTGCGCACGATCACCGAAGTCATTGGCAAGCCACCGAGAAGGCCCGACGCCACATTGCCGACGCCTTGGGCCAGCAACTCACGGTCGGGCGGGCTGTAGCGACGCAGCGGGTCGATGCGGTCGACGGCCTGCAGACAGAGCAACGTCTCGATGCTTGCGACCACGGCAATCGTAGCCGCCGCGATCCACACATCGCCGCGCACGACGGCGCCGAGGTCTGGCCGCGGCAGCGAGTCGGCGAGCGCCGCAAAACCGCCGAGCGGGACAGCGACGAACTCGGACGGCTGCAGGGCCAACCATTCGGAGCCTGCGAACACGGCGCCGAGCACTCCTGCGAGAGCGACGACGACGAGCGCAGGCGACAAGAACACGATCTTGCCCATCGGCGTCTTCTTCCAGCCATAGAGCACAACGAGCGAGAGCGCGGCAATGATCGCCGAGCCCATGTGCAGCGGTTTGTTGTGCAGTTCGAACAGCGAGCCAGTCTGACCCATCGCGTAGGGGATCTGCTTCATCACGATCGTGATGCCGATCGAGGCGAGCATCCCCTTGATGACGGACCCGGGCACCAAGGCGGAGAGCCGCCCGGCCTTCACGAGCCCCAGGACGAACTGGATCGCGCCCGCCAGCATCACAGCGGTCAAGAACGGCGCGATGCCAGCCTTCATGTCGCCGCCGCCGAGCTTGCCGAGTTCCATCAGGACGATCGAAGTCAGGCCTGCGGCAGGCCCGGAGACCGATAGTGGCGCCTTCGAGATCAACGGCACCAGAATGCCGCCGCAGATTCCCGCCACGAGCCCCGAGAGCGGGGGCATGCCCGACGCGATGGCGATGCCAAGGCACAGCGGCAAGGCGACGAGGAA
>SXPK01000154.1 GCA_005776365.1 Planctomycetia bacterium
GTCGAGTAGATCGCGCAGACCGGCTTGAGTCCTGACGTCGCTAGGCCTGAAGCCAGCGCAACCGCGTGCTGTTCGGCAATGCCCGCGTCGATGAACCGCTCGGGGAACTTGTCGCGGTATTCCATCAGACCGGTGCCGTCGGGCATCGCGGCTGTGATCGCGACCACGCGAGAGTCCTGCTGCGCGATGTCGATGAGCGAATCGCCAAACCATTCGGTCCAGGTGCGGCCTGGCGGAGTCAACGGGACCACTGGCTGTAGCACGCAGGGTTCCACCGGGACCTTCTCGGCCTTCTTCTTTGGCTGCGGCTTCGCCGCGTGCGCACGGTCGTAGCGATCCTCGCTGCCAGGAACGCCTTTGCCCTTCTCCGTCTTGACGTGAACCAGCGTGACGCCGTCGAGCTCTTTGACGTTGTGCAGCGTGGTGACGAGTTCGTCCAGGTTGTGGCCGTCGACTGGGCCGATGTAGCGGAAGCCGAGTTCCTCGAAGATGTGCCCCGGGACGACGATGTTCTTCAACATCTCGCCCGCGTCATGCAGCTTCGCGTCGATCGAGTTGCCGACAACCGGGATCGACTGGATCACGTGATGGACCGCTTCTTTGGCCCGGTTGTAGAACGACCCGCTGCGGACGCGATTCAAGTAGCGCGACAAGGCACCGACGGTCTTTGCGATCGACCAGCGGTTGTCGTTGAGAATCACCACCAACCGCTGTTTCTCGAGCGAGCCGGCGTGGTTCAGCGCCTCGAACGCGACGCCGCAACCCATGGCCGCATCGCCGACGACGGCGACCGAGTGCCGGTTCTTGCCGAGCAACCGGTCCCCCATGGCGATGCCAAGCGCGGCCGAAGCGGCCGTGCCGGCATGACCCATCAAGTAGGCGTCGTAGATCGATTCGTGGCGGTTGCTGAAGCCGGACAAGCCGCCCCGTTGCCGCAACGTATGAAAGCGCGCGCGGCGCTCCGTCAGCAACTTGTGCGGATAGCACTGGTGCCCCACATCCCAGACCAGGCGATCGTCGCGGAAGTCGTAGAGGTAGTGCAGGGCGATGGTCAGTTCGACGACACCCATCCCGGAGCCAAGGTGCCCACCGGTGACGGACACCACGTCCATGATCTCGCGTCGCATCTCGGCTGCCAGTTGCGGCAGGTCGGCGCGGTCGAGTTTCTTGAGGTCAGCCGGGCTGTGGACCTTGTCCAGAAGCGGCGTATGCGACGGTGTTTCCAAGTGGGCTCCAGGTTCAGCTGCGCCGCTCGACCGCGGCGAACGCGAGATCTTGCAGCACCGCCCCCACCCAGGCAAGCGCACCCATCTTGTGGTGACGCCACTGCTCCGCAGCCTGCACGATCTGCGGCGAAATCGCACTTGCCTCGGCCGCCAGATCCCGCGCCATCTGCAGACTTCGGTCGAGGCCAACGACCGCGGGCCAGGTGAGCTTGTCGTGGTCCTGGTCGGCGTTGGGGTTCTTGCCCAACTCCTTGGCGGTGCCGGTCAAGTCGAGGCAGTCGTCCGCAATCTGGAAGGCTCGCCCGAGGCAATCCCCGTAGCGGCGGAGCGGATGCGCAAAAGACGGGGGCAGCTCTTCGCCAGGCGCCAAGGATGCCGAGGCCCCGACGAGCAACGAGCCAGTGATCAATGCGCCGGTCTTGCGATCGTGGATCCACTGCACCTGTTCGAGCCCCGAGATCTTCGCGCTGCCCTCGGCCTCCAGATCCGCCATCTGTCCGCCCACCATGCCGCGGCTCCCGGCCGCGATCGCGAGTTCCTTGACCGCAAGCGCACCAGCCGTCGCGGCGGCTTCGAATGCGAGCGTCAGCAACGCGTCGCCAACCAGCATCGCGGTGGCTTCGCCGTAGACGACGTGGCATGTCGAACGGCCTCGCCGCAGCGCGTCATCGTCCATGCAGGGCAGGTCATCGTGAACGAGGCTGTAGGTGTGCAGGCACTCAATGCCTGCGGCGGCCGGCAGCGCGCGCTCCGCATCCCTGCCAGCCGCCGAGCAGCCGACCAACGCCAGCAGCGGTCGAAGCCGCTTGCCTCCCGGAAACAGCGCGTAGCGCATCGCCGCATGGAGGTTGCATGGAGGCTCGTCGGCAGAAGGCAGCATTCCGTCGATCGCTCGCTCGACTCGCGGGCCCCATTCTTCTTGGAAGCGCCGCAGCGCTTCGCCGCGGGACGGCACCGTCACCGTTGCACCACCATGCCCATCATCACCAAAGACGCACGATCAGGAGTCACGTTCGGCAGCAGCATTCGAAAGCCCTCGCCGTGGATGCTCGACTCGGACCCGGCTCGACGCAAGGTCCCACCAGAAAGGCGCAGGGAGACGACTTTGGCGAGCGCATCGACCTCTACGGCGAGGCGATCGCAGTCGGCCGCCAGCGCCAGGAGGTTGCGGTCGTCGTAACCAACAAGCCGCACGGAACGAAACTCATGGCCCTCGAGCGCGACGAACCCTGCGACGCGAAGCTTGAGATCCGCGCCTGCATCAACCAACAAGGCGTCGAGCCGTTCGAGCCAGGTCTCGCGCGTTTCTCGGTCCATCGCGCGTCCGTCGGACTGCACGCCTTTCCGCTCGATGTAGTCGCCTTCGGGTCGCAGGAAATAAGGCAGCTTCTGCTCCCATCGCCTGCCCTCGGCGACGGACAGACGGAGTTCCTTGCCTTCGGGCGGCAGATCCGAACGCAACCCATCCTGACGCGCATGCCCGTTCATGAACTTCAACGTGACGATCTCACCAGCGCGATCGAGTCGAGCGGTCATGCTTTGCGCAACGATCAACTCAGACTGCCCGGTCTCTCGGTGAAGCATCAAGAATTCGACGTCACGGAGTTCTTGGCCTTCGAGCGCAGATGCCCTGAGCAGCTGCATGCCTTCGAAACCGTCTGCCCGCAAGCAGTCGCGCAACGCCAGCATGCACCGCTGCACGCCGAACGGCGGCGGGTTGATCGCGAGCGCCGACGCGGCCGCGCGCTCCACCGCGGCGCGTTCACGACGTTCGCCCTCGGCCGCCAGTGCTTCGCCAAGCGCTTGTGTCCAGGTCAGTGCCGCGTCGAGTTCGCGCTCGAGTCGCAGGTTGTCGGCCTGCAACCGGACGCGCTCGGATTCGGCCGCGACGGCAGCACTCGAGACCGCGTCGAAGGCTGCACGGTCTGCCCGCGCCGCAAGCTCCAGGCGCCCCGCTTCCTCAGCGGACCGAAACGACTGCGCCAGCGAGATCGCCGAGACGACCGCGCAGACGAGCACGAGGCTGGCGATCAGGGGCTTGGCCATCGCGGCTCTGACGGGCGATGCAAGGCAGCACTTCCAAGGGATCTCACTGCGAAGCGGATCCGATCACTTCCATGGCTTGTTCTTGTTCTTGTTGTGCCACTCGTTCCATTCCGGGAACTCATGGAACGTCTGGCCCGTGAGCCGGCGCATCGCGTCGTTCCACTTGCCCGAAATCACGGCGAGGCGCTTCTGCATGTTCTGCGCCTCGATGTCCGCTGGATCGAGCTGCCGCGAACGGCTGTCGATCTCGCCGTAACGGATCAGTAGGCCGCCGACGATCTCCTTCTTGATCTCCTGTTTGCTCTCTTCGAAGTTGCCCAGCGCCTCGCCAGCAGCCGCTTCGAGTTGGGCCTCTGGATCGCGTCGCGCAATCTCGAGCAAGAACTTCACCTTGCTCTCGTCCTTCGTCTTGCCCATGGCTTTGAGCAACTCGCAACGCAGCGGCACCCAGTCCTCCTTCTTGGGGAAGCGCTTGTCCTCGTAGACGGACTTCAGCGCCTCGGAAGCCTCGATGCCAAGCTGCCCCATCGCCACCGCTGCCGCGGTGTAGAGCTGGGCCTTGTCATGCGGACGCAGCTTGCCTTTCAGCATCACGTTCTCGATCCCTTTCACGACCGACTTCTTGTCCTTGTCGCCCAGCCCGGACTGCCACTTCTGCACCAGCACCGTGATCACGTCGAATCCCTCGGCGTCGCGGGCAAACTTCTTGTCGTCGACGATGTCCTTCAACTGGTCGAGCTTCGTGGCGACTTCCTTGTCCGGCTTGGCCTCGGCGGCAGGGGCTGCTGGCTTGTCGTCCTGCGCGCACAGCGGCGCGAGGACCGTGAATGCCAACACGAACGGCAACGAGACGATGCGCTTCATGGTCATGTTCCTTTTGCGCCAGAGGGATCCAGCGCAGGCTATTGTCGGCCTCGGAGTGGCTCGCAACAAATACCGTTCCTTTGATCGCAGCGCGAGGCCGGCGCTGCGCCGGCTTGACTCGGGCAATCAGGGGATCTCGCGCAACAGACGGAGAGCGGCTCGCCTGACCGCATCGCGGTCCAGTCGATGCCAACGCGAGACTGCCGCCGCATCGGGCGCAACGCCTTCTTGCTGCAGCGCTGCCACCAGTTGCCGCGCGAGTTCGGTGAATCCCCTTGCATGCGGGGATCCGTGGTCATTTTCGGCCACGAATTCTGCGACATGGCTGAGCACGACCTCGGGCCGATCGGCGTAGGCAAGCGCCGCCAACTCGGCCCTACGCTCCATTTCTGACTCGATCGCGAGCGCCGAGAACCCGTGGGCTACGAGCAGTCCGATGACCCGCCAGACGTTGTCCTCGACCGGCATGTAATGGAAGGAGTCGACGATGTGTCGGCGCTCGTGCAACCGAATCGTTTGCAGCACCGCGCCGACGAGGTCGATGTCTCGCATGGAGGACGCAGCAGCCAGCCGAAACTTCGCGTCGAGCGGATCGAGGGGATCCACCGCGTCCGGTATGGGATCCGCGAGCGCCACGCCGTCATCTTCATCGACGATTCTCTGCCGCCTCGCGATCGACTGCGCCCACTCCACCACTGCGTCGTAGTCGACGATGTAGTGGTTCATCAGGGCGATGCCCGCGATGTCGCCGCCAAGGACTCCGGACATCGAGCGAACCGAACGATCCGCGCACGTAACCTCGAAACAACGCCCCGGCACGGCCAGGCCTTCTTGCTCAGGAAGGTCGCGCACCGACAGGCGCGTGAACAGCAGACCCTCGGGCACACCACCGGCTCGACGGCCAACGACGAGGTGACGGTTGTAGCGCGCAAGATGCCGACAGAGACCGGAGGAGAATGGGTCCAGCATCTGCCCGACTAGCGGCGCGCGGAAGCGTTGATCGGGCTCCACCACGTCGCGCCCCAGTATCTCGACCGATGCCCGGCGCGCTATCGCAACGAAGACATCGAGTTCGGTCGACTCATCCTTGCTGTAGCCGCGGTACAGCGCGGTGCGCAGCGCGTTCTCGAAGGCGATCTCCTTGTGCACCTCTTCGATCAGCGCCGTCAACGTTGGTGTGACCCCGAATCGCCGCTGACAGGCTGCGCCGACCATCTCTGCCTCTGCGAGCAAGCCGGCATCGCGCAGCGAGGTCGCATAGCGCAGACCAGATTGCGAATCGCACATCGGGTCGTCGCCATGCGCACAGACGCCGCGGATCGCCGCCCACAGACCGCGGATCTGATTCGTTTCCTCATCGCAGACGATCGCCGGCATCCAATCGAGCAGTGCCGCATGGAAGTCGCGGACTTCCCCGCAGGCCAAGAGCAGCCTTCGATGCATCGCCGCAATCTCAGGCGGTCGCTCCTTGGCAGGAATCGCTTCGATCGCAGCGAGCGCTGCTTGCGGTTGCCGCAACCGCGCAAGGATCGGGGCCAGGATCGAACCGCCGGCGGCGCGGGCAAAGGCGTGCCAGCGCGACTCCGATGCGCGCAATAGGTCGAGGCACTGCTCCAACTGTTCGTCGGTGATTCCGGTGCGAAGCAGTTCGCGCAGGATCGCGTGGACCCCGGGGTCAGCAGGCCGCTCGTGCAACGCGAGCAAGAAGGATTCCCAGCCAGCCTTCCGTTCTTCTGCACTGCTGCCCAACGCGAGGATGGTCTGCGCCAGGCCGAGGTGGCCGATGCCGAGCGCCGACCCGCCGCGCTCGACCAGAGCTCGGTAGACGGCGAGCGCCGCTTCCTTCTGGTTCGAGTTGCGCAACGCACTCGCGTAAGCAATGCCAACGGCCTCGTGCCGACCGCTGGCCTCATACAGAGTCTCGTAGATCGAGAGCGCGCGCGACGGATCCTGCTCCCGCAAGGCGAATGCAAGTCCCATCCAGGGCCACACACTTTGTGGGTCCAGCCGGACCGCCACTTCGAAGGATGCGAGTGCGTCTTGGGGGGATTGAACGCGCCCGAGCAGATAGTGCCTGGCTGCCGACTCCGGCGCGGCCGCGACGGCTGCTTCGGCCTCCGCACGGAGCGCGCCCACACGACCTCGCTGGCGCATCAGGTCCTGGCGCAGGCGTTCGGCCTCGACCGGGGCGCCTCGCGGCAACCCTTCGAGCCAGGCGATGGCGGCGGTCATTTCCCCGCGATCCGCCAACGCCTGTGCCGTTGCGACTTGCTCGAGATCCTCTTGGCTCGCGTCAGTGCGCAGCCTGGACGGCACGCCAACGCCCGATGAACAGGCGCTGAGCACGACGCAGAGCAACCACCGCGCAGTTCGCATCACGGCGTGATACTGAAGCCCACGCGTGGCTTCAAAGAAAAGGCACACCCGCGGCGGCGCGTGGGCGCCGCGGGGGCCCGGCCGCGGGCAGCCCCCCCAGGCCACACGCTGCGGCGCCCGCACGGCACAACGAGGCCCCCCGACCCCGCTGCGCCGCCATGCAGCGTCCCTGATCCATCGCACAAGCTGCACGACACCGCGTTTTGTCCCCCCAAGAACTCGCGCGGTGCGCACCGTGCCTATCGTCGCTGGCTGGTGCGATCTTGAAGTGCGCGGCGTGGCGTCGATGGCACGGGCAGAATGACTGCACCATTTTCTTCCGCGGAGAAAAACCTCGCTGCGGACCCATGGGCACCCTTCGGTCTCACTCAGAGGAGTGACGCGGGACGCGCGAGCGACAGCTCAGCAGGCGGCCCACAAAAAAAAGACGCCGACAACCCGATCCGGCCTGAGTGCCTCCGAAACCCTCACTTGAATCGGAAGCGCCGGGAGGCCGGGTTGTCGGCCATTCCATGCGCCAGGGATCTAGCGAAGCCTGTGCCAACCTGGCTCAGAAACACGCTGCCTCGCCGGATCCCGCGCTGGCATCGGAAAATGCGGGCCAAACCCATTTTTTCCAGACCCCTAACTTGCAGGCTGGTTGACCTTGCTTTCGAGCAGAAACCAGAAGCCGCGTTGCCAACCTTGCAAGAGTCGCACGGGTCAGCGCAGGCGGAAGTCCCGGTCGGTTGCCGTGACGCCGGCCTCGATCTCGACGATTTCAAGCACGGTTGCGGGCCGGCCCTCGGCATCGAGCCAAGTCCGCCGGAACGGGAACGAGAGCCCATTCCAAGGTCGCCAATCCTCGAACACGACCTGACGTCGAGCCGAGGGGAGATCCGCAGCCAGCACCACCTCGCGCAACGTGCCGGAGGCGGCCTCGACGATGAGTAGAACCGTGCTGCCGCGTGCCGCTTCCTTCGGTGGCCCGATCTCGTCCTTTGCCGGACGCGGAATACGCGAGAAAGCCAGCGTGCCGGTCCCTGCCGCGACGCACGGCGCGGCGCCAGCGACGAAGCGCGCTGGATCGACGAGGCACCACGGCATGCTCGCCTGAAGCGAGAACAACTCGAGTTCCTTCCGCGCCGCGACTTCCAAGGTCGGCCACGGCATTCCGTTTCGCTCCGCCTGCACTTCACCGTGGAGGCGCACGTAGACGCGACCGTCGTCGAATTCGAGGCGCTCGCGATCGCCGCTTGCGGCGGCAGAAACGTGTCGGACGAGTCGTTCCCCGAGAGCCGCGCCGTCGGACCCCATCACCCGCACTCGCCATTCGATCCGGAGTGCGCCGAGCCCGTGGAATGCGTCCGTCGACCCCATCGCTGCCAACATCCTGCCCCATGCGCCGGCCATCGGCGCAGTTTCCCCGATGGGCATTGGCGCGGGCTGGACCGTCGAGGCCGCGCTGTTCGGCGAGGCGGCTGCGGCCGGCGCTGGCGGCTTCAAGGGCAAAGCCACCGGCGCGGAGGCGATCACGGGCCAGCCGTTCGTGTCGAACTCGACCCCGAGCTTTCGCGTCGCGGCCTTCTCCGGACTCGCGCTGCTTGGCAGCGAGGCAGGCGCCGGCGATGCCTGCTGCAGGACCAGAATCAACGAGGCGACGATCACGCCGATGGCATCGACCAAACCAGCGCCTCGGGTTGAACCGAAGGCCGTGCGAGACACTGTGCCGGGCCACAATCCATGCTTCCCGGGCCGCGGTTTGCGCGGGATGCTGAAGGGATGCTCCGTTCGCGCGTGATGTATCTGTGGCTCCTCGGGCTGACGTCGTGCGGTGCTCCTGGAGTCGTCGGCGGGACCGCGGTAGTGCGCGACCATGCCGCAGTCCGCAGCCAGTCCAAAGGAACGGTGGTGCGCCTGCTGGCGAGCGAGGGAGCTCCCGCGGTGGGCGCCACGGGCGATGTCGCCGACGGCCTGCTCCGCGAAGCAATGCGCCAATCCTGGTGGCTCGATGTGGCAGCTGGGCCGGTCGCCGCGCCGCCGTCCGCTGGCGTCGGCATTGCCACCCGCTTCGACGGGCAAACGCAGACGATGGAGATGCGGGTCAAGGAGGACGGCACCTTGCTGGCGACAGCACGCACCGACGGGCGCCCCCTGTGCGAGGCAATCGACGAGATGGCGACGCGAGCGCGACTCGCGCTCGGTGATCCAGTTTCGGAGCCGCCAGTCCCCTTGTGGCGCTGCTACAGCGCCGACCTCGAAGTCGTCGCCGCGTGCGAAGCAGCTCTGGCGCAACTTCACGAAGGCCACTTCGTCGCTGCAGCCGATCGGCTCGCCAACGTGCGGCGCAACGACGGCGCATGCGCGTTCTTGCTCGACTGTGCGGCCAGTGCAGCGGCGATGCAGGGCGATGCAGCAGAGGCAAAGCGATTGGCGCAAGAAGCGCTCTCGTTGACACAGCGACTGTCCCCGACGACGACGCATCGGCTGCTTCGCACGCTGCTGCTGGCACGCGCCGCAACCGAACCTCAGCTCGCCACCAGATACGACGAGGAACTGGCGACTCTGGCGCAAGTCGGCGGCCGCGAGCGCCCCTACGACCCCGAGCCGCAGCTCACGGCAGCGATCGCCTTCAACTTCCTCGCGCGTTTTGACGCAGCCCGCGAAGTGCTCGAGCAACTCACATCCAGGATGCCAGGGCATCCGGCGGCGCAATACCACCTCGGCTGGGCTGCGCTGGGATCCGGTCGCGCCCAGGACAGCGCCAACGCCTTTGCAGCAGCGGCGCGCGCGATGCCGATGTCGGCGACGGTGGTCCCGCGGGCCATTGCGCTCCACGAAGCGGGACTGCATGCCCAGTTGTCCACATTGCTGGAAGACGTCGCGGCCGACCCCGCGATTCGCGACAGCTCGGCATTGCATGAGATCCGTCGCATGCAGATCGCGCATGCGCTGCTGCGCGGCGACCGCGATGCCGCCGTCGCACATGCCTTCGAAGACTTGGACTGGCTCGCCACGAGACCGGGCATGCAAGAGCAGCGCGCTGGTGAGTTCGCCGAGTTTGCAGAGACCTTGGTGCGCATCGGCGAAGGCCCGCGCTTGCGTCCTTATCTCACCGCGATCCTCGACCACGAGACGAACACGGCGTTGGCTGACGCCGCAACATTCGGACTCGCGATGGCAGACTGCGCCGCGCAGCGAACTCGAGTGCCAACGGCCGAGGACGGGCTCCGGCGCAAGAGCCGCGGCTTCTGGGCAGACGCGCTTGCTGCGTATGGCTGCAAGCAGCAAGGGCAGCTCGCAGCTGAGCATCAGGCACTCGGCGCCGCGGCGGCACAGTCTTCCAGCCCCTTGCTGACCGCGGCACTCGCAGAAAACCTGCGCGCGCAAGGCCGCAATGAAGATGCCGTCAACTTGCTGGCGGCCCTGCGGCGTGAGTTGTCGCGGATCCACCTGCGTCGCAAGCTCCAGCATCCATTGCTGGGTCCAGAGCTGGCCTTCGCGTGGATCGCGAAGTGAATCACCTAGCTCAGTTGCTCAGCAGCAGCCGAAGCGTCTTCTCCGGCCGGAGCCCAGCGCGCTCATAGGCCCGGCGCGCGGGCGCGTTGGCGGCATTGACGTGCAGACATGCCACCGGCCCACGGCCCGACGCTGCAGCTGCTGCCACCAGCGCCGAGGCATAGCCGCGGCCTCGTGCTTCCGGAAAGGTGTAGACGCCCTCGATGACGAGCCCCGCTTCACCGCGGCTGCCGAAGTCCAACTTGCAATGAAACTCGCCTTCTGGCCCAAGCACGAGGCTCGTGCCATCCGCGATGCGCGCGGACACGGCATCGCGCATCCAACGCCGATCCACGCGGTCGGGACGGATCGACAGATCCCGATGGTTCAGGTCGAGTCCGGCATCGACCAGCCGATCGCGATCGGCGCGTCCAGCCAGCCGCGCGTCATCGCGCCCGGAAAGGAATGCGGCCTCTGCTGGTGAACATCCGTAGTAGATCTGGTCACGCAGCACGAGTGGCGGCCCGCTGAGTCGTTGCGCCATGGCATCGAGCGACGGCCCTGGCCCCAAGGCGATGCGCCATGGCCACCGTGCAGATTGCGCCGCGTCCGCGACGCGGACCGGATCCAAGGGCTCCCCTTCGATAACGACGAGATTGCCGCGGACGCCGAACCACAGGCACCCAAGCAGGCGGTCTTTCCCGTAGAGCCCGATGGCTTCGCCAGAGCCCACGATCAAGTCGTTGCGAAGGTAGACCCCGTGCAGACCTGCCTCCTTGGCCAGTGCCAAGGCCTCGGGGCGACCGCTCGGGTCGATCGGCCGAGGCTGGAACGGGGGAAAGGCTGGCATGTGCTCAAGAATCCCTCGCCAAGGGCCGATCAGCAACGGCACGAATGGAGATGATCGGGGATCCAAGCAGCCAGACACCGCCTCGCGACCCGCGCGACCTCGAACTCGCCGAGCGACGCGCATGGCGAAACCGCATGGGCGAGCAGCAGCACCATTGGATTGCCCGCATCGTGCAACTCGCCGAAGCGGCGCCTTTGAGCGACTTCCCTGCGTTCCTGCTTGGGGTCGAGCCTTTCGCACACCTCGGTGCTCGCATCGCCAACGCCACTTCGCGCGCGACTGCGGACACGCAGACACTGGACGAGCTCGAGCGATTCCTGGAGGCCTTCGCGGACTATCTTCGCACGGACCGCAACGAATCCGTGTTCGATCAGACCACGCGTCGGGCCGGCTGATCGCGCTTCAAGAACCGCCGCGAAGCCTCGCGGCGATCGCATCGGCTTCGCAATCAGCAAGCGGCGGCCCGTCCAATCCTGGAACCTGACCGGGAGCATCGGTTGGCACGAGATGCACATGCGCGTGGCGCACGACCCAGCCGATCACGCTGACACAGACGCGATTGCACGGCAGGTTCCTCCGCATGGCCCGACCGACTTCGTGCACGAAGGCCCACAACGCTGCGTGCGCCCGCGCATCGAGATCAAAGGTGCCATCCACCACCTCACGCGTCGCAACCACGACGTGGCCTTTTCGCGCGGGCCTCGGCGCCAAGAACGCAATGTGGCCCTCGTCTTGCGCAACGATGCGCACAGCCACGCGGCCCTCGACAATGTCGTGGAAGTCCGGATGCGCGCTCACGGCTTGATCTCGTTCGGATCCGTCACCGGCCGTTCACAAGCGCCGCGGCGACACACATAGGCCGCAGGAACTCCGCCGATCGGCTCCTTGCCGACGAACAGTGGCGACAGTTCTTCGAGGGCCTTGCGATTGCCGGCGTGCACGTGCCCCATCGCCGAGAATCGCGGGAAAGCACGGCGCGCCGCGTCCAGCAAGGCGCGGGTGCGCGGATCGTCAGGGGCCCCAGCGACGACGATTTCACGCGGATCGGCCTGCGCAAACTCGCAGGCGAACACGAGAGTCGGGGCTGCGATAGGAACGTTCTTGAGCAAGGCCGCATGCGCGGCAATCGCAGCAATGCCCCTGCCATGCATCGCCTCGTCGCCTAGCAGCAGGCCGCAGCGGAGCAAGGCAAGCGCAACCATCGCCACGCCGGAAGGGGTGCTCGACTCCGAAGCGCTCGAACTACGAGCGAGCAACGCCTCGTGATCGTCACTGGTGAAGAAGAACCCTCCTCCCTGTTCGTCGCCGTAGTGCTGGATCGCGATGCGCAACAAATCGCGAGCAGCGGCAAGCCAGCGCGGATCTCCGTCGGCTTCGAACAACGTGATCAACCCATCGGCAACGAAACCGTAATCCTCCACGAACGACGGCCCCTGGCCCCGGCCGTCACGCCAGCTTCGGAGCAGCCGGCCTTCCACCACCATCCGATCGAGCACGAACGCCGCGGCGCGCTGCGCGACCTCGAGGTGTCTGGCGTCATCGAATGCGTGTGCCGCTCTGGCCAGGGCGCCGATGGCCATGCCATTCCAAGCTGCAAGGATCTTGTCGTCCGTCGCCGGCCGCGGACGCTTGTCGCGCGCACTTCGCAGCGCGATGCGGCATTGCTCGATCCGCGCCGCGATTTCTTCCGTGGTGCCACCGAAGCGTTGCGCGAGCTGTTCATGGCTCGCTGCAATGTGCAGGACGTTGGCACCTTCCCAGTTGCCTTTGGCCGTGACCCCAAAACGCGCGGCCGCGAGCATCGCATTCTCGCCGAGGACTGCTCGCCACTCCTCTTCGCTCCACACGAAGAACTTGCCCTCCACGCCTTCGGTGTCCGCATCGTGACTCGACCAGAAGGCACCCGCTGGCCCAAGCATGTCCGTCACCATCGCATCGAGCGTCCGGCGAGCAGGCCCGCGATGGCGAGATCCGTCGGCGAGCAGGCTCGCCTCGACGTAGACTCGCGCAAGCAGCGCATTGTCGTAGAGCATCCTTTCGAAGTGCGGCACGAGCCACTCGCGATCGGTGCTGTAACGATGGAAGGCAAAGCTGAGCTGGTCGCACATGCCGCCGCTCGCCATCCTGTCGAGCGTCGTGTCCGCCATGGTTCGCGCTGCGCTGTCGCCACGCGTCGCCTGCAGCAACAGGACCTGCAGTTCGGCCGGGTGCGGAAACTTCGGCGCGTAGTGCGGCGCTACGGCAAAGCCGCCGTGCTGCTCGTCGTATCGCTCCTTCGACGCCGCGACCATCGACGCCGCAACGCCGCGCGGCAACTCGTCCGCAACACCCGTCGCTTTCAGCGCCGTACGCAGGTGCTCTGCCAGTTGCTTGCCGCCCTTCTCACACTCCTCGCGGCGCTCGCGCCAGACCTTTGCCAGGTGTCGCACAACGCGGGTGAAGCCAGGCAAGCCGTTGCGATCCTCCGGCGGGAAGTAGGTCCCACCGAAAAACGGCTCGAGGTTCGGCGTGAGCCAAACCGACATCGGCCAACCGCCGTTGCCGGTCATCGCCTGCACCGCCGCCATGTAGATCTCGTCGAGATCAGGTCGCTCCTCGCGATCCACCTTGACGCAGATGAAGTGCTCGTTGAGCAAGGCGGCAACCGTTGCGTCCATGAAGCTCTCGCGCTCCATGACGTGACACCAGTGGCATGACGAGTAGCCGATGCTGAGGAAGATCGGCTTGCCCTCCTGCTTGCTCTTCGCCAAGGCCTGAGGGCCCCACGGGTGCCAATCCACCGGGTTGTGCGCGTGCTGGCGCAGGTAAGGCGAAGTGGCGTCCTTCAGCCGGTTGGAGTGCTTCGGCATCTGCATCGGCGCGTTGGGCATGGGCTCCGGCGACTTCGTCTGGCATCGCGCCGTCGCGGTCCCGCCACATACGAGGCCCACAAGCAAGAACCGGCGCAGCGGGGTGAATCGGCGGCATGCCATCGCCCGCACTCTAGCCCTGATGCGGCACCCGCGGTCCTACGAGGCCGCTGCATTTGCGCCACCGATTGCAGGAGACACGGGCAAGACCGGGCAGCCAAGTCGATCGTGGCGACGGCCGCAACTACAGCCCCAGAAACACAACCCGCCGCGACTGCACGAGGCAGCGCGGCGGCTTGCGCGATTCCCTATCGACGGGTGTCTCAGCCTTCGCCGATCGCGGCTGCGACGAGGCAGCCCTTGGCGACCGCGGTCAGCGCTTCGTCGCTGCGGAAGATGCGACCGATGGGGATCGGGAAGTCGATCTTCGCGAACTCATCGCGGAAGACTTCGATGAACCCACCGACCAGCGAGGTGCCGCCAGCGCACGCGATGTCGACCGGCTGCTGGAACGACGGCATGTTCTTGCCAGACTCGAACCGAGCCTTGATGTTCGTCAGCACGTAGCTGATCAGGCTGCGGTAGTAGATCGCGACCGCCTCTTCTTCACGGCTCTTCGGGTCGCGAATGTCGATGCCGCGCTCCTTGATGAAGGTGGCCTTGCTGCGCGGGCAGCCCAAGACGTGCGCGACGTTCTTGTCGATCCAGTCGCCGCCGCGCGCAACCGAGAACGAGAGGCACGGGATGGACTTGTAGGCGATGCAGGCGTTGGCCATGCCGCCGCCGAATGACAGGCCGATGCCCGTGAAGTCGCTCTCCGCCAGCTCGGCGAAGATGACGGCATGGGCCTCATTGATGGCATGACCCGTGTAGCCCATCTTGTTGATCATGCTCTCGAACAGCCCCTGGTGGTACACGACGTTGTTGTCAACATCGAGCGACGGCGCCGGGATGCAGAAGTAGCAGTTCTCGCCGGCCTGCCGTGGCTCACCGAGGATCTTGCTGATGATCAGTTTCATCATCGGCAGTGCGTCGGCCTCGTTCGGACTGATGAGTCCGTCTTGCATCGGACGCCGCGTCTCGCGGCCGAAGACATTGGCCAGCTCGAAGGCCGACTCGCCGATGACGACCAACTTGCCGTTGTGCACCACGTAGGGCACCTTCAGCTTGGTCAGCATGTTCTTGCTGTAGATGTCGCTCGGGATGTCGAGGAACGCGTTGCGCTCCACGGTCACCGTGATGCCGCCATCGTCGCTCTGAACGGCAGAAGCGAGGTTGGCCGTGCCGATGTCGAGGCCCTTGCCGAGAGCCACTTGGGTCTCGGATCCAGGATTGCCCTGGTGCAGGTTCTTGTCGTTCGTGTCAGTCATGGTCGTGTTCTTCCCTGATCGTCCCTGCGGCCGGATTACCCGCCGCCCTTGAGTTTCTTGAGGCGCTCCAGGTTGGCCGCGATTCCGCCGCCGCTCTTCCGCTTCACCTGGATGTTGCCCATGTTGGACTCGAGCTCCTTGCCCGTGTCCTTGAACAGCCCGTCGAGATTGACTTCTCCGCCCTCGACTGCCGCACTGATACCCATCTTCTTGCCAAGCTTCTCGAGCCGATCGTTGAGCGATCCGGCGAGTTTTTCGATCGCAGCGGTCAGGTCCGGGCTCCCCGCGACCGCTTGGCCCGCGTTGGCAACCGCAGTGACCGTCGCTCCGACCGCGTGCGCACCAGCCGTGCGTGTGACGGCGACCTGCTGTTTGAGGCGCTCGATCTCCTGATCGCGTTCCGCAATCGCCTGGTCCTTGGCATCCAGGGCATCCTTCAGTTCAGCCAGCCGATGCAGTTCTTCTTCACGCTCACGCATCAGCGAGCGGAACTCGTTGCGGCTCTTCTCGACCAAGCGGTCGGCATCGTCTTTGGAGACGAAGTCCGAGGACTCGATCGCGGAGTGGACCGCTGCATGGATCATGGCGGCAACGTGCTCCGCCTTGATGAGCCGCACTTTCTTTCGGCCTTCGCTCGCCAATTGCTCGAGCGTCGCGGTGCGCGATCGCGCCGAAAGGGCGTCTCTGACGTCGTTGACGTTTTCCATGCAGGCGTTCCAGACCAAGACCGGTAGCGGTCTGGCCATGTTTCGGAATGCCCGGGTTTGGACTTGAGACTGCCTAGTTCCGGGTCCCCCTTTGGATCCGAAAGTACATTTGTCCCACGCGCGGCGTTGTCAGCGGCTTCGTGCCGCCGAGAAACGCAGCAGGGACGCCAGGCAGTGACCTGCGCGTCCCCGCGACCCTATGGTCCGTCGATCAAAGGATCAGAACGGAATATCGCCGTAGTCGACGTCGCCGCCGCCGCCGCCGCCTTCGGTCTCATTCCCACTTCCGCGACGGGTGCCAGAAGCACCGCCAGAAGCACCGCCACCACCACCGCTGCCGGCCCGACGACCACCAGTGCCGCCTTCCGTGGCATTGCGGGGAGCTCCGACGAACTGGAAGTTGTCGATCACGACTTCCAGCTTGTTCTTCTTCTGGCCGTCCTGGCCCTCCCAGGTTGAGTACTCGAGGCGACCCTCGACGAAGAGAGGGCTGCCCTTGCCGACGTATTGACTGAGGACCTCAGCCTGCCGACCGAAAGCTGTGAGGTCGACGAAGCAAGTCGACTCCTTCGGCTCGCCGTTCTGAGTCCACTTGCGATTGATCGCCATACCAAGCTTTGCGATCTGCACACCGCCCTGCGTCGAGCGCATTTCGACATCACGGGTCAGGTTGCCCATCAGGATGACTTTGTTGAAGTTCGCCATGACACCCTCGTTTTCGTAAGGAAATGAGCAGGCGGGATCGGGTGCGTGCCGCCGCTCGGAAAGGAAGGCCCCGATGCTAGCCGTCGATGTCGCGGATTCACGCGGCGGCGCGCGGGCGACCACCGCCACGGCGAAAGCCCACACGCCGACTCCCCCTCCCTGGCGAAAGGCGACGCGCATGGCTACCTTCCGCCCCGCCATCATGACGAACTCCGGTAGAGAACGCCGTCGCGCGCCGCGCGCCATCGCCGACTTCCCGATCCAGCTGACACCCGGCAACGGGGCCACGCCCGCGCGCCTCAAAGACCTCTCGACCATCGGCCTGTGCTGCACCAGCACGCGCGAGATCGCAGAATTCACGAAGCTCGGCATCGACCTGCAGCTGCCCGGCCATAGCCGCCGCCACACGATCCAAGGCGCGGTCGTTCGCTGCGATGCGGCTCGCGGCCAGAAGGACGCCTTCGAAATCGCGGTCTACTTCACCGAGATCGAGCCAACCACCAAGCAAGCGATCGACGACTACGTGGCCACCAGCGCCCAAGCCTGAACGAATCAGGCACGTCGCGCGACGAGATAGCGATCGGCACCGGCTAGGTCCTTGCGGAGTTCCACGTCGCGCAGCGACTCGCTGGCTCGCAAGACAGCAAGGGCAGCGGCATCCGCGCCGGCTCCGGTCTCCATGACCACCAGGCCGCCAGATACGAGATGCTCGGACACACCTGCGATGATCGCGCGATAGCAGAAGGCGGGATCTCCTGGTGGACTGAACAACGCGAGCGGCGGCTCGAACTCGCGAACGTCTGCCGCGAGGAACTCAGGTTGCGCTGGATCGACGTAGGGCGGATTGCTGACGAGCACATCGAACGGAGCCTCGCCGGCGCACCCTTGCCACCAACTTCCCTGACGTAGGGCAACGCGAGGGCCAAGCCCGTGGCGATTGACATTGCTGGTCGCAATCGCCAGCGCATGCGCGCTGACATCGACTGCCACCACCGAGACGTCTGGACGCGCCGACGCGATCGCGATCGCAATCGCGCCGCTGCCCGTGCCGAGATCGACAACTCGCGCGCCCTGCGGCATCGCCTGCAATGCAATGTCGACGAGATCCTCGGTCTCAGGCCGCGGGATCAAGACCTCACGGGACACCTCGAGGTCGAGACCACGAAAGGCCCATTCGCCGAGCAGATGCGCGACCGGCTCGTGCTTGCCGCGACGCAGGGTCAGCGCGCGCATCGCGTCGCGCTCTTGCTCCGTCATGGGCCGATCGTGCTGCATGTAGAGCTGCAGGCGATCGAGGCCGAGCACCTTGCCCAACAACAACTCAGCCGAGCGCCGAGGAGCGTCAACATCGTGCTGCCCGAGCCACCCTTCGGCAGCGCGCAGGACGGACAGCACCGTGTGATTCACGAAATCGGCTCGTCGGCGGCGATCAGCGGCGCTTCCGGTCGGCGGACTGAGCCTGGCGCGCTGCCTTCTGCTCCTTGTTCTTCTTCGCGCCGCCAACGACGCCGAGAATGAAGTAGAGCTCGGTCAAGATCGCGCCCAGCAGCACGAAGAAGCGGCCAGTGCCAAAGGAGCGGAAGTACATCTCGCACCGCGCCGCAGCAGGCGCTGCATCGCCGCTCTTGCCAAGGCCGGTGCCCATGTCGGAGAACAACGTGCCGAGCCCGTAGCCGTTGGGCAGCGACGGCAGGTCCTTCACCCAGCCCCAACCAACCGCCTCGGCCGACGCCGTGGTCGCATCAAAGTTGATCAGGTTCATCGCCTGCGCCAGCAGCGGGAACATGGTCAGCCCGATCCACTTCAGGCTCGCGCTGGTCGCCCGGGCGTGATGGATCGCGGACCACCAGGTCCAGACCATGCCGATCGCGATGAACATGAAGAACGCGCCGCTGACCGTCTTGTAACCGACGAGGTCAAGGTTCGCGGAGAACGGCATCGTGCAGCCGATGAACATCAGCACGCCGCACATCAGGAACTTGTACGACGACTTGTCCGTGCATCGCGGGTTGTAGGCCGGCGACGGCAGACCCGCGCTGGGGCCCTGCTGGCTCGGCATGTTCTGCATCTGCGCCACGACGGCGGCCTCGATTGCCTCAGGCGCCACGCCGGCGGCGGGCTCGAGGGGTTCGAGTTCCTGCAGGGGATTGTCGTTGCCAGCGTCGGTCATCAGAGGGCTCCAGGGGTCTGCGAAAGGAGGGAAAGGGGCAGAGGAAGATCAGATCTGCTCGAGTCGCCGCTCCCGCTCGTCGGCGAGCAGCGCTTCGA
>SXPK01000155.1 GCA_005776365.1 Planctomycetia bacterium
GCACATGTGGTTCCACTCGAAGTTCGGCCCAGTCCAGTGCAAGGGGTCGCCTGGCCGAACGCGCTCGTCCGGATGCAGCAGGATCCAACGCTGCCCGCCGTGCGCCTTCTCGCGCGCGTCCCATGCCACGTCGAGCGCTTGCAGGCGGCCACCGTCGAGTTCGACGAGATACTGCTGCAGCGGCGCGACGCCAAAGGTCCACTTGACCTCGAAGTCGGCGAGCTTTCCGTCAGCGCCCTCCGCAGCGACCCAGAACGCGTCGCCCCGGCGCGAGAACTTCGTCACGACGCCGGCGTGCTCGACCAGCGCGTCTTTGAAGTCGCCGAGGACATTCTGCTGCGTCGCGGGCTGCATCGCGCGCGCGTGATGCGACGCCCGCCAATCGGCGTGCTGCTGCGCATGGCACGAGACGCACGCAGCGGAGCCAACGTATCGCGCGCTGGGCATTGCAAGCGAAGCGGACGACGACGATGCCCCGTCGTCCTTGTCGCACGCGGCAGCGGCAATGGCAGCCGCCGCAATCGCCGCGATGCGAAGCGAGATCACTCGGATTTCAGCAGGTTCGCGACCGCAACCTTCAGCAAGGCTTCACTGCTCGCACCCACCGTGATCAACGCGACATTGCCGTCCCTGCCGATCACTGCGAGCGTCGGGATGCTGCGCACCTTGTAGCCCTGGAAGTCCGATTGCTGCGCAACGACGAAGGGATACGCGATCTCGGTGTTGGTGCGGAACTGTGTGACGTGCTCGACAAACGTCTCCTCGGTCATCCCTTGCACGGACTCGCCGCCGGTCTGCATCTGCGACTCGTCCTTGGGCATGTAGCCATGCTTGTAGAACTGCGTCACACCCACCACTTCGAGGCCTCGGGCATGGTGTGCCTTGAACATCTCATTGATGGCTGGCATCACCACGCGGCACGGGCCGCACCACGTTGCCCAGAAGTCGACTAGCACCACCTTGCCCTTCATCGCCGACAGCGGTTTGGCATCGCCTCCGACCCACACCTTGCTGTCGATGGCCGGCGCCGGCTTGCCGATCAACTCGAGGCGCAGCGTCACATTGTCCCGAGTGGTCTTGTCCGCGAGACCGTTCGCCTCTTCATAGGCCTTGCGCGCAGCGTCGGTGTCGCCACACACCGCAAGAACGTCCCCGTAGGTCAGCATCGTGCGGACCTTGGGTTGACCATCAGCGGCTTTGATTGCCTCCTTCAGCATCGCCCTGGCGCCGTCGAGATCGCCCGCCGACAGCATCGCCATCGGCAGCAGATTGCTGCGAACCTGGGCGGCGCTTGGCTCTGACGAGAAGTTGGCGAGGAAGAACTCGCCAGCTTTCACAGCGGCTGCCGGCTCCTTGCTCTCGCGGATCAGTGCCGGCAAGCACTCCTTGAGCAGATCGCCATCCTTGGCGACGTCAAACTGCGTCCAGTCGCACTTCGCAAAGGCCGCGAAGGCTGCTTCTTGCACCGGCTGCAGCTTCTTGCGGCCCTCGGCCAACTTGGCCATCAGTTGCTTCTGCTCCTCGCTGCCGCGCTCGCTACCGCGCGCGGCATTCCTCGCCTCTGCCAACTCCGCGTTGGTCGCCGCCCTTGCCTTGGCATACGCGGCGTGCAGTTCGCGAACCTGATCGAGAGTCGGAGCCTGCGCGAGCACAGGCGAGAGGAGCAGCACAATGCCGCCGCACACGAAAAAGAGACTGCGCATGAACGTCCTGAGTGTTTGCGTCCGCAGACGCGAACGCGCGACGATTGCCGCCGACGCTCAAGATAGCAGCGCCGCCGGCCGAGGGCGACTGCGCGACCCGGGCATCCCGGCCCTGAGCGCCGACAGGCTTGCGCACAGCAACCAGGCAACTGGTGCGCATGCGCCGAGCCGTCGAGAGACTCCCGCGTCGACGCGACACGCACCAACCGCCGGACCGACTTGGACATGCTCGCAGACACCGAGAAGCGAACCGGCTCATAGAACTGCCGCCGATTCGGCGCGGGACTTCCAAGGTGCGTCGCGCTTCCATGACGACCCCATGAGCGCAACGCCTCCGGGACACCAATCGATCCTCCGCGACAAGAGGGCGGTGCTGTTCTTCCTGTTCGGCGCGTTCCTTCTCGCCAACGCCGTGGTCGCCGAACTGATTGGCGTAAAGCTCTTCCAGTTGGAAGACGCGCTCGGCGTGCAGAAGGCCAACATCTCGCTGCTTGGCTACGAGGGGCTCGACTTCAAACTCAGCACCGGCGTGCTCAGCTGGCCGCTGGTGTTCCTCGTCACCGATCTGGTCAACGACTACTTCGGCGTTCGCGGCGTGCGGTTCCTGACGGTCGTGACCGCGGCGCTGATCGCACTCGTGTTCCCGCTGCTGTGGTTCGCGATCGAGTTGCCGCCTGATCAGGGGTGGTGGTTGACCAGCAGCAAGGATGCTGGCGTTCCGGACATGCAGGCAGCGTTCACCGCGGTGTTCGGCCAAGGCATGAACATCATCATCGGTTCGCTGGCCGCGTTCCTCATCAGCCAGCTTGTCGACGCCATGGTGTTCCGTCGCTTCAAGCGCTGGACCGGCGAGCGGAGCATCTGGTTGCGCGCCACCGGCAGCACGCTCGTCAGCCAACTCGTCGACAGCCTCTGCGTGGTCTGGATCGCATTCGCGTTGTTCCGCGGCATGCCGATGGCGCAGGCCACTGCGCTCGCACTGACGAGCTATGCATACAAGTTCACGATCGCCGTGCTGAGCACGCCGCTCTTGTATCTGGGCCATGCCATCGTCGAGCGATGGCTCGGCCGCGAACTGGCGCAGCGGATGCGCCACGAGGCGCTCCACTCGCAGCCATGACGTCCGGCGATGGCAAGCGCAAGCCCACGCAAGGCTCGCTATTCGGCAGCCCATCGGATGAGCAACGCGAAACGCCGCAGGCGCTGCCTGCGGTTGTCGAGTCAGCGTTGCGCACGTTGGGCGAGCGCATGCCCGCCGGCTTGCGCCTCGGGACGTCATCGTGGACCTTCGTCGGTTGGAACGGCATCGTCTACGCCGAAGGCACGAAGCAGAACCGCCTCGCGCGCGGCGGGCTCCGCGCCTACGCGCAGCATCCGCTGCTGCGCGCCGTGGGAGTCGACCGCACCTTCTACGCCCCGATCGCGCAATCGGAGTTCGAGGACTATGCGGCGAGCGTGCCATCGTCGTTCCGATTCCTCGTCAAGGCCTGGAGTGATGTGACGACGCCCCGAGTGCGCGGGCCGCAGGGCAGGCCAGGCGCCCAAAATCCACGCTGGCTCGACGTCGACACGACGATCGACCGTGTGCTGACGCCCGCGGTGCTCGGGCTCGGCGACAAGCTCGGCCCTCTGCTGTTCCAATTCCCGCCGCAAGGCAAGGCTGTGGTTTCCGACCCGCAGCGCTTTGCCGCGCGCCTGCATGCGTTCTTCTCCGCGCTGCCCAAGGGCCCCTGCTACGCCGTGGAGTTGCGCGACGCGCCGCTGTTCTCGGCCGACTACATTGCCGCGCTGACGGATTGCGGCGCAAGGCACTGCTGCTCCGTGCATCCGACGATGCCGGGCGTGCTGCAGCAGTTCGAGACGGCGAAGCCGAGCGGCGAGACGGTCGTGCGATGGATGCTGCAGCCCTCACTCGACTACGACGAAGCCAAGGACCGCTACGCCCCGTTCGCGGAACTCGTCGACCCCGATCTCGTTCGCCGGGCCGAGGTTGCGGAACTGTGCGCCCGGGCGTTGGCGCAGGGTCTCCCGGTCACCGTCGTCGCCAACAACAAGGCCGAAGGCTGCGCGCCGAAGACGCTTTTTGCACTCGCGGCAGCCATCCGGGAACGTCTCGATGCGGCAGGCGTCCGCCCCGCCTAAAGGCTGGGCGACGGAACTTCGCGCACGAAGGACTCGCGCAGGCGGCCATTCCGCAGCATCATCCGACGGTCGCCGTGCGATGTGCACGGCACCAGCCCTCCCTGAGGGCTCCTCTTAGAACCACGCAGACGATTTCCATGGCCGCCAAGAAAGCCGCGAAGAAGGTCAACCCCGCTCTCATGCAGCCGGTCCAGCCCGACGAGGTCCTGGGCGCAGTTGTCGGCAGCAAGCCGATGCCGCGCAGCGAGATCACGAAGAAGCTCTGGGCCTACATCAAGAAGAACGGGCTCCAAGACACGAAGAACCGGCGGAACATCAACGCCGACGACCTTCTCAAGCCGGTGTTCGGCGGGAAGGCGCAGGTCTCGATGTTCGAAATGACGAAACTCGTCTCGCAACACATCAAGTCCTGATCCCGATCGGCGCGCCGACGCGCAGGAGCGCGGACCGGCCGCCATGCCGCGGAACCGAGGCAGGCGAACTTCGCTAGCCGACGGTTCCGCCCCCGCAGCGCCTCGGCGCTGCCTCCACAGCGCACCCGCGACTACGCAGTGCGCCGCATGGTCGCTCCCGATGCCGCGACCCATACGCATCCGCCGCGCCATACGCGGTGTGGAGCCAAGCCATGTTCGATCGCATCTTCGTCGGCGTCGACACGGAAGGCGCGGGAGACCGCGCGGTGGTCGCAGCCGCACGGTTGCAGCAGCGGTTCTCGGCTGAGTTGCAGTTCGTCCATGCAATCCCGCTCTTCTGGCGCAGTTGGTCGACCCCGGCGATGGCCGCGTGGGAAGCCGTCAAGCAGAAGAGCATCGCGTCTTGCAAGGCGGCATTCGAGCAACGCATCACAGCGACACTGCGCGCCGGGGATGTGCCCGTTCCCACGCCGCCAGCAGTCGACGTGATCGAAGCCTCACCTCCGGATGCGCTGCTGAAGCGCGCCGACCGCCCGACGGATCTCATTGCGCTGGGCGGCCATCGCCAGCGCGGCGTGCTGCACATCGGTTCGACCGCGCGCGCCGTGATTGCACATGCGAAGTGCCCGGTGTGGATCCAACCCGACGAGGTGCAGGACCTCCAACGCGTCACGGTCTGCGTCGACCTGTCGAATCGCGGCACGCAGGTCATGGCCGCGGCCGAACGCATGGCGACCGCGCTCCGGTTGCCGCTACGGCTGCTGCACGCTTTCGAGACGCCGACGCTGGCCAGCGGCATCGAACCCTATTACGCGGTCGACCACCTGCGCCGCGAAGCGCGGGCCACGTTCGAAGCGCTGGTCGAGCACACGCGCGGTGAGACCTCGGCCAAGGTCACCGCCGAGTTCTGCGACGGCGAACCGGCGGCGGCGATCCTCGACCGGATCGAAGGCGGCGACTTGGTAGTCCTCGGAACGCACGGCTACACCGGCGTCATGCGGTATGTGCTCGGGAGCACGGCATACCGCATCGTCAAGCGCAACCGGCAGCCGACTCTGGTCGTGCCGATGCCGGAGAACGCCTTCCGCTGACTTGGTAGCGCCCCGCTCAGGCCGCGGGCCACATCCACGCGAAGACAGCGCCGGTCGCGAGCGCATAGAGCAACGCGTCGAACACGAACTTCCACGTCGTGCCCCACGGCACGGACTTCCAAACCGAGTTCGTGGCGCTGCCAAAACCGTAGCCGAGGAATGCAACCGAGCTGGCGACGCGGAAGACGTCTGGCGCGCCCGGCTTCAGCACCAAGCTCAAGGTGTAGGCGACAAATAGGCTGATGACGATGCTCAACAAGAACCACTGCGTCAGGGCTCGACCCATCGCGAGGCCGCCGGCCGGTCGAATGATCAGGGTGCCTGTCGGGCCGCGATCCCACTTCTGCTTCATCGCCTCGCTGTCCATCTCCTTCATCGACGCGCACCACGGGATCATGTGCTCGCCTGCAGTGACGCCGGCTTTGCGCAGCGCGTCGAGGATGAGGTCCTCCTGCGGCAGACCCTTCATGTCGGACTTGTGCATCGGCAGCGCCATGTGAATCACGCTGCTTACGACGAACACGGCAACTGCGGCCAAGAGGACCGCAACGAGGAGCGAAGTGAGTGTGACCATGGCCCGCAGGATACGAGCCGCCATGGCTGGTTCCTCAGCGCGGTATCGAGTTTCCGGGAAAAAGGCCGCCGCGAGTTTCAGAGCGGCGCCAACCGCGCGGAGAAGTGCCGCAACTGCGCCGGTTCGTCGACGATCCGAAAGCCGCCAAGTTCCATCGCACGCGCTGCGACCTCGCGGCCGACTTCGACGACGTAGTCGATGTGACTCTGCGTGTAGACGCGGCGCGGAATCGCAAGTCGCAACAGCTCCTTCTGCGCGATGCGCTGCTTGCCAGTCGACGGATCCAGGCCACCAAACATCAAGGTGCCGATCTCGCAACCGCGCACGCCGCCTTCGATGTAGAACGCGCAAGCCGCAGCATGGCCAGGGAACTGCTCGGGCGGGATGTGCGGCAGCCACGCCTTGGCGTCGATGTAGATCGCATGGCCGCCCGGCGGCTCGACGATCGGAACGCCATGACGACGCAGACCGTCACCGAGATACTTCGTGCTGGCGATGCGATAACGCAGGTAGTCCTCATCGACGACCTCACGCAGGCCGACGGCGATCGCATCGAGATCGCGACCCGCGAGGCCACCGTAGGTCGGGAATCCCTCGGTCAGGATCAGCAGCTGCTCCTCCTGTGCGGCGAGCGCGTCATCGTTGGACGCGAGAAAACCACCGATGTTTGCGAGCCCATCCTTCTTGGCGCTGAAGGTCGCGCCATCGGCGAGGCGAAACATCTCACGAGCGATCGACTCGACCGACCGGTCGCGCTGGCCCGCTTCGAGTTGCTTGACGAACCACGCATTCTCTGCGAAGCGACAGGCGTCGAGGTAGTAGGGCACACGGCGCTTCCGGCAGATCGCCGAGGCCGCGCGCAGGTTTGCCAGCGACGCGGGTTGGCCGCCGCCGGAGTTGTTGGTGATCGTGTGCACGACGCACGCAACCTCGGCGCCGCGCTCGCCGAGGAAGCGTTCGAGCGCCACCAGGTCGATGTCGCCCTTCCACGGATGCGGCGCCTGCGTGTCATTCGCAATCGGCGTCGGGATGTCCACTGCCTGTCCGCCCTGCGCTTCGATGTTGGCCCGCGTCGTGTCGAAGCACGTGTTGCTGAGCACCACCTTGCCGCGAACCCCGATGCAGGAGAACAGGATGCGCTCTGCCGCGCGGCCTTGATGCGTCGGCACGACGTGCTGGAAGCCCGTCAGCTCCTGCACGCGATCGCGGAACCGGAACCAAGACGACGCGCCTGCATACGACTCGTCCCCGCGCATGATCGCGGCCCACTGCTCCGCCGACATCGCGCCGGTGCCCGAATCCGTCAGCAAGTCGATGAGGATGTCGACTGCCGGCAGCTTGAAGAGATTGAAGCCCGCAGCCGCCAACGCTTCCGCGCGTTGCTCCCGCGTCGTCATGCGAATGGGCTCGACGGACTTGATGCGAAATGGCTCGACGATCGTCGTGATGGGCATGGCTGGGATCGAGTGCGCAACGACGCATCTGTGCCGCTCCTTGCTACGCCCTGTGCCCCACTGCATCTCGCCATGCGGCCCGTGCCCGCGCTTTTCCGCCAGCGACCCGACCCGTAGCCTGCGCCCATGATTCGTCCGCTCGCGCTCGTTGCCTCGAGTATCGCCCTCGTTCTCCTCGCGGCCTGCGCCACCAAGCCCGCCGACGCAGAAGCCATCGCGGCGATGCGGCTCACCAACTTCTCCATGGGCGAAGGCGCCCACGTGATGTGCTCAGGCCAGCCGACGCCAGAGCAATTCCCGAAGCTCGCCGCCGCGGGGGTGCGGCGGGTGATCTGCCTGCGCAAGGCGACCGAGTCTGGCACCGGTTGGGAGGAGAGGCAGGCGCCCCACGACAGCATCGAGTTCGTTCGCTTCGTCATCGAACCACCGCAAGACCTCACGGAGCAGAAGGCCCGCGAACTCGCCGCGCTCATCGACGGCGACACACCGACGCTCGTCGCGTGTGGTTCCAGCAATCGAGTCGGCGCGATGATGGCGCTGATGGCCAAGTTCGTGGACGGCAAGTCCCGGGACGAAGCGCTCGCGATCGGCAAGGCGAGCGGCCTGAAGTCGCTCGAACCCGCCGTCATCGAAGCGCTGTCGAAGTGATAGCCTCGGCGCAACCCACCCGCGACCCGTCGACCACCAGCCAAGCCGCCATGCTCTGAGCCCTCAACACCAAGAAGCGGATCGCGGTCGCGATCCTCGGCGTTGCGCTCGGTTTTCTCGTGCGCCAACTGTGGCAGGTCGAAGTTGCGCCGCTGCTCGGGTTCTTCGTCGGACTGCTCGCTGCGCGACTCGTGCCGGCTGCTGGCTCGTGCTCCGTGCCGCCGCGCTCCACCCACCGCGAGAACTGAGCCACCAGCGATTCCCGGTGCGAGGGCGCCGAGCGCTGACCACGAACGTCGGGGCGCGGTCCGACAACCCCGAAGCAGCGCGCCGGCGTTGCGATCCGCTCAGCGCTCGAACTTGACCTTGAAGGTCACCTGCTCGCCACCGCGTAGAACGACGATCGACTTCTCGACGCCACCTGTGGCGAGCGCGCGGCGCAGGTCATTCTGGCCGCCGACGCTTGCGTCGTCGATCCGCAGCAGCTTGTCGCCGGCCTTCATCCCGGCCTTGGCAGCGATGCTGGATTCTTCGACTCCGCCAATCGTCACGCCGTCATCCCCTAGCGTGACTCCGAGCGCGCGCCGCGAACCTCGTGCGCCGCCGAAGCGACGCTCGACCTTCATGTTCTCGCGCGTCAGCAGGTCGGGCAGGTTGGCGATGCCGAGCGCGCCGGTCGCGACAACGACCGCGGTGTGCTTCTGGTATTCCGGAATCGCCGCCGCGTAGGTGTCGTGCTGCGTGTGATGCGTGTGGTTGTAGTCAGCGCGCCCAGCCTGGTCCCAGAAGAAGCCAGGCACGCCGGCCGCCGTGAATGCTTCGTGGTCGCTGCCGATCGGCCGGAATGCGTCGATCTCGCGGATCGCGAACTTCAAGTCGCCTCCCAACTGCAGCACGTGCTCGAACGCGGTCTCGAGCTGAGGCCGCATCTCCTTCATGCCGGCGATTCCCGACACGTAGTTCGTTCCGCCATCGTGCACGAGGCACGCCGAGTAACGATCCATCTCGTCCTTGTGCGCCTGCACCCATGCTCGCGAGCCAAGCAGGCCCTGCTCCTCGCCGCCCCACAGCATGAAACGAATCGTGCGGCGCGGCTTTGCGCCGATCGCCATCAGGATGCGCGCGGCCTCCATCGTCGTCGCGGTGCCGGTGCCGTTGTCGGTCGTGCCCGAGGCGCCGTCCCAACTGTCGATGTGACCGCCGACGACGACGTACTCGTTGGGCTTCTCTGTGCCGACGATGTCCGCGATCACGTTGAATTGTGGGATCGGGCCCTTGCGGAAGTGGTTCTGCACGTCGAACTCGACCTCCACAGTCTTGTCGGTTTCGGCCATTGCATGGAGTTCCTCGTAGAGGTCCTTGCGCAGGCGCACGACGACAGTCTTTGGCAACTTATCCCAGGTGATGCGCATGTTGCCGCTGGTCTGCACGAGGTGATCGCGCGTCGTCGCAACGATGCCGTGACCGCCCTCCGCGTCGATCGCATCTGCGACCTTGGTCAACAGCGCGCTGGGCACTGCGATGACCCAAGCGCCCTTCAGACTGCCGCGCGTCGACGCCAGTTCCTCCTCGGACTTCGGCGACAGGACTACTGGGCCGCGCGTCGGGCCCTTCGTCCCTGCACTCCACGCGTCGGTGCCGAAGACGAGTTCCTTCTCGATGGGCGCAACGATGCGGCCCCACCAGGGTCCGCGGTTGAATCCCACATCCATCTCGCCCCACTTCTCGAGCCGTGCATCGCCGAGCCCCATCGCTGCGAACTCATCCCGGGCCCACTCACAGGCGATCGTCAGGTTGTCCGACGACGTGAGCCGCGGCCCGATGCGGTTCACGAGATGATCGAGATGCGCCATCACACGCGACTTCTCGAAGCCCTCCGCGCGGATCGCTTCGAACTGCGCGGCCTCGACCTGGGCAACGAGCGATGGGGCGAGGAACAGGAACGGGACCAGCAGTGCGCGTGCGCTCATGCCGCGCACGCTAACCGCACCGCGCCGCTAGAGCAGCGCGACACCGGGGGAGAAACGAGGTCGCGCGAGCCTTATCCCGACGCGTCTCGCTCCTCCCCCGTGTGGCCCTCAGTTGCCGACGACGGCGCTCGTCGCGTCGGACATCGACGCGCCACCGGCGTTCAGGGCAGGGTCGAGCACCAGTGCCTGGTTGTAGAACGGCACGCCAACCAGGAAGGGGTCATTGGGGATGCCAGTTGACCACGTGATCGTCGGCGTCGCGGAGAACGCGGCCAGGATCGCGATGTCCGTGCTGACCCGCAGATTGCAGTTGGTGTAGCCGAGTGCGGTCAAATCGAGCGGCAGCGACGCGCCGCCGGCGTTGCTGCGACTCAAACCCCAGGCGATCAAGGCGATGTTCGACGGACAGTTGGTGAAGTCGACCGAGAAGGTGCCGCCGATCGTCGGCTGGCTCGTCGCAGTCGCGAGGCTTTGCCCGAGGGTGCCGACACAGCCGCTACCCGTCCAACCGCTGTTCGCGCGGCCGTCGAAGCTCGACTTCGTGTAGAGGAACTCGCCGGTGTGCATGCGGGTGGAAAGAGTTCCGCCAGCAAATGCCGTCGCGCCGACCTGGACCGCCCCCGGGGCGATCGTCATGTCCGCGTTGCCGTAGCTCGCGACGATCGTCCCCGAGATCGGCAGCGCGCCGAGCAGGTGCATGTAGCAGCCGTAGGTGCCGGGGCCATAGTGCTTCGGCTGGCTGAAGGTCACATACCAGACAGTGCCGCCACCCGGACGCAGCGCGGAGCCGGTCTGGTTCAGCGTCCAACCCGCAGAGGACGCCGTGCGACCTGACCAGCCGAGGTTGGAGACGTAGAGATTGCCGGTGCCAGTGGTGTTGCTGCCACCCGAAAGCGTCATGCCATAGAGCGTGATCCCTGAGGGTTCAGTCACGGTCATGTCGAACCAGTAGCCCGCGCCGAAGGGCTGCGTGCCCAGAGATCCGACCGTCGCCGACCCAGGAATCGTCAGCGACAACGTCGTGAAAGCCTGCTTCGTCACCGACGACGCTTGGCCACACAGTCGGCTCGCGGTCATCGACACCGTCTGGATCGGAGCGGTGGAGACAAACGTGTGGACGGGGTTCTGCGCCGTCGAGTCGATGATGGTGTCTTGGTCGAAGTCCCAGGCCCAAGCCGTCGCCGCTGGCGTCGTCGTATCCGTGAACGCAACGGTGCCGGGGCTGAGCGTCGTCGACGTGAAACCGGGCACTACCTGATCCGTGACGACAAAGGCGCCACGCGACAGCGTCGCGGCAGGATTGGATGCATCGATCACAGTCAACGAGACCGTGTGAACGCCGCACCCAAAGGTGAAGGACGGGTTCTGCAACGTCGAGTCGACCACGGCGTCGCCGTCGAAGTCCCACGCCCACGACAACACTCCACCCGGCGCATTGGTCACGCTGCGGTCCGAGAACTGCACCGTGATCGGCGACGGCCCGCGCAAGGTCGTGGCCGTGAAGCTCGCAGTCAGGGTCGTGATCGGCGCGTAGGTGAACTCGACGACCGGCGCGTAGCCGTTCGTCACCGTGCCGGTCGCGAAGCCCGACGCTGCGGTCGCCAGCACGCGCGCACCCGTGACCGTCGTCGCATTGAAGTCGAGGTCGGAAGAACTACTCGTGCCGCCGCCCCAACCACCGGTCTTGAGGTCCATCAAGAAGTCCCCAGCCGTCGGGTCGTAGACGAACGGCGCATCGAGCGGCACGTTGACATGCCACTGCCCGGGGATGCCGGCGCCGTTGCCTGCGCCAGGCGAGACCGCAACCGCCGACGAGCGAACGTTGGTACGGTTCGCGCCGTGGTTCGCATCGAGCACTGTGCCCAGCGCGTTGTAGTTCGACACCGTGGTCGACAGGTCGAGTTGGACCTCAGTGAACAAGCCACCCGTCCAGGTCGTGGTCGCCGCGGCCGCGTTCGCGCGAAACCGCATGCCCGTGATCACGACGGGACCGGTGACACCGGCTGCCGTGAAGTAGGACGAGTCGTAGCAGTATTGGATCCGCTGCGTCTGCGTCAGGGTGTTCCACAGGCTGCCGCTTGAACTGCCGGCTTCTGCCGCCGCGTATGCGGCCGGGACCACTTGAACCTGACCGAGGAGACCGGCGGACAGCGATGCGACGAGCGCGCCGACCGCGGCGACAGAGTTGCGATGCGTAGGCATGATGAACGTGCGAAATCAGCCGGACCGCAATGGGCCAGCGAAGGATGGGGGAAGGGAGGAGGCAAGCCAGACAGGAGGAATCGAGAGGACGGGATCGCCAGGAAATTGAAGCCGGCCCAGGATTCCGCACATACCCCACCCCTGCCTTGGTCCGCTATCGTGAAGCATTCATGGACCGCCCCCCACCATCCGATCAGCCGCATCGCAGTTCGGCGTCGTGGAACGAACTGATCGCCGCCCTCGACCAGGACGCGATGATCGCACTGATCGGCAGCTGGATGGGACGCGACTTGTCGGCCAAGGTCGCGCCCGAAGATCTATGGCAGGAGACCCTCGGCATGGCGTGGCGGGATCGCGACGCTCACGAGTGGCGGGGATTGGCCGCCTTCCGCGCGTGGCTGCGCGGCATCGCGAAGAACCGCATCAAGGACACGGTGGAACGGCTCTCGGCGCAAAAACGGGGCGGCGGCAGGAAGCACGATTCGATTTCTGGCGATTCGGCGAAATCGCAGGGCGAAATCCTCCCTCCCGTCACGACGACGCCGAGCCGCGAAGCCGCGCGCCATGAACGCGCACGCGTGTTGCGCGAGGCGCTCGATTCGCTGCCGGATGAATACCGCGATTTGGTGCGCTTGTGTCTGTTCGAGGAACTGGCAGTGCCGACTGCGGCGAAGCAGGTCGGGATGGCCGAGACGACGGCCTACCGCCGCCTGATGGCCGGAGCAGCGCTGCTGCGCGCGAAGGTGAGGGAAGCGCTGGGCCAGGGCACCTGGCAGGAGCAAGAGAGCCCGTGAGCCGCGACGAAGCGGACGCAGAGGACCGCCTCGCGCAGCGCTTCGCGGAGTTCGTGGAGATGCTGCAACAGGGCATCGCGATCGACGTCGAACTGGTCGGCAAGGACGAGCCTGAGTTGCGCGCGCGCCTGCAAGAGGCGCTGCAACTGGCGCGCGACATCGCCAATCCGCTGGCGCGCCGCGTCCCCGAGATCCCCGGGTTCCAACTGCTCCGACCGCTGGGGCAGGGCAGTTCGTCCACGGTCTGGTTGGCGCTCCAGCTGAGTCTCTCGCGCGAAGTGGCGCTCAAAGTCGTTCATCTCGACACCTTGCCAACGCAGTCCGCGCGCGAGCGGTGCCTGCGCGAAGCTCGCACAATGGCTCGTGTCCACGACCCGCGCGTGGTTGCCGTCTTTGACGTGATCGAACACGGTCAATGGCTGGCGATCGCGATGGACTACGTCGACGGACCAAACCTCCGCGCCCTGCTGCGCGAGATTCATGCGAGCAGCGATCAACCTCCGATCGCGACTGTCGCCACGATGCTCGGCTGCGACAAGAAGGGGCTCCCCGCGTCCTGGTCTGGCTGGGTCGTTCGCCAAGGCATCCGATTGGCACGGGCACTCGCGGGACTGCACGCGCACGGCCTCGTGCATCGCGACGTCAAGCCCGAAAACGTGCTGCTCACGCACGGTGGCGAGACCGTGCTCGCAGACCTGGGCCTTGCCAGATCCGTCAGTGAACTGACCGCCGTCGGCTTCTCGGGGACACCGTTCTACGCAGCTCCAGAGCAGTGGCGATCCGACGCGCAACTCGACGGCCGCGCCGATGTCTACGCGCTCGGCGTGCTGCTCTATGAGCTGCTTGCACTGTCGCTGCCAACAGATCGCGCGCAGCGTCCACCAGGCCGGCCGCAACCGCTTCCGCCTTTGCGTTCGCGCACCCGTTCCGTCAGTCGCGACCTGGCCACGGTCGTGCACAAGGCAATCGACCTCGATCCACTGCGCCGCTACGCGGATGCCAATGAGTTCGCCGACGACCTCGAGCGAGTCCTCGGCCTGCTGCCGGTGCTCGCTTCGCCGCCAACGATGCTGAGGCGCGTGGTGCGCTTTGCGCAGCGACACCGTCGCGGCGCCATTGCCGTGGGTTTCGGCGTCGCACTCGCGGTCGCGGCCTTCGTCCCCTTTGTCGATGCACTGAAGGAGCAGTTGCGCGCCCCGGCGATCGCAGCAGGCGTCGCAACCGAAGCGCGGGCCTCGCTATTCGAAGTGATCGCATCGCGCGGCGAACTCGATGGCGGCAACGAGACCGGAGACTTGGGCGCCGCAGCGACATTGCGCGCCGCGGTGGCCCGCTACGACGTGTCGCTGTCGCACGTCGACGATCCTCAGGTGCGACGCGAACGCGACGTCGCAGAACTGGCAGCGTCGCTCCTCGAAGCTCGCAGCGGCGATTTCCCGCCGCAACTCGCGATCGGCATCGACGGCCATCGCGGCACTTCCTCCGGCGAGGAGAAGCGCTTGCGCAACTTCGCGGTGCGATGGCTGTCGGGCCTCAAGTCGCTGCCTCCTGCGCAACTCCAGATCCAGGACCGGACCGAACTGATTTCGCTCGGGCTATTGGCATGCCTTCTCGGCGATCTGCACGGATGCGAGGAGGCGTGGAACCGATTGGACCCGATGGCGTCGGCTTCGCCGCTCGTCGCAGTCGGACGCGCCATCCTGCTCGCGGCGGACGACAGGCACGATCGCGCCCTGCCTTGGCTGCTGCGCGCAGCGAGCGATTTTCCCGAGGACCACAAGATCGCGCTTCGGCTCGCTGACGCAGCGGTGCGCGGCGCGAACACCGACCTAGCGAACTATGCGTTGCAGCGCGTGCCGGAGTCGACGCAAACAAGCTCGCCTGATGCGCGACGCATCGCTGCGGACATCCAACGTCTGCAAGGCGACACTGCTGGCGCGAGGAAGGTCTACGCAGAACTTGCTCGTGCAAACGAAGGCGCATGGCTTCCGCGGGCGCGACTGGCTGCGCTCGACCTCGAAGCCGGCAAACCACTCGAAGCGCTAGCAGAACTCGCAGGCCTCGTGGAGCAGAGGCCCGACGTGGACTTCTTGCGCCTCGAACTCGCGCGCGCAGCGCTTGCCGCTGGGAGGCTCGATGTCTACGTCGAGCAGGCGCGCTTTGCCGCGGCGCGAGCCGCATCCCGACAACGACTGTCGCAGGGCTCGGCACGATCGCTGGCCGCCATCCTCGAGCTCGGCGGAGTGTTCGACACCATTGCGCCCCTGCAATTGCGCAAGGAGCCGCGCACCGGACTGGCAATCGCCGCGCGATCCGTGGCGCTCGCGGTGGCCGACCAGCATGTCCGTGAACGGTTATCCGCCGCACTTCGACGGCTCGTCGCCTTTGATCACGGCGCATGGCCCACGTCCCCGGGCCGCGAGCGTGCGTGCCTTCACACGATCTCGGTCTTGATGCGCGCGACCATCACAGCGCAGGACCTGATCGTGCATGCCGACCCCAGGCGCGGCGCGGCGCTCGTCGCGCTGGCGCATCTGTCGAATCGGCTCGGCCCTGTCACGATGCGCGATTCAATCACCAGCGCGTGGTTGCTCGGATCGAGCATTGCCCAGAACCGTGGCGACCGCATCAGACCGCTCGATCGAATGCGCCTCGAAGGCGAAGGTGGCGCCGTTGCCATCCTGCAGGGTGATGAAGCGGCGCGACTCGCAGTGATCATGCGCGTTGAAGAGCAACCGCGTGGGATCAGCTACCTGCGAGCGGTGACTCCGTTTGGCGTTGCCGCGTCCTCCGTCCTCCGTTTGGCTCTGGTCGACGCCACTGGAGCCGAGCTGGCGCCGAGCGCGTCGATCGGCACCCCCGTGTCGATGTTGAACGCGCAATGCACGGCACTCGACGACGTGGATTCGGACGGTTACCAGGACCTCGCAGTGGTCCGTGCCACCCTCGGGGATTCGTCCGGCGCAACCTTCGCTGCTTCCGGCCGCACTGGATCCTTGCTGTGGACGCGGCCGGTGAACGCATCTCAAGGCACTACGCCGTGGTCGATCGCGCTGGTGAATGACCTCGATGGCGACGGCATCCGTGATCTGGCCATCGGCTTGCCGAGCCTCACGCGTCCACTGAGTTCGACTTCGAATCTCGAGATCCTCTCGGGCAAGATCGGAGTGACGATCGCCGCGCGCAATGGTCCGCCGTCCTCCTACTTCGGCCTCGCACTCGCCACCTGCGGATCCAACCTTGCGATCGGCTGTCCACAACGGCAATCCGAGCCGGGCTGCGTCGAGTTGCTCACGTTGGCCGACGGCGATGCGAAGCACGCGACGAAAACGCTGCGACCTACCGACGCCACGCCTGGCTTCGGCCGTGTGCTATCGCGCCTGCCGGATCTGAACGGCGACGGTCAAGACGAACTCGCCGTCTCCGATGCGACGCCCAACCCCGGCACTGAGAAGCGCGGCGCCGTCTGGGTGCTCTCGCCAGCGACAGGCATGACCTTGTGGAGCACATGGTCGACGTCGACTGCGGATGGATTCGGATGGTCCATGGAAGCGGCGCGCGACGAGAACAACGACGGGATTCGAGACGTGTGGATCGCAGCGCCGTGGGGCGACGTCGGCGCATGCGGTCAGATCACGCTCCATTCCGGCGCGAACGGTCGGGTGCTACGGGTGATTCGCGGCTCCGTTCCCGGGGCGCGCATCGGATCTCGGGTCTTCACCTTCGACGATGCCGACGCGAACTCCATGGCGCTCGGTAGAGATGCGAAGGGTCGCACGCGGCTCTTCTCGCTCGTTCCAGAAACTCTCGAGACTCCAACCTCGCGCAGTGGCGACGCCGCCTTGCGCGACCGCTGAACTCCATGCACATGCGATCCTTCCTGCTCACCGTTGCGGCGATGCTCTCGCCACTTTGCACCAACGCAAGCTCGCAAACTGCGGCGGCGCCCGCAGCGCCCGCGGTTGAAGCGTCGGCACGACCCGAACCGCTCGCAGCGCAACGCAAAGCCATCGTCGAGGCGATGCGCGATTGCATCGTGAACGGCATCGATCGCGTCGATCCAACCGCCAACATCTGGCTGCGCGCGGGCACGAAGCCGCTGTTTCAAGGGAGCTACGACTGGCACTCCAACGTCGCCGCGCACTGGGCGGGCCTGTCGATGGGTCGCTGGCTCGTGGACGAAGCGCTCGCCGCGCAGTTCGTCGCGCGACTGCCGATCGCGCAACTGAAGGAGGATCTCGCACGCGTGCATGCCACGACGGAAAGGACCGGCGATGGATCCTCCAACACGCACCGACCGGTCGGAATGTACCGGCCATACGTTGATGCTTGGTTCGTGCTGCTGCTCGCAGAACTTGCCGAACACAAGGGCGTCGACCTGCAGGCAGTGACCGAACTGCGCGCAAGCGCGGAAGACGCGTTGCTGCATGAGTTGGAGCACGGCGCGTTTCCTGAGATTCCTGCAGACGTCGCGCGTGGCACTCCAGCCAACTTCGCAGGCAACTACCGCTCCTGGTTGTTCGGCTACCTCGCTTTGCGCCTGGCGCGACCCTCGCGCGACGCGGCGCGGGCGCGACTCGAGGCGCTGCGCACAGCGAAACTCGATCCCGCGAGATCGCAACTGCTCTTGTTCGGAAAGCCGTCGCCGCGCGACTTCGTCGACGTTGCGTCACTGCATGCTTTGGTCGACGCCATCGAAGCGCAGGGCGCGCGACCGCACACGACGCCCGAACTCCTCGAACTGCCCGCGCAATTGCCTTCGATCCGCGAGATCCATCCCGTCGGCGCCGCCATCTCCCAAACGTGGCCGCTCGCATTTGCTGCGGCCTCGCATGAACAAAGTCGCATCGCCTTTGCCGCTCGCATGGACCAGATCCTGGCCCGCAAGGACCTCTGGGCCGACGACTTCGCGATCAGCACGCACTGGCTGCCGCAGTTCCTGTGGTTTGGCATGCATCTCGAGTTCGTTGGCGCGAGCCGTGTCCAAAACGCCGCGGCAGTCGCCGTTCCAGTCGCGAAACCAAGGCCGAAGATGAAGCCCATGCCGAAACCCGGCACACCGGCTCCGTGGTTTGCGATGACGGATCGCGAGGGCAAGGCCGTCACGCTCGAACAGTTCGCTGGCAAGGTCGTCGTGCTCGACTTCTGGGCGACGTGGTGCGGCCCCTGCAAGCAAGCCCTGCCGCACCTGCAGGAGCTTGCCAAGATCTATGCCGCCCAGGGTGTCGTCGTCGTCGCGTCCTGCACGAATGACGAGCGGACGAAGTTCGACGCCTGGGTCGATGCAAACCGCGCGACGCTGCCGGACATCATCTTCGCGCACGACCCCAAGGAACGCGCCGACGATCGCGGCTCGCTCGCGGCCTATGGCGTGATGATGATCCCAGTCAGCTTCGTCATCGACCGCGATGGCAAGGTTGCGAAGGCCGTCGGCGGCTACACGCCAGGCGAAGTCCTGCTCGACGCGGCGTTGGCGAAGGCTGGCATCCTTGTGCCGACTGAGATCCTCGAGAAGGCCGCGCAAGACGAAGAAGCGCGCAAGGCCAGGAGCAAAGCCCAGAAGGCGGCAACGCCAGCCAAGCCTGCCGACAGCGGCAAGTGAGCGAGCAGCCCGTGGAAGCACGGCTGCATCGCCGAGTGCCCGGCAGCAAGGGTGCGATCAAGGACTGCGAACGGAGTCGCATCCGGGGTTTCGACGCTTTCGCACGACACTGAGATCGGACCGGATAGCAGGCTCGCAGGCAGCGTGCGTTCTTGGAACGGGCTGCTAAGTCAGCGCTCCACGCTTGCGCTCACGACGCCACAGCAACGCGACGCCACACAGGGCGATCAACGCGCCGAAGAACTCGCGCGTCAACTCCACGCGCGGGTCGGCCGCGGACATGCTCGCCTGCGTCATCGTGAAGTCTCTGCCGCCACACAGGTTTTCGTAGAGACCGGGGCCGGTCGCAGCCATTTCCGCGATGCACGCGATCGCAGAGACCAGCAGCAACCAGACAGGCACGCGGCGGAACAGACTCACGACGAATAACGCGCCGATGACGCCGTAGAACGCGAGCCAGAGGGCAGCATCGAAAGCCGACGGCTTGTCGTAGATCGCCGGGTCGATGTCGTTGGCCTGCAACCCGGAGAAGAGGAAGAACATCGCGGCCAGCAGGAGGTGCACGACGGTCGTTGCCGTGCGCGCTGCAGTCGACGGACTGTTGCTCATTCGACAGAGCCTAACAACCTGTCGACGAACGCATGCCGCCTGCGAGCTTTTCATCCAGACCAGTTTCTGCGTGCGTCGATCTGCAACGGATTCATGGCTTCGTCCCGACGCGTGAATGCCACGCTCTTGCGCGCCGAGGTCTCGCTATCCTGCGCGGCATGACGCACTCGATGCCTGGATCGCCGCCGTCTGCGCAACCGCCGCATGCGCGCCTAATCCTGCGGCCGTGGCTGCGGCGCGAAGCGGCGTTGCTGCTGCTCGTCGTGGTTGCAGCGCTCATGCTGGCCGGCGGCGGCAATGCGTTGGAGTCCCTGGGCGGCATCGGCGTCGCTGCGCAATTCGCCTTGCTGCTGTCGGCGATTGTCTGGGGGGCATTCCGCGTCGTGCACCATGCCGAAGCCATCGCGCATGTGCTTGGCGAGCCGGCCGGGACGCTCGTGCTGACGCTCGCGGTGATCGGCATCGAGGTCGCGCTCGTTGTCGCCGTGATGCTCGGCGGGCAGGCGGAGCCGGCCGCCGCGCGCGACACGATGTTCAGCGTAATCATGCTCTCGCTCAATCTCGTGCTCGGCCTCGCACTGCTCGTCGGCGGCTACGCGCGTGGCCAGTCCCAGCACAACTTGCAGGGATCGACCGCCTACGTCGGCACGTTGATCGTGCTCGGCGGCCTCAGCCTCGTGTGGCCGCGCATCAGCGAGTCCGCGCCCGACGGCCGCGCCAGCGTGATGCAGCAGTGGTTCTTGGTGGGCTCGTCGATCGTCTGCTACGCGGTATTCCTCGTCATGCAGACCGGCCGCACGCGCGGGTGGTTTCAGGACGTCGAAGAACGCGACGACGCAGCGGCCCAAACCGCGCACGGGTCCTTGCGCGGCTCGATCTCGCTGCTACTCGCATACCTCGGGCTCATCATCTTGCTCGCGGAACAGATGGCGCACTCGCTGGAGGACGTGGTCCTCGACCTTGGCCTGCCTAACGCATTCGCGGGCCTTGTCATCGCAACGATCATCCTCGCGCCCGAGGGCATGGCGACGATCCGCGCTGCCAGGGGTGGCGCGATGCAACGAGCCGTCAATCTCTCGCTGGGAGCGGCGCTGTCGACGATCGGCCTCACGGTGCCAGCCGTGCTTGCCGTCTCGCTCGCGACCGGGCAGTCGGTCGAACTAGGTCTCGAACCGACCGAGATCCTGCTGCTGGGGCTGACCTACTTGCTGTCGATCAACACGATGTCGACCGGACGCACGACGCACCTGCACGGTCTCCTGCACGTCGCCTTGTTCTGTGCCTACCTCGTGCTGATCTTCGACGAGTGAAGTGCGGCGCGATTGCTTCGCGCCACATCGCCATCGAATCGCCGTTCCGGACCTGCGCCGCGCAATCGAAGAGCAACGGCGCCCCTCGCCGCGGGCCGATCGCCTTGTTGCATGACTGCAATGGCGCCAAGCGAAGCCAAGAGAGAGATCCGCGCCGGACGTCGAGTTCGTCGCCGCGGCGGCAGCGCCGCCCCGGCAACCGCTCTGCATCAATCCTTCTTGGAACCATCCCCTGGCGCGACGGGCTTGGTCGGCGTGGCTGGAACCATGCCGCCAGAAGGGACCATCGGCTTCATCGGAATCGCGGGCTTGGTGTCGCTGCGCACGGCATCGCGCAAAGCCTGGTCCTGCTTTGCCTTCTCGAGAATCGCTTCGTCGACTCGCACGCCGGCCTTCGTGAGCGCTGCATCGAGCAAGACCTCGCCCTTCTTGTAGCCGCTCACCTCGGCAACGACTTTGCCGTCCTTGTCGATGACGAACTGCTGCGGGATCCCGCTGACGCCGTAGAGCTTGCGCGACGCGCGGTCTGCGGACTTCTCCAGCGGATCGAATGCGAACATCACGTCGGGGAAGTCTTGCGTCTTGCCGTCGACCCACGCGTCGAACTTCGCGCGCTCGTCGCTGGTGCACGACGCGAGCACAACGACGCCCTGGTCCTTGTAGTGGTCGGCGATGTGCTGGACGTGCGGCATCGCGATCACGCACGGGCCGCACCACGTCGCCCAGAAGTCGAGCACCACGATCTTGCCGCGGAGATCCGAGAGCTTGACCTGCTTGCCGTCGCGCATCGTCATCGCAAAGTCCGGCGCCATGGCGCCAGGCTTCAGCAACTCGACCTTGGCCTCGGCGACGCGCGGCTTCGGCGGCTGGAATGCGTCGGGGCCGGCGATGACCTTGGGCATGTGCGCAGGAGCGAGGGGCACGCCGGACTTGAGCAACAGATTGCCCATGGCTTCCTTCCAGTGCTTGCTGCCAAAGGAACCGAGCAGCTTGCCGTCCGCGCCAACCACCATCATCGTCGGCATCGCCGGCAGCATGTTGCCTTGGAAGTAACGACGGATCACCGCCACCTTGCTCCACTCCTTGCGCGCGTCGTTGTCGATCTCGCCTTCTTGCAGCGACGGCATCTTGCCGGCCTTGTCCCAGCCCACCCGGATCTTCCGGCCCGCGTCGAGCTTGGCCACCAGCACATCGAACTCCGCTCGTTCGGTCTGCACCTGCGCAGCGACACACTGCACGCCATAGCTTGCATACGTCGACTGGATCTCTTCGAGCAGCGCGACCGGCACGACATCGCTCCAGCCGTAGCCGACGACGATCGGCTTGCCGCGCAAGGACGACAGCGAGAACTCGGCGCCGTCCGCCCCGACGAGCGTGAAGTCCGGCGCATCCTGGCCGTGAGCGATGGAGCCGAACTGCGGGTAGAAGGACGGCGGCGGGTTGGCTGCGCGCTTCTTCTGCTCCTCGGCTTCGCGCTTCTCGGCATCGGCAACTTGTTGTTCGCCGCGCTTCTGCGTGGCCGGATCGACTGCGATCCCCGCGCGCGCGAGGCCCGCCTCGAGTCGCGCGTCGTCCTCGGTGTGCCCCACCATCGCCAACGTGATCACGCCGTCCTTGCCGACGATGAACTTCGTCGGAATGCCTTGCACGTGGTAGAGCGCCTGCGACGCGCGTTGTTCGAAGGTCTTCGAGCTGCGGTCGTTCGGATCGCAAGTGAAGACGAGGTTGGGGTAGGTCGCGCCGTTCTTCTTGACCCACTCCTCGAACTTGCTGCGCGAGTCGCTCGTGCACACCGCAAGCACGACCACGTCGTGCGACGCATGCGCCGCTGCGACTTCTTGCAGATGCGGGAACGACGCGATGCACGGCCCACACCACGTCGCCCAGAAGTCGATGACGACCACCTTGCCCGCGTAGTCGGAGACCCGGACCTCCCTGCCGTCGAGCGTCGTGCTGACGAAGTCGGGAGCCTTGATGCCCTGCGCGAGAAGTTTGGGCTCATCCTGGGCGCAAAGCGGAAACACGAGCGAGGCCAGAACGGCGAAGCGCGAGGCGCGCGAAGTGCGGATTGAAGTCATGGTCAAGATCGGCGGACGGGACAACAGACGAAGTGGATGGTTGCAGCGATTCCGCTACTTGCCCGGCGCAGCGCGCCCGGTCGAAGCGAGAGTGCGTTGCAGGAAGTCGAGATAGCCCGCTTCCCATGCGCCGGGGCCGCCCTTGAGCACGTGCTCGACGACCAGCGCGCCGGTCTTGGGGTCGACGCTGCAATAGGTCGGCGTGGTCACGCGGCCTTGCACGAGATCCTGACGCAGTTGCGTGTGCGTCTTCCACTTGTCAGCGGGGATCACGGACTCGTTGTCCATGTGCAGGCGCGCTTCGACGAAGTGGCGCTCGAGAATCGGTGCGATCGCGTCCGCGGGCAGGATGCCACGCTCGACCATGCGGCAGTTGGTGCAAGTGAACCCCGTCAGGTTGACGAGCAGCAGCTTGTCCTGTTGCAGCGCGAGAGCGCGCGCTCGTTCGTAGTCATCGACCACGAGTTCGTGCCGCGACACATCGCGAGCGCCGTAGGCGGGCGCGAGCGCCGTCATCACGAAGTCGAGCTTGTAGCCGAGCGCGCCGTAGAGGCAGTAACCGGCAAACACGAGGCTCGCGAGGCCGCCGACACGACGGCCGTTGCCAACCGCAGCGCGCGGCACGATGCCCCACAGGAAGCCCGCTAGCGCCACGAAGAGTGCGATCCAGATCCCGAAGAACGTCTCGCGCGGCAGGATGTGCAGCTCCTCGACGTATTCGGCGTTGGAGAAGAACTTCAGCGCCGCTGCGAGTTCTACGACTCCGAGCGAGACCTTCAGCGTGTTCATCCACTCGCCCGAACGTGGCAGTTGTTTGACGCGGCCTGGCAGCAATGCGAGCAGGACGAACGGCAGCGCCATCGTCAGTCCAAAGACGGCCATGCCCAGAGTCGCGCGCCAGGTCTCGCCGGACTGCACGGCGGGCACGAGCAACAGCGCGACCACCGGCGCCGTGCAAGTGAAGGAGCTGATGACGAGCGTGGCGCCCATCATCAGCACGCCGAGGATGCCGCCGGCCTTGCGCGTCTTTCCCGCGGCGTTCATCAGGAAGCGCGGTGGCTGCAGCACGAACACGCCGAGCAGCGACAGGCCGAATACGACGAACGCCGTGCCGATCACCGTGTTGGTGATCCAGTGCGCGGCGAACGGGACGATGTGCTGGCCGAGTTGCCCTGCGAGCGCGCCGATCACGGTGAACATCGCGACGATGCCAAATCCATACGCGAGCGCCAGCGACAGCACCTTGCCGCCGCGCGTGTCGGCCTGCTTGGTGAAGAAGCTGAACGTGATCGGGATCATCGGATAGGTGCACGGCATCACGAGGGCGAACAGGCCGCCGCCGATGCACGCGAGGATCAGGGCCCACAGCGAGTTGTCCTCTTCGTCGGTGGAAGCGGCCGACGGCGATGTCGCGGAAATCGCAGTGCCGCCAGTCCGCGCGGCGCCTTTCTCGATCGCGAAGTCCTGCGCGAACGCGACCGACTGCGGCATCTCGCACCCGTTCTCGTCACAGACCTGGTAGGCAAATTCGCCTTCGACCCGCGCGGCTCCCGAGTCCGCCTCGATGACGAAGACTTGCGTGACGCGAAACTGCTGCGGCAATGGATAGGTCTTGATGCCGAACGCTTCCTTCTCCTCACCCGGTGGGACTTTGGCATCGCCTTCGCGCCGCAGGCCCGTGAGCTTCAGCTTCTCGGGCTTGATGGCGACCGGGATGTTGGTCTCTTCTTTGGTGCCATAAGCGTGGAAGCCGGCCTCGACCGTGACGTCGAGCGCGACCTCCACCGTCTCGCCCTTGCGCGCAGACTGCGGCGCACCGGTGAGCACGAGAGTGACGCGGCCATCCTTGCTGACGATCTTGTTCTTCGTCGGCACAGGCTGCTGCTGCTGCGTGCCGCCGCTCGCGACTTCTACCTTCGCGGCGAAGGACTGCTGCGTCGGCATGTCGCACGAGTTCTCGTCGCAGAGTTGGTAGTGCAGCACGCCCTCGACCGTGCCGCTCGCGCTCACCTTCAGCTTTTGGCTGATGCGAAAGGTCGTAGGCAGCGGATAGGAATCGACGCCGAACGCGGACTTCAGGTTGCCGGAAGGGATCGATGCCTCACCGCTGCGCTCGCAGCCTTCGAGCTTCCAGTCGTCGACGCGCACGGGGACGTTGGTCTCTTCCTTCGTGCCATAGGCGTGGTAGCCAGGCGTGACGGTCACCGTCAGTTCGAGCGTGACCTCCGCGCCCGGTTGCGCGGGCTGCGGCGTGAGTCGGGTCTGGATCTCGACAGCGCCCTGCGCCAAGGCTGCGTTGGCGAATGCGAGAACGCCGACCAGCAGGACCAGCATTGGGTTCAGGCAGCGCTGTCTGCCCATGGCGAGCAAGGACCGCCGGAGACTTGCAGCGGGCATGGAGCGGGAGGCGCAGACCTCACTCCCTGTGCGAGCCGCAAGAATCGACCTGATGGACCGGTCGCAGCCATTGGCGCTTGGTGCAGACACTGCGAGGAGCCAGGACGGCGATCGGCGGAGTTCCATGCGGGGCGGCATGATACGAACAGGAGGGAGAAGGGCTCCGGATTCGCCGACTTCGTGCAGATCGTCGCCGCCACGCCCGCGACCGCCCGCGCGTTCCGGCGGCGCGACATGCGCGCCCTGCGGCAGTCCATGCGCTGGAAAGCCGCGGCGACCTTCCTATCCTGTTCGGCCCAGAACGGGGTTCCACGCCCCGCGATCGACCCATCATGACCTACGACGTCCTCGTCCTCGGCGCCGGCCCTGCCGGCTACGTCTGCGCGATCCGCTGTGCCCAGCTCGGCCTCAAGACGGCCATCGTGGAGAAGGAGAACCTCGGCGGCGTGTGCCTCA
>SXPK01000013.1 GCA_005776365.1 Planctomycetia bacterium
CTGGAACATTCAACTCTACCAGGGTCGCGCCTAGATGCTCCATAACCGCATCAAAATGCGAGTTATCTAAGCCCATTTTCACTAAACGTGCATGAGCATTACGCATATCGGGGCTGTGACCGTCACGCTTGAAGCGCCTGCACGATGCGATCCCACCTGCCCCGGTAGGGTTCCAGCGTCCAGCCGTTCGGCTCTGCGTGCAGTGGCAGCCTGATCGTGCGGATCTTCGTGGTCTCGTCGTGCTTCTGCCCCTTGATGTCGTGCGTCGAGGCCCACAGCTTGAATCTCTCCGACACGCCCTTGGCCATTTCCGCCGACGGCAGCACGTAGAATTCGAACGCCTTTCCCGAGTCTGGCACCGGGATGCCGGCCAGCACCCAGAAGAAGGACGGGCCGAAGTCGCGCTCGGACTTCATGCCGACGGAGACCGTCTTGTTCCCGGGCACAAACGTCTTGACCTGCACGTGGCAGAACCGCGTGCCGCCCGCGTTGCTCACGAGGATGTTCGTGTTCGGGCAGTTGCCCATCGTGAAAACGGCGACTAGTTGCCGGCGGTACAGTTCGCCGGCCACGAAGAACTGCGCGGAGTCTGCTCGGTAGCCCTTGTCCTTGCGCTCGGCCATTCGCAGCAACCAAGCCCGGCGTGCCTGCGTCGCAAGCGTTGGCGGGCCGAGCGCGACAACGACTACAGCAAGGACTCGCCAAGCTTGAGGCAGAGCGCGCTGGCCAGGATCGCCTGCTCGCAGGTGAGGTGCCCGGCGGAAGTGGGCAAGGGAGGGAGGCCGTTCCTGTGTCGCCTGCTGTAGGTGGCGGACGCAGTGGCAACCGCGGTGTCAGGAGTCACAGTCTTGTCGGCATGTGCGACTGCGTTGCGGATCCTGCCGAAGTAGTTCACCAGGACTGCCAGATCCTGGGAGGAAGGGTTCGATGCTGCGAGGATCGCGTTGGCGATCACTCCTGCCTTCGTTGTCCCCGGCGTCTGCTTTTCCCCGTTAGGCAGCGTGATGCTCCCTGCCTTCGCAAGCTGAACGCCAAGTTCCTCGAAGGCGGCCAGGACGGCAACGAGCGTTGCCGTGGCAGCGAACTCTACTGCCGGTATCAGCCCGTGCTTCGGGAGGCGAGCAGCAGACCATCGCGGAGAGACCTCCGCGACAAGCTGCGCGATCAGTGCCTTGCCGTCACCGCCGCACGCCTTCTCCAGGTGCCGCGCACTCTCCGCGACCAACTTCAGGCTGCGGTCCACCTTCTCGTGGTGCTTCCTGAACTCGTGCACGGCGTTCTTGACGGTCTGCGGTGCTTTGGATGTCGAACTCTTCCGCTGGCCCATTTGCATAACGGTAGCGACGCGCACCCCACCTTCGCAACGGTTCGACGGCGAGGGGGCTCCGTCATGGATGGCGCAGGTCGCGTAGACACCGGCCGGCCGCCGAAGCACAGCACAACTGGTCCACTCCCGCAGGTCAGCCCTCAGCCTGCAGAAGCACCGGTTCGCCGATGAACCGCACGAACTCGCAGCCGAGTGGAGAGGCGAGCGTCTTGCCGGCGATGCACAGCGTACCGAACTTCGTCTCGCGGTCCACCATGCCGCGCCGCACCAAGTCTTCGAATGCGATGTCGCGCAGTTCGTAGGGCAGCGCGTCGCCGAGCACGTTCTTCATGATCGAGAGCAGCGAGCGCGGAGACTGGTGCGTCGTCAACGCATCGCGCTCGGTGTAAGGATCGGGTGCTGGCCCAGGGAACGGCAAGTTGCGCACCTTCAAGAACGCGGCCGGATCGGCCAGCAGTTGCAGCAGGAGCAGGTGGTGCACGTCGAGTTCGTCGACCAGACGCAGGAACACGCGGGTCCTCGTGTCGCCCGACGTGCCCCGTAGCCCGGCGTTCGTGATTGCGTTCCTCAGTGCCTTCCGCTTCTCCTCGCGGTGCGTCCGCATCGCGGCGGCGGTAGTGTCCAGGACGAGGTTGCAGAAGTCGTCGTTGTCCCTCAACGCGGCTACGTCCACGCCGCGCGCGTGCAAGTCCGCGATCGCCGAGTGAACTCCTTCGAACCACAACTCCCGCCGCCGTTCGATGGGCGACGAGAACAGCCGCGCAAGCAGTTCGAGGGCAGGGCCACCGACCACGGGAACGGCACCGATGCCAGCGCGGGCAACGGCATGCAGTGTGTCGGCACCGGTCGCCTTCGGAGGGGGAGGGAAGTCCTTCGGGTCCGTCATGCCGCGATCGTAGACGGCAGCAGCGGGGTGCGCAGGTGCACAGCTCGTTCTCGCGCCTGTCGGAGTCGTGGCGCGCGCTTCCTGTGCCCGCCCGGTGCCTGGAGCGAAAGCGTTCGCGCGTCCAGCGGCTTCGAGACCCCGTTTGCCTGCGGCGAACGGTTCACCCGGGCCAGTCTCCTCCTGGTTGTTCAGCCGCGGGCTCATGGAGTGTCGAAGGAAGAGGTCGGGGGGTGATGGGACGCCGAGAGACTCATGCGTCCGGCCCCTGATCGTTGATGCAGTCTGCGCGGGAATGAGCGCGTGGTGCCCTCATCTCAGGTTCATCCTTAACGTGATGATCGTCTGCGAGGATGTCGGCGGCTGTTTCCGCGTCGTAGAGGGACGCCGTGCACGGCGAATGCGGGCGCATGGTGTTGCCTGTTTCGGCGATTCCCTCCGGCGATTGGATCCCGTGATCTGCGGGATCGAGGCTTCGGGAGAACGACGTCAAGATCTCGTCTACTTCCTGCTCGACAGCGTCCATCACTTGGTCGCCGAAGCGGCTGCCGAGCTTCTGCACCATCTGCTCCAGCCTTGTGCGGACGGTGTGGCAGGCCTTGCCGGCGAACTCGACAACTTCATCTCGGGAGACGAGCTGGCCGATCTCGCGCAGCGCTGCTGTGCGGTTCCTGACGGCCAGCCATCTCATGCGCTCCGTGCTCCAGTGTGAGAGCTTCGGGTTGCTCAGGTCGCTGCGTCTGTTCGCGGCCGGCCCGGGCCTACGGGCGCGCTCGGCACGCCATGCGGAGTATGCGTCGACCCAGCGAACCACATCTGCTCCGTTGCAAGGACGCGGCGCGCCCTGCTGCTTGTGCACGCGCCAAGTGCTCTCGGCGACTCCGGCGGCAGCCGCCAGGGCGTGGTCGGTTAGTTTCGACTTGGTGTCTTTTCGCTTGTTCATGGGTGGTCAGTCACTCCTTCAGGGCCGGGGCCGAACTGGCAAAAAAGGGTCCCCAGATCTCGGAGAGGTGTCGGCACACGCCCCTCGTTGGGGCACTGCCCCCCGAGTAGGGACCCGCGAAGGTGGGGGGCGGCCGGCGGTCCCACGGCGCCTCCGTGGAGTTCGTTCGATGCAACTCGTGGCCTCTCCTTCACCAGAGGTGCGGCTGCGCCGCATCTGTCTGGCCGCCTCGTGGGGCTGCCGCCCTTGGTGTGCAGGAGTGGCGCAGAGGCTTGCTGACGGTCGCAGCGGGCCCCGCGCGCGCAGTTTGCGCCAGGGACGGAACACCGTGCGACGCGTTGGGCGGGATTCATCCGAGCGCCCTCCGGTCAGCATCGAATCTCGCTGATGCAGTCTCGCGGGCAACCGTGAGCCCAACCAGGATGCTTCTCTCCGGGACGCCTGACCACTCGGAGACAGCGCGCGAGTCGAGACCGAGTTCGCGGGCGATCGGCTCGCCGAGAGCGCACCGTAGAGCACGCCAGTCACCGGCCTGCGCTGCACCGATGATCAGCGAGCGCAAGCGGCGGACGTGTGGGTGGCCCGCGTGGTCCTTCGCCATCGGTGGGGCGTCCCCCCGGCGTTCGCCACGGATGCGTGGAGCGGGTCGCTCACCTCGGAAGACTGCTGCGATGGCATTCGCGTCAAGCGTGGCCCAGTCACCTGCGACGTCGGCGAGGTTGGCGTCGGCGACGAACCTCACCAGGCGACTCGCGACGAGAGCGCCGAGTGAACGCAGCTTTCCCCAGCGAACCGCGGCAGCGCCGATCTGCGCGACGATCAGTGCTGCTTGCGAGGTGGACCCAGCGACCTTCGCCAGCCGCAGGGCGAGCCCTTGCCGGCGACGGTCGAGCAGCGACTCGGCCCTGTGCTTCGGCACCCGGTCGCAGTGGTCGAACACGCCGAACGCGGCGAGCAGGTCGGCGGTGCGGCCGTTGTCGGTGGCGCGTTTCAGGCGCGGCCCGTCGGCGAGCAGCCGTTCTGCCCGCTGCCGGGTCGATGCCTCGCGGTCCTGCGCGTGCTCGGCCTGCTGCTGCGGGTTCTGCTCGGCCCGCTGGCGCGCCAGTTCGGCGAGAACGTCGCCACCGCCCTGTGCGACCCGTGCCAGCCTAGCGACTGCGTTCGCCGCGTCGTGCGCGCTGCTGGTCTGTTCATCCCTCGCCCCAGGCGGAGCCGCGCCATCCTGCCGGTCCGGGCCGTTCTCGGCCCTGATGAGGAAGGGTTCCGAAGGAACCTGATGGGGGTGGCTCAGACGGTTGGCACCTTCACTGCTCGAACCGTTGGCACCGCTTCGGCCTCGTTCGGCGGCGATGGCGAGGCGCTGCCGGGCCAGTTCGCAGAGCGGCGAGCCGTGGGCACCGACCGGCTTGCCCTTGGCGTCGAGTTCGGCGCGCGGTCGGACGAGCCGGGCACGGCCACGCTGCACCTTTTCCAGCTTCACGAGCCCGCGAGCGACCAGCAGCCGGCGGGCCTCGGCAACCGTGGCGCGGCCAATGCACAGGGCGGCGGCACGGTCGGCGTCGGATCGAACTCCGCGACGATCCGCACGCCAGCCGATGCACTCGCCGTAGATCGCGGCGCAGGCGCGCAGCTCCTTCGGCGTCGGCCGTGCGCCGCGAAGCAGCGCGCGTGGCAGGGGGTCGCTGTGCGCCAGGCACTCCCGGCCTGCCTCGGTGGCGACCAGGAACGAGCCATCGACGAGCATCAGGCCGGCGGCGGAGAGCCATCCGCGCCACCGCCGGACGGCTTCGGGCGTCACGCCAAGCATGTTGGCGGTGCACGTCGCGTTGTTCGGCCAGCGATCGCCGTCGAGCACGAGGGCGAGCAGCAGCCCGGCGTTGCCCAGGTCGCGCGGCACCCACAGGTGGCGTTCGCTGCGAGCGGGTCGCGTCGTCGTCGATGCGCCGGCGCTTGCAGGGGCGGTGCAGGTCGCGCTACCGTGCATCTCGACCCCCGTGCCCACGCGGCGGGGTGTCCGACGGGGCACTCCCGGTGCGGAGCCCGTCCGACGTCGAGCACCCGAAAGCGACCCGGTTCCCCCTCAGCTTGCCGGCGAAGGTGGGGAAGCGGGTCGCGTCGTTCCAGGGCAGCCCCAGCGGCCAGCCCGCGCCTTCGAGGCAGCGTTCCGGTGGCCGACACACACGCGGACCCACACGGGAAGGGTTGGCAAAAAACGCCGGCAAGCTGGAACCCGCATGGTTCCTGGGCTTGCCGGCTGTCGAAGATGGTGGAGGCGGCGGGAATTGACCCCGCGTCCCGAGATACCCCGACCAACGCCTCTACGTGCGTAGGTTGCTGTTTGGTCTCGCTGCCTCAGCTCCAGCGACCAGAGATCTGCGGCAGCCAGCTCGACTGTGTCTCACCGCGCGCGGGCCGAGCAGCCGCGCGGGGCCAGCCTGCTGTGTGTCGACTCAGCCCCCCGCAGGCGAAGGGACCTCGTCGCTCGCTACACTAAATTAGGCAGCGAGGGAGTAGTGCGTGTTGGCACTTGGTTTTTCCGAAGGGATTTACGAGGGCCTCGGACCTCGGCACGCCACGCTGGCCGTGACAGCATCCGGTCGAAGCCGGTCGCCCCCACGAGTTGGCGCGCGCATCATGGGCCGCGCCGTGAAAAGCGCAAGGGCGTGGGCCATGGGCAGAGCGCAATCGCAGACCGAAGCCGCGTGCTGCTGAGTCGCAGGCTGCAGGACCACCGACTGCAGGCCCCATCGTCCTTGCGTCGCGCGCGTGCCTGACCGCAGCAATGCAGTCGCGATTGGGCGTCCACACGCCGGCGGGGCGCGGTTGGGACGCACTGACGTATGCTCTGCCATGCGCCACGGCCGCGGCGCGTCCCCACTGCATGCGCCTACTCGCCGCCATCGCCACCTTGTGCGTGCTCGCGTCGCCTGCTGCGGCGCAGCAGGACGCGGCAAAGGAACGGCGCGCGGCGATCGCTCGCTCGATCGTGCTCTGGGTCGAAGACTATGATCGCTCGGACTTGTTCCCACGCGGCACGCTGCAGGAGGACTCGAGCCTGCAGCCACGTTATGCGCGGGCGGCGCGCGCCGGCAAGTTGCTCAGTGCGCGCGATGGCGGGTCGCTGCTGCACCTCGATGCGCTGCAAAAGCTGACGTTCTACGCCGAGCTCGACGCCGATGAGGCAATCGGCGGGGCCTTGCTCGCGGTTGCTGCCGCTGGCTTCGACAAGGGCCTGGTCGACCGCGATGCTGCGGCGGTGCGCGAGATCGGCGCAACGGCGTTGCTGCGCGTCGAGAGCCCGTCGGTTTGGTATCTGGTGCTGCGCGCTGCGGCGGGGGATCGTGTGCCGTTGTTCGCGGACTTGCGTGAAGCGTCAGCAGACCAGCAAGAAGGCGATGTTGCGCGTCGCGTCGCGGCGCTGCGATTGCTCGGGCAACGCGGCGCTCCCGTGTTCCGCAGCACGATCGAGAGCGCGCTCGACGACGGCGACGCGCGCGTTCGGCTCGCCGGCGTCGAAGCGATCGACGCGCAACGACGCAACGAGTCCCTGTCGGTGTTGCTGCGCGCGCTCGGCACCGAGTCGCATCCGGTGGTTGCGCAGGCGGTCGTCCGCGCCGTTCGTCGCACCTTGCTCGCGCATGGCGACGCTCTCGAAGTTGAAGAACGAGAGCGCGTCGTCGCGGCCGCGATGCGACGCTTTGGCAAGGCAGGGTGGCGCACGGACATGGACTTGCTCGATTTCGTCGAGACCTTCCCCGATCGCGCTGCGGTGCAGCCGCTCATCGAGGCCCTCGGTCGGCGCACGCCGTCCGATGCGCTCGCCGACGCAGTCAACAAGAGCGCTTCGCCTCGGCTTGCTGCCCGCTGCTACGAATGCCTGCGCGGGCTGACCGGAGCCATCCTGCCGATCGATGACGTCGAAGGCTGGCGGGCGTTCTGGGCGAAGGAACAGGACAACGTGCGGATCCCCAAGACTCTGCCGCACACGCGCGGCGCGGTCAGCACCAGGAGTTCGTTCTTCGGCATTGCAGTCGAGGGGCAGAACGTCGTGTTCGTCGTCGACACCTCCGGCAGCATGGACGCGCAAGTGATGCCCGAGGATGACGGACGCACCACGACTCGGCGCGCGCGCGCAACCACTCGGCTCGCTGCCGCCAAGCAGCAACTCGTCCAGGCGGTGCAAGCAATGCCGGACGAGTCCCGCTTCCGGCTCGTCACCTTTGACGATCGTGTGAAGTCATGGAACGCCTCGATGCTGCAGCCATCGCGCAACTCGACGCGCGCGCTCATCGACCTGCTGTCGCGTTTGCAGCCTGGGGGTGGCACCAATGTTCATGCCGCGCTCGTCGCCGCGCTGGCGCTCGAAGGATTGCGCTTTGGTCAGGAACCGCAGTCAGAAGTCGATGAAGTGTTCTTCCTGTCGGACGGACTGCCTACCGCAGGCGCGGTGCGTGACCAGGACGAGATTCTCGAAGCCGTGCGCCAGGCCAATCGCTACCTGCACGTGCGCATCCATGCGGTCTACACCGGCGACGGCGTCGGCGCGGACTTCCTGAAGCAACTCGCAGAACAGAACGACGGTCGCTTCGTCCAACGCTGACCGCGTTCTTGTCAGCGCGGCGACGCTGCCAGTTCGCGCCACCGACTTTCGATCGCCTGGGGATAGGCCTCGCACTCGGCCGCGAAAACGCGCGCCGCAAGCGTGTCCGGAGTGTCGATCGGCAGCACTGGCACGCGCTGCTGCAAGACGATCGGCCCGCGATCGTATTCATCCGTGCACTGGTGCACCGTGCAGCCTGACTCTGACTCGCGCGCGGCGAGGACGGCCTCGTGAACGTGGTGGCCGTGCATGCCCTTGCCACCGTAGGCAGGCAACAACGACGGGTGGATGTTGAGCACGCGGCCCACGAACTGCGGGTCGATCGGCAGCAAGCGAAGGTAGCCGCAGAGCAGCACCATGTCGGCGCCCGCGCGACGGATGCGTTCCCAGATCGCCGCGTTGTCGCGCAGGCACTCGTGGTCGATGCCAGCCTCTTGCGCGCGAACGAGGCCGAGCGCCTGCGGTCGGTCCGCGATCACGCAGACGATTTCTGCTGCGAGCCGACCTTGCCGAATGCGCCCGACGAGGTTGACGAGAGTGCGGCCGCCGCCGCTCAGCAGCACGGCGAGGCGCGGACGAACTTCGTGGCGCGCGGCAGTCGCGCCCGGCACAGACGATGGCATGCAGGTGGTTTCCCACGTGCGCCGTCGCCGGGCAAGCACGAGGTCAGCGAGATGCGAGGCGGTCGGGCACGGTCGCGCCGTCCCCGCGCAACTCGAAGGGCTGCGGTTCCCCGATCTGCGACTTGCCGTCGTGCAGCACGAGCAGGTATGGGCCCGCAGGCACTCCTTCGATCCGCAGGCGCGATCCAGCAGCCTGGATGCGGCGCGCGAATGCGCCGCCCGGCACGTCGGGCAGGCGCGAGAGTAGCGTTGCCGTCGAGCCGACCGAGAGCGTCGTGCCGAGTTCGATCGTCGCTGGCTTGGCCACAGGCGCTTCCGGCACTTCGCCGACTTCGACTGGCTGTCCCTGCACGTGCACGAGCCGTTGCCGCACGATGCGGTCGCCGACGACGAAGCGCAGCACGTAGTCGCCCGGCGCGACGCACGGAAACTCGAACATGCCGTCATCGGCGATGCGTTGCGCGACGCGACACTGTGTCTCCGCCGGGCCTTCGTCGACGCGGAACGGGTCGCGCGACGCCTCATTGGTGCGCACCAGCATCGCGAGCGCGGACTTGGCTGCGGTGGCGAGACGACCGCGCACGACGGCGGTCGGCAAGTCGAGCCGCAGCGTCGCGATATCGCTGTAAGCGCGTAGATCGACTTGCGTGGGTCCGGTCGCGAACGGCTGCCCTTCGACGCGGACGCGGAGGTCAAAGCTGCCGGGCTTGGCCGCGAACGCGCGGAACTTGCCCTCGGCATCCGTTGTGGCGCGCGCGCAGTGACGCGCGGCGGCAATGTGATCGAAGCCCAGCGCGTGGCCCGCGAGTCCGCCAGGCAAACTCGCACCGTGCGCGACGAGGAAGACCGTGGCGCCGGCGACTGGCTTGCCCTTGCGCAGCACGACGCCATCGATGCTCGGAATCGGCAGCATTGGCACCAGGACGCGGGCACGCTCGCCGCCGCGCGCATCGACGACCATCGTCGTGCGTGTGTCGATGCCTTCGGCCAGCAAAGGCGCATCGAGCGGCTCGGCCCCTGCATTTGGACCCTTGTGCGTGCGGTCCTTGCGTCGCACCGCGACGTGCCACACGCCAGGCTTCACGTCGCCGCTTTGGAACGAGCCGTCGGCATCGAGCGACAATGGCTTGGCGTGCCGCGGGTCCTCGCCTTGGTTCCAGGCGACGACGTCGAACTGAAACGGCGGGCTCGGTGTGAAGTCTGCGACCCTGCCTTCGATCGAAGCTGCGCGCTCGAGCGTGATGAGTCGTTGCGCTTCGGTTTGGGTCGCGAGATCGATCTGCGCCGGCAGGTGGCCAGCGCAGGTCAACAGGAGCGAGCGGATGTCGTCGGTCGGCACGATGAGGCGGCCGTCGGCATCGGCACGGAAGGTGCGCGCCGCTGCGTCCGCGCGTTGTGCTTGTGCGCGCGCGAACGGCACCGGCTCCCCACGTTCGTCGCAGACCATGCTTTCCACGGTGCGCCCTTTGATCCAAGGCAGTTCGACGAACGATTCATCGGGCAGCGCGAACGTGCGCAACTCTGTGCACCCAGTCTTGCTCGCGACACGAACGGTGTAGCGGCCGGCGACCAGGCCAGTGACCATGAACGTGCCGTTGGCGGCGACTCTGGTTGCAGTCGCAGCAGCAGCGCGCGCGGCCTCTGGCATCGCATCATCGCCCTCGGCGCGGCCGATTCGGACCTCGGCGTCGGCCGCTGCCTCGTCGACCTTGCCACGGAACTCGCGCACGCGAGCGAGCACGATGCGGCGCTCACTCTGCGTCGTCTCGACCTCGACCTCGATCGGGGCACAGCCATCTGCCTCGATTCGGATGCGGCCGCCGACGAACCCTGTCATCGCGACCACACCGAGTTCATCGGCCTTGGCCTCGACCTCGAGGTCGTCGTCGCTCGCGCGCAACCGCGCCCCGCCAAGGGCGCGGCCGTCATCATCGCGCAGTGTCCACGCGATCGCGGCCTCCTGCCGCAGGCGCAACTCGACGGCGAACTCCGCAACCTTGTCCGCGACGGCAATGCGCGCGCGGCCTGACTTCCCGTCCCGTGTCGCCAACAGGCGCATGACGCCTTCGGGCACGTCGTAGAACACGAAGGATCCGTCGTCCGCGGCGTCGGCGACGCCGATCTGGTTGCCTTCCTGATCGCGCAACGTGACCACGGCGCCATTGGCGCAGGCGTCATCGTGCAGCATCGCCTTGCCGCGCACGGCGACTCGCGGCCGCAGTTCGAGGTCGCCGAGCTCGCACGGTGCGCCTTCTGTCAGGGTCACGTTCCAGGTGCGTTGGTGCGCGGAGAGGCCCGGTCCGACGGCCCGCAACTCGAAGTCACCGACGCCGGAAAGGCCGCGACGGAACCAGCCGTTCGCGTCGGTGCGCAGGTTCTGGCGACGGCCCTTGCCGCTCCTTGGCGCGAGCACGAAGTCCATGTCGACGATCGGTTGGCCATTGCGCACGCAGCGCCCGGAGACGACGCAGTGAGGCGGCGCGGGCTCTTCCGGCGTGTCTTGCTTGCTCTTGCCCCGCTTCTTGGCGGCGTCGTATGGCGTTTGGGCTGCGCGCGCGTCTGCGACCTTTGGTTCGGGCGCTTTGTGTTTGACGGGCTCAGCGGACCCGGTGGCAGGCGCAAGACCGCGCGGCGCTGCTTCAGCGCGTGGCGCTTCGGCGCGGCTGCGCGTGAGCGGTTGCGAAGCCTCTCCTTGGAACAGGCAAAGGGCCGCAACCGTCGCGCCGAGCGCGAGGCCAACCATGAGCAACGGGGATCGAAGCATCAGCAAGTCGTCCGTGATTCGTAAGTCTCTTGCCGCATATCGACGCGGTGAGGATCTCGGCGTGCGCGCACTCTTTCGTTGCGTCTCGAAACGAAACGACAACGCAGCGCATGCGGCGGCTCACGGCGATCTGTGCCGGATCAGCCGTCGCCACGGCGGGATGGCGACGGGCCATCTGTCCGCTGGCCGCGCTCGCGGCTCATTGCAGTCCTGGCTTCCGCGCGATCCGCGGGCGCGATCTTGCGCGGATGCGTTCCGCGCTGCTCCGCTCAGAACTCGATCTGTGCGTCGCCCGCGCTCTTCGCGAGCCGTCGCGACAGCCGCAAGCGGCCGCGGTCATCGGCGCCGAGCACGCAGACGATCATCTCCTCGCCTTCGCGCGCGATGTCGGACGCGTGGCGCACGGGCTTGTCGTCGAGTTCTTCGACGGGCACGAGCCCTTCGTTGACCGCGTTGACGCGGACAAAGGCGCCGAAGTCTTTCACGGTCGTCACGGTGCCTCGGTAGCAGCGGCCCTTCTTCAGCACGCCCGCTGCGCGGTTGACGAGCTGCATCGCCGTCTTGGCTGCGTGGCCATCGGTCGCGTAGACGAGCACCGCGCCGCTGTCGTCGACGGAGACCTTGGCGCCGGTCTGCTCGGTGATGCTCTTGATGTTGGCGCCGCGGGCTCCGATCAGCGCGCCGATCGAGTCCGGCAGGATCGACGTCCGCATTGCGCGCGGCACGAAGCGCGACGGCTCGGCTGCGGCGGTGATCGTCCTCTGCATCTCGCGCAGGATGTGGATGCGGCCGTGCTGGGCCTGTCCGAGCGCGCTCGCGAGCAATTCCACCGTGAGCCCGCCGAGCTTGTTGTCGAGCTGGATC
>SXPK01000156.1 GCA_005776365.1 Planctomycetia bacterium
GTGGCCGAACAACTCGCTCGCGAGCAGGGTTTCGGACAGGGCAGCACAGTGCACCTTGACCAAGGGGCCACCCGCACGACGGCTCCAGCGATGCAGCAGGTTGGTCAAGACCTCCTTGCCCGAGCCCGTCTCACCGAGGAACAAGACGCCCAGATCCGTCGGCGCGACGCGACGCAGCGTTCGATAGACGTCGTGCATCGCCGGGCTGGACGCAGTGATGCCCGCCCGGCGCAAGCTCGCATCGACCTCGACGGCGACCGGCGTCAATGTCGAGCCCGACGCTAGGTGGTCGCGCAACACTTCGAAGAGGTGCTCCGCCGATGCTGCCTCCTGCGGGAACACAGCGACCGCGCTGGTAGGACGCTTGTCCTCGATGTCGCTCTCGGGAGCCTTCTCGACGACCCGTTGCCATTCTTCGAGGATGCGCAACACGAGCGCCTCGCCGGCCGCGCGATCACTGCCGGGCCCCAACAGTTGGAACTGGCCGAAGCCAGAGTGACCGAGCAGGCCGCCGCGCGGCAGGTGCTCGCGCAATGCCGCGGCAAAACGCCGGAGCCCACGAGGCCGACCCGAGCCGTCGCCGAGCCCGAGCGCCACCAGCGCGAGTGTCGCTCCACGCGAACTCGCGATCGCGACTTCCTCGGCGACGCGTCGACGGAAGTAGTCTGGCGCGCATGCATGCGTGACCGGATCCATCACCGCGTGGCTGTAGAGCTGCGCGTTGTCGAGAGCGATCGCCGCCTGCGCAGCCACGGTCGCGAGAATCTGCAAGTCGAGCTCGCCGGGACGCTGCGTCTGAAAGCCGAGCAGCACGACGCCGCGGCACCGTCCGCCGACGACCATCGGCACGCCGACGACACTGTGGACACCGGGCAGCAACGCCGCCAACTCCGCGAAGCCGGTCGGCATGCGGCACAACGAGAAGGGTCCCAATGCCCGCGACAAGAACGCAAACGTCGGCGCGAGGTCGAGGCGCGCTGGCTCCGCGCCGCCATGCACGTCGAGCTTGCCGGCATCCGGATCGAGCACCGCGATGCGCACGCGATCGGCGGCCACGTGCTCCTCGCAGAATCTGCGCAAAGCGGCGATCGTGTGATTCTCATCGAGCTGAGCCGACAACTCGCGCATCGCGCGATTCAGCGTCTCCAGGTCGAACAGTCGTCCCTGCAAGTCGCCCGCCATCTTGTTGAACGTGCGCGCCAGTTGGCCGAGCTGACCCTTCTCGCTAACCGGCACGCGTGCGTCCAACTGACCGTCCGCGAGCAAGTGCGCGCCGCGCTCGATCTGTTCGATCGGACGACTGATGCGGGCGCTGACGACGAAGGCGACGAAAGCGGACAACACGAGCAGCAATCCGGCCACCAGCACGAAGAACGCACGCACTGGGATGCGCCCGACCGAGAGATCCAGTGTCGCTGGCTGATCCTGCTGGGTGAGCACGAGCAGTGCGCGCGGCGTGTCCTGCAAGTCGCGCAACGGTTCGTAGCCACAGAGCCAGTTGCCGTAGGCGGAGGTCACGCGGTCCACCACGCACTTGCGCTGGTCGAGCGCGGCGAACATCGCACGCTCGCGAGCCTGCATGCTGCGCACGTCGCGACCATGCGCGAGCAAGGCCGAGCCTTCGATGCGCGCGCCGGCGACTTCCAGCGGATAGCCGCGCGGATCACACAGCAATACCGAAGCGCCAGGCGCCAACGCACCGAGCAGGTCAGAGCCGAGCGGACGTGACACGGTCAACGCCAGCGACCCGCCGCGAACCTGGTTCTCGCTGCGCACCGCGATCACAACCGTGCCGCCGTGCACATAGACGCCAGGCTCCGGACGGGCGGGCGCTTCGGCACTGAGGAGCCGTCCTTCGCCAGCGACCGTGCTGAGACTCTGGTCGGCCCGACCCGCTTGCGCCGGGCTCCACTCGAGCTTGAGGCAGCCTCCTTTCCACTCCGGCGGCAGTTGACCAGCGAGGAGTTGCTGCAACTCAGGGATCGCCTTCTCGACTCGCTCGCGCAAGGCTTCGTCCGCCGCGGCGCTGGTGCGCGCCGTGTAGAGAGCCGCGTGGTCTTGCACCCATTGCTGCGCCGACGCGCGAAGCCGCTGCATCTGGTCCGTGAGTTGGCCGAGCGCATCCTGCGCCTGCCGACGCATCGCTTCTTCCTGGTCCGTGGTGTGGCCACGGTCGATGACCTGCGCCAGCACGAAGGACAAGATCACCAATGGCGCGAGCACCGCCACCGACAGCACCGTCATCAAACGCGCTCGCAGATTGGCGACCGCGGCCAACAACTCACCGAGCAAGACGACGAGCAACGGAGCGCCGAGCAGACACAGCAGCAATCCGAGCCGACTTGCCGCGACGACTGAATCGGCGCGACCTGGATCGGTGCGCGCAACACCGAGAACGGCGCCGTCCCAACCTTCGCCGGCGAGCGGCACGAACACCGACGCGCGCGTGGCCCCGTGGTCCACAGTCGCAACGAGGGGCAACAAGGGGTCCGAATGACTGGCCGCGTCGCGGGGCAGCGCTTCGATGTCCTGTCGGTCCGCGGCTGACAGCGTGGATTCGCTGAGCCGTCCATCGCGATAGATCGTCAACTCTGCGTCCACGAGCGACGCACGCACGTCATCACGCAGGCGACGGTCCTGACCATCGCGCAAGAGCGGCGAGTCTTCTGGGTCCTGCGGCGCCGCCGCTTTGTCGCTGCCGAACACCACAGAACGGAACCGCATCCGGTAATCGGCGAGGTTGCGGAACTCGATCGCTTCAATCTCGGAACCGGCGGGCAGGTCGAGCACGGGCAAGGCGAGATTGAGATGTCGCTCCTTCTGCTCGTCGATCCACGAAAGCGCGATGCTGGCAGGCGATCCCTCTGGCGGCTGGTCGCGCGTGTTCTGCACGACGAGCTCGTAGAACATGCTGACCTGGTGCTCGAGCGTCAGGGTTCGCGACGGCACGCCGTTGCGGAAGTGAAGCACGATCTCAGCGACAGTCGCGCCGGGATTCGCGGTCGGCACGCCCGGATAGGTTGCGCGATAGAAGAACCACAGTTTCGAGCTGGGCTCCTGCCCCGGCGGGATCTCGACGCGCTTGATGGCTCCAGGCACCAACTCGAGCCCCGCTTCGCGCGGATGCGGGCCGCGCAGATCGGTCAGCACTCCGTCCAGCGAAGGTGTTCCGAGGAACAAGGGCTCTGCCGGCTCGTCGCGTTGGCGCAGCAGCGTCAGACCCACGAGGCGCACGTCGCTGCCTTGCGCGAGTCGCACGACAAGGGTGCGCAACGGGCCGTCGAGCTGAATCCGATGCCAGTCGGTCTCGCTGGCTTCGCGCGACAGCACGCCGCTCGCGACAAAGGTGCCGTCGAAGCCGACGCTCTCGATGCGCGCATCCGCGGCGCCGGCATTCCACTGCAACTCGATCTGCGGCGAATCGATGCTGAGCGGCGACAGCGGCAACGAGGAAGTGAAGGGTCGCCCCAGGACGACGTAGAGTTCCTTGCCCTCGAGTGGCGGATCGAACTGAAAGGTCTCCGCACGCTGGCCGTCGAGTGGAATCCAATACGGCCGCACCTGGAACGCCTCGTCGGGATACTCGCGCAACGCGCCGCCAAATGCGTCGGGAGCGATCTGAGAGAGGAAGCGGTAGCTCGTGTACTTCTGCCGCGCGACCGGCTTGCCAGCGAGCAAGTCCATGAACGCACGATCGCGGCTGGCGCCGCGGTAGCTCGCGAGCGTCCCTTGCTCCAACTGCTCGACGAGGTTGCGCACCGTGGCGACCGACGTCGCGAGTTCGCGTCGCTGGCCGCCGTCGCGCAATGAAGACCACAGCGACGGCAACATCAGCCCCAACACCGTGCCGATCACTCCGCACGACAGCAACGCGGGCCGCAGCCAACGCCGACGCGCGCCCAGACGCGGCCACATTCGCAGCGTCAGCACGAGCACGCCAGCAACGAGAAGCGGCACCAGCAGGTAGCTAAGGTCCGCCAGCAAGTCGAGAGTCAGCAGTCGCGCCGGCAACTCCGACACCAGCGGCCCGTCACCGAGCACCACGAGGCGCCCGTGCACGTTGGCGGCGATCGGATCGACGCCGGTCCAGGACAGTCGCGCGATGGTCCGCTGGAGGCCGGCGCCTGTGTCGACGCCGGGATCGACGTCGCGCAAGGTGACGTCGAAGGGAATCATGGTCTGCCCCGGTTGCACGCCCGCGAGCTGATGGAACGGGATCGCTGCCTCGAACGACCGCACGCCGTCGCCGAGGTCCTGCGCCGAGAACTGGAAGCCGGTCATTGCCGAGCCGCCTTGCCGCGGCAAGCCCAGCCTCGGATCCAGCACCATCCACGGCCTGACTGGATGCAGCGGCGCGAGCGCGAACTGAATCTCCTGCTGCTGCACGTCCGAGCCTTCCGAAGCACCGCCGACGAGCCCGAAGTAGAGGTCGAGGTGGTCCCCCTGCACGCCTGCGGCATCGCTGTGATCCACAGCGTCGTCGCGGATGCGCCCCGCCATATAGAGGAGGTTCGCGTCGTAGGCGAACTGCAACTCACACGAGCCGTCGCCAGCACCTTCCCAACCGGATGAGTTGAGGATCAGCGAGGTGCCTTCGGTCAGTGCCAGTTGCGGCCCCCAATCCCAGTCGGCGAGATCGCCGTCGATCGTCAGAAGAGATCGTGCTCTCCCGACTTCGATGCGGGGGCCATCAGCGGTGGGCGGCTGCTGCGCGCGAGCCAAGGGGAGCAGGACTTCTGCGCCGAGCAGCCATGGCCAAATCAAAGCACACGCCGAAACTCGCCAAGAATTCGCCATGGGTTCGAAAGCCTACGTGAGCAGGTGGCCGGTGGCGATGGCCGGCCAATCTGGGATGAGGGCACATGGGGTTTGAGCAGACTCCGAGGGGGCGAACGGCCCATCCGGGTCGACCTACTCCTGCCGGTCGGCAAACCAGCGCCGAGTTGCAGGCGCGAAGCCGCGAGGTCCGGCCTAGGTGCCGGCAAGCGTTTCCAATGTGGCGCCAGAGCGTTGCCTCGAACCCAAGCGGCAGGCTCCCAGCCCCCCATCACGAGAGGCGCGACGACGCGGGACGATGGCGCGCGGCCGAATCTGCGCTCCCTCACCAAACAACGCGACCCTGGGCGACACAGAGTCGATCAGGGTCGTGAGGGTGTCGCCGGCAGTCCGCGGCGTTCCTAGGGATCAGCGGCGAGGACGGCGCGGGCCGCGGGAGTGGCGGCCGGACTCGGGCTTGCCGAGCAACGAATCCGCGTCTTCCAGTTCGCCGATGTCCTGACCGCGCGGCGGTGCCTCACTGAGGTCCGTCTCGGTCGTTTCGAACTCATTCATCGGCAAACGCGATCCGCCGCGGGGGCCACGGTCCTCATCGCGGGGGCGGCGGCCATTGCCGCGATCACCGCGATCCGAGAACTCGTCGCGAGCGGGGCGCTCGGCACGAACCGGTTGGTCCTCACGGGCGGGTCGCTCTTCGCGAGCCGGGCGTTCTTCGCGAGTGGGGCGAACATCGCGTGCGGGGCGGTCGCCTCGCGGCGCGTCACCTCGGAAACCGCGTTCTTCGCGCGGGCCGCGTTCTTCGCGCGGACCACGTTCTTCGCGCGGACCACGTTCTTCGCGCGGACCACGTTCTTCGCGAGGGCCACGTTCTTCGCGAGGACCGCGTTCTTCGCGTGCACCGCGTTCTTCGCGTGCACCGCGTTCTTCGCGTGCACCGCGTTCTTCGCGAGGACCACGTTCTTCGCGAGGACCACGGTCTTCGCGCGGACCAC
>SXPK01000157.1 GCA_005776365.1 Planctomycetia bacterium
ACGGAATCGGCACTTGTCGCCGTGCGCCACGCCGAAGTCCGTCGTGCCGACCCGCAGCAGCTCTTCGTGATTCCGGCTCGGACAGATCTGCTTGGCGAGCGATTCTGTATCCGCGCCACTGAGCGGCGCATCGCCCACCTCCACCAGATGTCCACCCAGGCGCAAGACCGGCTTGCGACCGACGGAGAGGTGCATGTCGGCGGCGCCCTTGCTGAAGGCGAGGTCCATCAACGCGTGGATGTCCATCACTATTCGATCCTTGGTTCCGGTTCGCCGTGCCTCAGGTCGCCGCCGTCACGCGCAGCAGTTCCTGAATGCTGGTCTTGCCTGCCAGCACCTTCTTGGCGCCGTCTTGCAAGAGCGTGATCATGCCGCCCGACTGGAGTGCGTGCTCGCGAAGTCGCACTGTCGGCTCGCCGTGGAAGATGCGCTCGCGCAATGACTCGTCGAGACTCATCATCTCGAAGATGCCAAGGCGCCCGCGGTAACCGCTGTGGTCGCACGCGGGGCAACCGACGGCGCGCATCGTCCTGCTGCCGCCGCCAACACCGACTTCGACGCCGATGCTGCGCAACTCGACTTCGTCGAGTTCCACCGGCACTGCGCACTGCGGGCACAGCACACGCACGAGTCGCTGCGCCAGCACAGCCTGCACTGCCGCGGCGACCAGGAACGGCTTGACGCCCATGTCGCAAAGGCGCGTGATCGCCGACGCCGAATCGTTGGTGTGCAGCGTGGAGAAAACGAGGTGGCCCGTCAGCGCGGCCTGCACCGCAATCTCGGCCGTCTCGCGGTCGCGAATCTCGCCCACCAGAATGATGTTGGGAGCCTGACGGAGCATCGCACGCAGAATGCGCGCAAACGACAGCCCGATGCGCGAGCGGACCTGGCATTGGTTGATGCCGCGAATGTTGAACTCGACCGGATCCTCCGCCGTGATGATCTTCACGTCGGGTCGATTCAGTTGCTGGAGCGCGGCATAGAGAGTCGTCGTCTTGCCCGAACCGGTGGGACCGGTCACCAGCACGATTCCGTTCGGCCTCGAGATGCAACGCTCGAAACGGTCGCGATCCGGTCCTTGGAACCCGAGCGCATCGAGACTCAGCAGTCCCTTCTCCTTGTCGAGGAGGCGCATCACGATCGTTTCGCCGTGGTTGCCGGGCAGCACCGATGTGCGCACGTCGATCGCGCGACCTGCCGAGGTGATGGCAATGCGTCCGTCTTGAGGCTTGCGCTTCTCGGCGATGTCGAGCCCAGCCATGATCTTGAGGCGCGAGGTCAGCGGCGCCAGCAAGCCGGCATCCAGCGAAGCGATCTCCTTCAATCCGCCGTCGATGCGATATCTAATCCGCAAGCGACTCTGGAAGGGCTCGACGTGCACGTCGCTCGCCCGCATCTGCAACGCATCGTCGAGCGTCTTCTGCACGAGACGGATGATCGGCGCGTCCTCCGACTCCTTCTCGGCAACGGATCCCTTGCTGCCTGCGGCCGCCGAGCCGACCGCTGCGCCGCCGAGCTTGCGGATCTGCTCCTTCAGCGCCCCCGGCGGCATCAACGCACATTGCACCGTGCAGCCGGCGAGGAAGCCGAGGTTGTCGGCGACGAAGGTCTTCAGCGGATCGTCGATCGCGACCCAGAGCACGCCGTCCTTGAACAAGACGGGCAACGCTTCGTTGGCGACGATCTGCTCCTTTGGCACCCGCTTCATCGCTTCTGCCTGCGGGGCAAACTTCGCAGGATCGACGAACTTCAAGCCATGAGCCTTGGCCAGGGCGCGCCAGACGGAAGTCTCGTCACACAGCCCTAGTGCCACCAAAGCTCGCTCGAGAGTCTGACCACGGGTCGCGGCAGTGCCTTCGGCGCGCGCGAGCTTGTCGACGTCGATGACCCCAGCCTCGAGCAGGGCCTTCTTGAGGTTTTGGATGGCGCTCAACGCCACCACAGTATCAAGCGACCGGCTCGCGTCGAGGCTGCGATGCGCAGGCTGTGCCCCGGCTCAGCGAACGAAACCGTTGAACAGGATCTTCTTGTTGGGAACAGCGGGGTGATTGAGCTCAACGAGCATCTCGCCACGCAGCAAACCCGCTGGCGCAGTGTCCAAGACCTCGAGCTCGACGATGAGCTTCTTGCCGTCCTTGACCTTGCGCGTGGCGACGAACTTGGGGTCCACCGTCAGGTTCTCGAGCTTGATCGCCAAGGCGTCGAGATCGGTGTTGTCATTGGGCTCGAAGGTCGCGCGTTCGATGCGCTTCGTTCCCTTGCGGATCATGCCGAGCGACAGGAAGGTGCCGGGCTTCAGTTCCAGCGGGCCAAGGATCGCGGCGCTGACCCGCACCGAGATCTGCGTCTGACCTGGGACGTTGGTGAAGAACTTCAGTTGACCGCCGCCGAGGGCCTCGGCGCTGCTCGGTTGGTAGGTGCCAAAGATCGTCCAGGTCGCGACGCCTTGCTCGTTCTGCGCCTTCTCGTAGCGAACCGTGAAGTCCTTGTTCGATTCGTCAAACCCAGTGATCTCGAAGTCGGGCTGGATCGGCGACTGCACCGTGACCTGAAACTCTCGTTTCTCGTTCCAGACCATCTGGTTCAGGTTGACCTCCTGCGGCGTCACGATGAAGACCTGGGCGCCGGTCGCGCTCCACTTGAGCTTGATCATCGGCAGCGACGCGTCGGTCGTGTGGATCGCAAGGTCGGCCTGTCGTGGCCCAGGCACGCCCCCAAGTTCCATTTGGACCTCGATCTCGCCGGTTGCCTTGGCCGGGACTTTGATGAGTGTCACCACTTCTTCGCGCTCTTTGCCGCCTTCGCGGATCACGCGTCGGATTTCCGGGTTCGGCTTCTTGCTGTAGCGATAGAGGTCGGCGCCGATGGTGATGACGGCGCGACTGCACTGGCAGCTACCCTGCAGACTCCGCCACTCGATCTCCGCGTCATTGGGGTTCGCGAATGGGAAGCGCCCGATCACCGTGTCCTGACTGTAGTGCGTGCCAAAGTCCTGCTCCGTCGATGGGAACCATGGGTTGCCGCCGGTCCCAGTCGTCGTGACGGTCTTCACCGTGCCCATCACGCCAGGCTGGCTCGGGTCCTTCTTGGCCTCCACCGGCCCGTTGTCCGGGGCGATCGGCTGCTGGGCCAGGGTCGACCCTGCGAAGAACGCAACTGCGACAACGAGGGTCGGAAACATTCTGGTATTGGAAAACATGACGTATTGGGCGCGGCGCCGAAGACACATCCCGACCAAGCGGTCGGGTTCGGAGGATGACAGAGCGTTCGCTGTCGACGGCGCGAACGGAGCAGTATAGCTGTGGGGCACAGAAAACTCCCAAGGCATGGCTCGACCCCTTTCATTCCAACTCGCTCTACCGCTTCTGCTCGCGCCGCTCGGCGGCTGTTGCTCGATGGCAAGGCTGTTCTGCGGACCAGACCAAACGCCTTGGGTCCAGATCGCGCATACAAGCCCAGAAGCGACGATGGCGACCTTCCTCGAAGCGGTTCGGCGCGATCGTCCTGATGTGGTCTACGGCTGCTTGTCGGAGTCGCTGTGCAAAGAACGTGGCCTCGATGGCATGGTGATGGCGGCCGCTTGGGACAGGCTGCGCGAACAGACCCCGGGACTCCATCTGCTCGGCTTTGCCACCGTCCCACTGCAGGCAGTGCAGAAGGGCGCGGGCATTTGCGTCTACGAAATCCAGGCTGAGGACACGCGCCTCACCTTCGAGCTGGTGCGAGAGAACTACTGGGAACTCCGCTACGCCGGCACCGATGGCCGAGTGCGAGAGTCCTCGACCCGACTCGACGAAGCGAGCTACCAGGCGTTGGTGCTCGCAGAGCCTGCAGCGCCCGATCCCATCGACGACCTGCCGCAAACGCGGGTCGGCCTGGCCCAAAGGACCACAGTGCACCCCGGCGTCCATGCGCTCTCCCAGAGTGGCGTCGAAGGACTCGGGCTAGGCCGTGAGTGGAAAATCGCTGCCATCGCGGTAGCACCGAAGTGACCCGCCTTTCGGCTCAAAACGCACGGAACTGGAAGGTCTGGGCCCTGGCTCCCGCACAACGGACTGCGCAGGCGCCGACGTAGTCCGCGGCCGGCGACACATCCAGGAGAGACCAGTCGTCCAGCTTCTCGCCGTCGCGGAACGAGAGGAATCGAGGCGTCTGGCCGAGGTCCACATCGAAAACGTCGAGGGCGGCGAGCCCGAGGCCGAGCGCTTTCACGTAGGCCTCCTTGCGAGTCCAGCATCGATAGAAGGCCTGCAGCCGCTCCGACTCTGGCAACGACAGGAGCGCATCGTGCTCGGCGCTGGAGAACTGTCGCTTGGCGATGTCGACGAGGCGTTCGAGGTGGCGTTGCTTCTCGCAGTCCACACCAACGGGCGCAGTGGCTACCGCGAGGATCGCCAGTTGCGCGGAGTGAGACAGGTTGAAGTGCAATGGCTCGCCGCGCAGCGTGGGCTTGCCATGGGAACCGTAGTCGAAGGCAAGCGAAGCCGGGTCCTTGCCCAGATAGCACGACAGCACGACCCGCAACACGCCATGCCCGATCGCGTAGCGGCGACGATGGTCCAGGATCCGAAAACGATCCATGCGGGCGATCTCGTCTTTCGACAGCCACTCGGAGTGCAGGTCCGCGTCGCCAGTGAGCGGCACCGCATAGATGTGAACTTCGCGGTCCGAAACGGCGACGTGGCCCGGCGTGAACTCACGAAACGAGTCGAAGAGGCTGACGTCGTACATTGGATCTGCAACGAGGGCTCGATTTCGTATCCGCTCGGACCACGGCCGGAAAGAGGGCGTTGGTCCCGAAGGTGCGAACGAAACTCAACTACCGATCGACGGTGAGCCCAAATGGCGGCAGCGGCAGGTCGAACTCATTCCACAGATCCGCCATCGCAGTCGCGGAGGCCGCGTAGCGCAACTTCGTCGGCGCTGGGACTTCGGCGCAGGTGACTCGGACCGTCGCACCTTCGACGCGAGCGCTCGCCGGTCGGAATACACCGTCCGCGCCGGACAACTCGAATCCGGACGGGCCGCCCTTGCCGATTCGCCAGGTGTCCGCACCAACGAAGGACACCACCACATCCGAGCCGACCAGGGAGGCCGACTGCGCCCGCGGCGGCGTTAATCCGGCTGCAGGTTCTCCGTAGCGGAGCCAGCGCGCTTGGGCCGCGATGCGCTCCCCCACGTGGCGCTTCTGCCGTGGATGAATGTCGCGCGGATCCCCGATGTCGGTGGTGACTGCCATGCCAACTCCGGGCAGCGACAACGCCGCCTCTTGAGCGAGCCGCAACTCAAAAGTCTGCCCGCGATCGCCCGCATAGCCAAAGGGCGCGATCTGTACGAAGACGAAGGCCAGTTCGCGACCAAAGGCCGAACGCCAATCACGGATCATCGCCGGAAAGAGCCTCGCATACTGCTCTGCCCGATCGCGGTTCGATTCTCCCTGGTACCAGATTGCTCCGGCGAACGGGAAGGGCACGAGCGGCGCGATCATCCCATTCCACAGCACCGTCGCCACGTTGGGATTGGACGCGGCAGCGAAGGGCAACTGCGGCAGTTCGCGCAACGACGGGCCCTTCTCGAACGACCAATCGCCTGCCAGCGAAAGCGAGCCCAGAGAACCTTCGGTCGGACCAACGCGGAATGACTCTGCGGTGCCCGCCACGCCGCCCTCGCCCGAGGCATCGATGACCAACACGGTGAGTTGGTGCGAGCCGACGGTTCCTGCCTCAGCAGGAACGCGATAGGACCGCGGCTCGGACCAGTGCCCCATCTCGCTGATGCCGCCGATTCGCTTGCCGTCCCACAACACGATCTCCATGTCGTCGATCGGACCGAGCTGCACGAGGAGCTCACGATTGGACCACTCCTTCGCCACCTGGACTTCGCGGCGATAGATGCCGACACCGTCATGCGCAACAAGATCATGCTTGGACCAGACGTGCGGCATCGCCACTTCGAGCTTGGCGGCAGGCACGGACTCGGAACCACGAACCGCGGACCAGAACAGAGCGCTCTGCTGAGCTGGCGGCGTCGCATCAGTGCCCAACTCGCGCACGCGTTCGACGGCAGTCGCAAACTCGGAGAAATCCGCGAGGCCCGCCGCGCTCGTCCAAGCCTCACAGACCGTTCCACCCCAACTCGATGCCACCACGCCGATCGGGCCCTTGCCACGCAAGGCGAGGTCGCGGCCGAAGAAGAATGCTGTGGCGCTGAACGCTCGCGCCGACTCTGGCGTGCACACGCGCCACTCCCCATCGACATCGATCTCTGGCCGCATGCTCACGCGGCGTCGCACGGTGAACAGGCGGAGTTGGGGCACGTTGCTGCCACTGCATTCGGCCTCCCAATTCTCGACTCCGCGGGGCCCCGTGGGGCTTGGTCCAACGGCCATCTCCATATTCGACTGGCCGGATGCGAGCCAAACGTCGCCGACGAGCACGTCATCCACCGTGAGGCGTGATTCTCCGCAGGCAACTTCGAAGCGGAACGGGCCTGTGCCAACGGGCGCGGGCAACGCCAGCGCAAACCGCCCATCGGCGTCGGCGGTCGTGCGCACCGCGTCCACAAGCCACGCTGCATGCAACAGCACTTCCTTGCCGGCGGGCGCTTCACCTTTCACGGACGTCGTCTCGCCGCGCGGCAAGACCATGTGCTGCGAGAACAGGCTCATCAGCCGCAACGTCGGCTCTTGGCTGGCTGCGCAACCGACGACGGCGAGCAACGAGATCACGGTGCGGAGAGGGTTCATGGGGATTGGGGTAGTGGATCCTGAACTGACGATTGTTGCGCAGGATGAAGCGCCGCGCCGACCAAGAAAGTCGAGCCGATGCGACCCTCCGAGCCAACTGCGTAGAGTCGATCCTCACAGACGGCCAGGGCATGGAAGCCATCTGCCGACAGCGAAGACCAACTTCGGCCAAAGTCGTGGGAAAGGGATGTGCCACCAGGTCCGGTCGCGACACACAATCCGTCACTGCCAATCGCGACGACTGCACTCCGGTAGCCGGGTTCGCCGACGCTGTTGTGCCACGTTTCGCCGCCGTCGTCCGACCAGCATGCACTGCCCTCGCATCGATCCGGAGCACGGTAGTCCCCGCCCACGACGACGAAGGCGCGATCCCGGCAGCGCGCGAACGAGAACGCGCCTTGCGATGGCTCGCCATGGAGCAGCGGCAAGGACTGCTGCGTGAAGCCGCGAGCGCGCGCGCTCGAGAGCAGGAACCTGCAGGCAGCGCCGCCGGTCACCAGGAAGACACCATCGCCGTGCGCGAGCAATGCGCTGCAACTGGCGGCGAACATCGCCTCGCCGGGCGCCGGCGCCGGCAGAAAGGGCGGCGGCACCGCGCGCCAGGACGCGCCGCCGTCCTCGGTCTCGAACCACTGCATCAAGCCATCGATCGGATCGCCGACGAGATAACCGCGAGATGCATCGGAAAATGCCATCGCGTCGAAGAACGCTGCGGCTCGTGGGTCTTCAAACACCACGGCCCACGTCGTTCCACCATCCGTGGTCCGATAGACGCGCGCGGGCGAACCCGCCGTCGCCAGCAACGCCCGCTCCTCGTCGAACGCGACGATGCAGCGAAAATCGAGTCCCTCAGCAACGAGAGGTGGCACGCGCATCCAACTCGCCCCGCCGTCGACGGTGCGCAGGACGGTTCCGCCGCTGCCGCTTGCCCACACGACCATCGGCTTCGGCGCCGACACGGCCCGAAGGCTCGGTTTGCCAGCAACTGCCTGAAGGGTCCATTTTGCAAACTCTGCCGCATCACGAAGCGGCGGCGACTGCGCACAGCTGACAAGCAGCGCAAAGGCGATCCAGACGAGCATCCAGCGCAACCGCATGCGCGATGGCGTAGCCGTCTTGCGGCGAGCCTCAAGCGCGCGGCACACACTTCCTGCATTTTCCGCCGCCTTCGCTTCTGCCACCACCACGGCGAGTCGCTACGCTGCGCCGACGCATGCAAGCCGTCCTCTTCGCCTGCGCGGCCACTGTGGCCCCGCTGCTCGCACAAGACTGCAGCGAACCACTGTGGTCCATGCAGCCGCTGCTGCCTGCCACGAACGCCGTCAGCCCGGCCCGCATCGACGCACTCGTCGAAGCCAAGTTGGAACAACAGCAGATCTTGCGCACCGGGCAGGCCGATCCGCGCACGCGTTTGCGACGCGCCGCCGCCATGTTGACGGGCCTGCCGCCGACCCCTGCGCAAGTGGAGGCATTCTGCGCCGACCCCAGCAAAGAACGGTTCGCCGCAGAAGTCGACCGCATGCTGGCCTCCCTCGAGTGCGCGGAGCACCTGGCGCGCCGATGGCTCGATCTCGCGCGCTATAGCGACAGCAACGGCCTCGACGAGAACCTCGCGTTTGCCAACGCCTATCGTTACCGCGACTGGGTCGTCGACGCATTCTTCGCGGACCTGCCTTTCGATCGCTTCGGCACCTTGCAACTGGCCGGCGACTGCCTGCCTCCTGAAGACAGCGCGACGCCGCGCGAGCGGATCGTTCCTACCGGCTTCTTGGCGCTTGGTCCGCGCATGCTGGCAGAACAGGACAAGGAGAAACTCGTGCTCGACACCGTCGACGAGCAAGTCGATTTGGTCGGCCGCACCTTCCTTGGCCTCACGCTCGGCTGCGCACGCTGTCACGATCACAAGTTCGACCCGGTGCCGACGAGCGACTACTACGCGCTCGCAGGCATCTTCAAGAGCAGCAAGTCGTTCTCGAACCTCGACCATGTGAGCCAGTGGCTCGAGAAACCGATCGCGAGCGATGTCCAAGTGGCAGCGCGCGCTGCGGCAGTCGGCAGCGCACAAGCCGCTCACCAAGCGCTCGTCGCCTTCGACAAGGCGCAGGAAGAAGAACTCGAAGCGCGCCTCGAAGTCATGATCGAGCCGGCGCTACAAGCAGCATTTGCGCAACAGGGCGCCATCGTCGCAGTGCAGGCCGAGGATGCCGACCTGACCAACCTCGCCGTTGACAGGAATCACTGGGGCGCTGATGGCTGCGTCATCGTGCACACGGCGGCCGTGGGGACGCAGTTCGCGGAGTATGGGTTCTTGTCCGACGCTGGCGAGTTCACGCTCGACATCAGGTTCGCAGCCAAGGAAGCGCGGCCCTTCCGAATCCTGATCGACGGCATTGTGGCCGAAGCTCGCGCCGGAGACCGCACGACAGGCGGCTGGAAACCTGAGCACCAGCTTTGGACGCGAGCGGGGACGCATTCACTCGAGGGCGGCAAGCATGTGCTCCGAATCGAGTCGCTCGGCCCGCACGTCCCGCATTTGGATCGGTGGATCTTGATGCCGGTCGCCACGAAGCACGACGTGGACGAGGTGCCGCCCGTGATCGTGCGCAATGCTGCATTTCTGCTGGCGGATCGTCGATCGCCGCTCTGGCGTGATGTCGACGCCCAGAAGGACGAAGACGGAAAACGCAACGCGTTGGCCCGCAAGGCAGAGGTGCTCCGCAGCCAGATTCGGCACAAGGCCCAGCCCCCGGTTGGCGGCGATGGGGCCATCGAACATCGCTTGCTGCATGGCCTTGGTGGATTCCTCGAACTCGATCCCGAAGACCGCAAGGTCGCATTGCCCGCAAGCGCGAGCGCCCAACGCGAACGACTCGTGGCCGCAGAGTCGGCAGCGCAAGCAGCGGTCCCAGCCGAGATCGCGCAGGCGATCTGCATCGCCGACGGCGAACCCGTTGACCTTCCTGTCCACATCCGCGGCAACCATCTCGCGCTCGCGGCCGAGAAGACGCCGCGCGGCGCGCTGACGGCGCTCGTCACTGCGATGGAGCCACTGACGATCGGCAATGGCAGCGGTCGCCTCCAACTCGCTCGCTGGATCTTTGACGCCAAGAACCCGTTGACGCCGCGGGTGACCGCCAACCGCGTCTGGCAAGTCGCCTTTGGCGAGGGGCTCGTGCGAAGCGAGTCGAACTTCGGCAAACGTGGCGATGAGCCCACCCATCGCCAACTGCTCGACGAACTCGCCTCGAGCCTGGTCGCCGACGGCTGGTCCATCCGTCGACTGCTGCGCACCATCGTGCTGTCGCAGACCTGGCAGCAGGCATCGCGGGCCGACGATGCCGCCGAAGTCCAGGACCCGGACAACCGACTGTTTTGGCGATGGTCGCGGCAACGCCTGCCAGCCGAGGCCGTCCGGGACGCGATTCTGGCCACGGCAGGCACGCTCGATCGGACCCGCGGCGGATCGCTGCTGTCGGTCGGCAACCGGGGCTATGTGACCAATGACCAGTCAGGCGACGGCGCCAGATACGATGCTCCGCGCCGCTCGCTCTATCTGCCCGTCATCCGCAACTCGATGTACGAGCTGTTCACGGTGTTCGACTACGCCGACCCCAGCGTGCACATCGAACAACGCCCGCAGAGCACGGTGTCACTTCAAGCGCTGCTGTTGATGAACAGCCCCTTTGCCCTCGCACAACGCAAAGCATTCGCAGAGGCAGCCACCATCGCGGAGCCTGACGCCGCACGACGCATCGACTGGATCTGGCGCCGCGCCTTGCAACGACCGCCCAGCGAACGCGAGCGCGCCGCAGCACAGCAGTGGCTTGCGGACGCCGCCGATGTCGAGGCATGGCCGGGAGTCTGCCAGGCCCTCTTTGCCACCAGCGAGTTCGTTTTCGTCGATTGAAGAGGACCACCATGCACCGCTGCCCATCGAGTTTTGCAGGTGCGGGCGTGCTCGGCGCGTCCCGACGCGACTGGCTCCGACACGTCGCGATGGGCATGCCGATGCTGGCGCTCGCTGACATGCTGCAAGCGACGCCGCGAGCAACGCCGCGAGTCTTGGACGAACCAACGCTTCGACCGAGGCAACCGCACCACCCCGCGCGCGCCAAGCGCATCGTTTTCTTGTTCATGCACGGCGGCCCGTCGCAGGTGGACACCTTCGACTACAAACCGCTGCTGCAGAGCAACCA